>CAYSMB010000001.1:0-30548 GCA_964432005.1 uncultured Halobacteriales archaeon
CCGGTCTCACGACATTTGATCGCCTCCTCGATCGCCTTGTGGATCGCGTGACCCGGTTCGGGCCCCGGAATGAACGCCCCCTCGGCGGCGAATTGCACGCTGGACTCGAACATCTCGACCTGCGAGACAGCAACCGGCTCCATGAGCCCCTCGTCGACCAGGGCCGAGAGGATCGGCGACATTCCGTGATAGCGGAGCCCGCCGGCGTGCGTCGGAGGCGGAACGAACGTATGCCCCAGCGTGTACATCTTCATGAGCGGCGTTTGCTTCGCCGAATCCCCGAAGTCATAGCGGTACTCGCCTTTGGTCAGCGTCGGACACGCCGTCGGTTCGACGGTGTAGAAGTCGAGATCGCGTTCCCCGTTGAGGGTGTCCTTGACGAACGGGAGGGAGAACCCGCCGAAGCTCGATCCGCCCCCGGTCACGCCGATGAGCATGTCCGGTTCGACGCCCGCCTGCTCGAACTGTTTCTTGGCCTCCTGGCCGATGACCGTCTGGTGTAACAGGACGTGATTGAGGACTGAACCGAGGGCGTACTTGGCGTTCGGGTCCTGCGCTGCATCCTCGATCGCCTCCGCGATGGCGATCCCCAGACTCCCGGGCGAATCCGGATCCTCGTCGAGGATCTCGCGTCCGGCCGCCGTCTGATCGCTCGGGCTCGGGAGGACGTCGGCCCCCCAGGTCTGCATCATCGGGACCCGGTCGGCCTTCTGTTCGTAGCTCACCCGCACCATGTAGACCGTCGAGTCGAGATCCATCGCGTTGGCCCCGTAGGCCAGGGCACTGCCCCACTGACCCGCCCCGGTCTCGGTCGTGAGCCGCTCGGTCCCCTCCTGGGCGTTGTAATAAGCCTGCGCGACGGCCGTGTTCGGCTTGTGGCTCCCGGCGGGGCTGACCCCCTCGTATTTGAAGAATAGCTTGGCCGGGGTATCGAGCGCTTCCTCGAGGTCCCGGGCGCGATACAGCGGCGACGGTCGCCATTTCCGGTAGATCTGCCGGACGGGTTCGGGGATCTCGATCCAGCGCTCCTGGCTCATCTCCTGTTCGATCAGGGCCTGGGGGAAAATCCGACCGAGCTTCTCCGGACCCATCGGTTCGTGTGTCTCCGGGTCCAGCGGCGGCGCGGGGTCGCCCGGCAGGTCGGCGAGCACGTTATACCAGTGGGTCGGGATCTCCGATTCGTCGAGGGTGTACTTGACCTGCGGCATGTGTGAATCGCGGAGCGACCGGCTCATAAATGTATGCGATCGCCTGACATGCGGAGCGTTCGGCCACGCGGCGAAGTGAGCCGATATCGTTTTAGGCGCCTGCTGGGAGGGGCCGGCTGATGCACAAGGAGGGACACGTCGGGGCGGCGCTTCTCGTTTACGCGCCGGTCGGCTTCGTGGTCATGCTCGTCGTCGATGCGGAGTTCGCGCTGTTCGGTGCGGTGGCGGCTGGCGCGCTCGCGATGCTCCCCGATATCGATATGAAACTGCCGCTGATCAAACACCGCGGTCCGACCCATTCGTTCCTGTTCGCCTTGCTCGTGGGCATTGGCACGGCGGCCGTCGGCTGGTCGATAGGGGCGGATACCGGAGCGACGGCGGGGATCGGCATGGCCGCCCTCGGGCTCTATATCGGCACGGGAACCGTTGTGTCCCACATCGCCGCTGACGCGTTGACGCCGGCCGGAGTCAGCCCGTACTGGCCGGTCCGGGAAACGCATTACAGCTACGACATCACCACCGCGGCCAATCCGATCGCGAACTACCTCCTGCTGGGGATCGGCGCAGCCGCGGTGACGCTGACGATTGGCGTCGCCGGGAACGTCGTGTAACGATAGCTACGCGCAGAACATGAACGGATACATCAGCGCCACGCGATCTCCATCCTCGAGGCGGGTATCGAGGCCGTCCAAGCGTTCGTTGAACTGGCCGTTGACCGCCACTCGAGCGTAGCGGCGCGTCTGTTCGCCCGCCGGGTTTTTCCACCAGGTTCCGGGGAGTTCTTCGACGCTGGGCGCCCATCCTGGGGCCGTCGCGTCCGCCTCGGTCTCCGCGATGATCATTTCCCTGACCGGATACTCCTGGAAGAATGCTTCGAGGAATGCGCGCAATGTCCGGCCCCGAAACGTGTACGACAGCGAGCCGTTCCCGACCGTATCCCTGACGTGGCCGGTACACCGTACGGCCACGGTCGTTTGGATGGCTTCGGGGGTTCGTTCGGAGACACTCATTATTCCCGATTCGGCGCTCGCCGCGCTTAACGCCATCACGAATTCCCAGATCCTGAGGACGGACGGGGACTAGCGACCGCGAAAGACCGCGACGATCACGTACGCGTACACGACGGCGCCGCTCAATGTAAGCACGATCCCGCCCGCCCGGATCGCGACCGCATCGATCCAAAGCGCGCCGATCTGGGCAAGTAGCCCGAGGGCGATCGCGACGATCGAAGCGATCGCGGCACGGTCGCCAGCGAACGGCGCGGTTCCGATCGACGGGGGATAGAACTGGTAGGCGACGCCGATGATCGTCAACCCGACGAACCCGAGGAGGTTGACGCGGAGATGGACGACCGGGGTCGCCGCGTCCAGTCCTGCGAGAACCATCCACACTCCGAGGAACGCGGCCAGGACTCCAAAACCAGCCGCGACCACGACGCCATAGAGGCCCACGCGGTTCCGGTCGGATCGCCGGAAGAGGGTCCAGATCGCGAGGGCGAACCCGAGGATGGCGAGGGTCTCCATCCCGGCTGCAAGCGGTGTCCACCGGGATCCCGGCAGCGTCAACGCGAGCGCCAACGGTCCGAGTGCCCCCAGGGGGAGGACGACTCCCGCGAGGATGGATGGCGGGTGAGCGACCATGAACCGCGGCAGCAGTCTGAATCCGACGGCGAAGACTAACAACGCGCCAGTCCCCCCAGCCAGCACATGCGTTCGTGCCGGTTCATAACTCACCGCGTTCGGTAACCCGGTCGCCACGGCGAGCGTCTCATAACTGCCCCACAGGAGATAGAACAGCGCGATCGGCATGAAGGCGTTCGCGACACGATCCACGGTTTCTCGCTCGACGTTGGCCGAACTGGTGCCCGTGTCGCGACCCGAGAGGTTGTCCCGCACCGTCCAGGCGATCTCAGCGACGAACACGACTACACCCACAGTCCACGTCAGCGCCCCGAGTGTCTTGAGCGGGACATCGACGTTTGTGATCGTAGCGAGCGCCAAGGCGACCGTGCCGAGCACGGTGAGCGGGAACTGCGCCACGGGTGCCTGCCAGTGCGCGAGCTCGCGGTCGAAGTACGAGGGGATCAACGAGTAGCCCTTCCCGAAGATCATGTGCAAGACGAACCCATAGAGGCCGAGGACGACCTCCGCCCGCCGCGCGATCCCCACGAGCTGACCGATCTGCCAGACGAGGAGGAAGGCGACGCTGGCGAGGACGTACCACTTTGCCGATCGGTCCTGACGAATGGGTTCCATCGGACCTCGTCGTTCCGGCTTCAGGCCGGGATCACTCGATCATTTCGGCTCGCCGGGCGGAATCGACATTCGTTCGGGATGCTTTTTTACCGCCTCTCGGCCCCAACTCGGCATGGCACCGAGGATCACCGGGATATCGCTCACCGAGTACGACTACCCCGTCGAGGGATCCGATCGCGCCGGTCGGCGGTTCGCGATTCGCGTCAAGGCCGATGACGGGACCACGGGGTCGTTCTTCTCATTCGTCGGGGCGCCGGGGCGGGCCCAGGTCGAAATGGCTGCCCGCGCGATCGTCGGGGAAAATCCGCTCGAGCGCGAGCGCTTGTGGAACGAGATGCGCAGCACGCTTCGCCGATACGACGGGCTCGGGATCGGCCCACTGGACATCGCGCTCTGGGATTGGGCCGGGAAGTATCACGACGTCCCCATGCACGCGTTACTCGGGACGTTCCGAAGGGAGTTACCGGCGTACGCCTCCACGCAGTGGGGCCGGGCCGACGGCGGGTTACACGGACCGGAGGCCTATGCGGATTTCGCCGAGCGATGCCTCGAGCTGGGCTATCATGGGTTCAAGTCGCATGGGTTCCGCGCCCCGGCCGGGACGAGCACCCACGAGCGTGACGCGGAGATCGTCCGGGCCGTCGGCGGGCGCGTGGGCGACGAGATGGATCTCATGCACGACGTGTGGGGCGAGTACGAGACCTGGACCGATGCCCTCGCGGTGGGGCGTGCCTGTGACGAACAGGGCTATCTCTGGTACGAGGATCCGTGCGCTGACGCCCGGTCCCACGAGGCCCATCGCCGACTACGCGAACGCCTCGATACGTTGATCTGCGGCGGCGAGCTCGTGTTCGGTCTCGAGGCCCAACGAGATTTGCTTGCGGCTGACGCGATCGACATCCTCCACATCGATCCGGAGTATCACGGAGGGATCACGGGCTCGCGGAAAATAGCGGCCGCGGCAGAGGCCGCAGGCGTCGACGTCCAGTTTCACGCGCCCGGTCCGGCCCGTCGGCACTTGATGGCCGCCACGCGAAACACCCACTACTACGAGCTGGGTCTGGTCCATCCGGAGCAGGGCAATCCCACTGACAATCCGGTATACGTTGACGGTTATTCGGATGCCCTGGCCGCGATCGATGCGGACGGCTGTGTCCCGGTGCCGGACGGCCCTGGCCTCGGGGTGACGATCGATTGGAACCTGGTCGCGGACAACGCGGTCGAGGAGATCGAAATCACCGAGGAGTAGTCACGGAGTCCGGCGGGGATCGTGGGGATGGATGATCGTAGAGCGCTTCGGTAGGGTTATTCCGATCTCCCGAGGAGTTGCCGGCACGATCGATGGCCGGAGTCGGCGAGCTGATTGGAGTCCGTTCGCGTGAGTCGGCGCTCGTGGTCGGGCTGATCAGCGGATCGCAGTTCATGAACCATGCGTTTCTGGTGTTGCTCCCGCCGATCCTCCCGATCCTATCGGGCGAGTTTAACGTCTCGTTGGGCATTCTAGGCGTCGTCCTCGGGATCCAGGCGTTCGTGAATACCGCCTTTCAACTCCCGTTCGGATACCTCGCGGATCACTACGACCGCGCCATCGCGCTCGGGTTGTCCTCGGCGCTGGGTGCCGTCGGGGCGATCGTGACCGCGCTCGCGCCGGACATCGGGACGCTCGTGGTGGGACAAGTCATTCTCGGTGTCGGCGTCGCCGGCCACCATCCCGCCCACTATCCGTTGATGTCGGACGCGACCGCCGAAAGCGCTCGCGGCCGGGTGTTTGCGATCTACAACTTCGGGGGCAGCCTGGGATTCGCAACCCCGCCAGTCGTCATATCGGCGATCATCGCCATACCGGGAATGACCTGGCGACATGCCCTCGGTTTCCTGGGGGCGGTCGGACTGGTGTATGCGATCCTCTCGACGGTGCTCATCGCGTGGCGGGTTGGCGCTGACGTGACCGGTCCGAACGTCGATGTCAAGCGTTCGCAGGCGCCGCTGCTCGAACGCGTCCGGACGGAAATCCGCGCGCTCGCCGCCAACCCCGGGATCCTGGCTCTGGCCGTGCTGGCGCTCGCGGCGTCGACTGCCCATTGGGGGATGACCTCGTATGCCGTGGTCTTTCTGACCTCGGCCTATCCCATCTCGCTGCCGCTGGCCAACCTCACGCTCACCGGCCTGTTCGTCGTCGGTGCCGGGGCGATTTTGCTGGGTGGCTATCTGACCGACAGGATCGGCGGGGGTCGCATCCTGATCGCGAGCTTCGCGGGGTTTACCACGTTGCTGGCCCTGATCGCCTCCGGCGTGGTCCCCGCCCTCGCCGCAATGGGGCTGTTCCTCATGGTCGGCGGCGTCCGGAGTCTCGCCGGCCCGGCCCGTGACGAGCTCACCGATCGACTCGCCGGACAGGGCACAGTCGCGAAGAGTTTCGCGATCGTCACCATCGGGATCATGCTCGGCAACGCGATCGCCCCGCCGCTGTTCGGATATATCATCGATGCCTTCGGCGTCCAAGTGGCCTTCTTCGGGATCGCGGGGGCTGCATTGATCGCGACGCTCGTTGCGACCATGGTCGTATTCGAATTCGCGGATCACGAGCGCGGTACTTCGCGGGTATGAGCGAGGTGCCGCGTAGAAAATGAGTGGGGACTATTGCCCTCGGCTTCGGGCGTCGGCTCATCGCCTCACTCGTCCCGATCGAACGGTCGGGACATATTTGGCTATTTCCGACATGCATCGCCCGAGCCGTTTTGCCACCGGGGCTTCAAGGACGGGTGATGGCCGTGGATGCCGACCAGGGCGGGGAGGTGACCCTGGCCTTTTCCGTCGGGGCAATCGAGCGCCTCGCGGAACCAGCGGCCGCCTTCGAGGACGCCAGGGGGTGGAGCCGCCACGTCGGCGTCATCGACAATGAACGCGAGCCCATCGAGGAGACCCTGGAGCGCTACGATCTCGATCAGGACTTCGACCAGGAGGACGAGGACAAGTGGCTGGCCCTCGAGCGCATCCGCGAGACCACCATGACGCCGCGACACGTTTACCTCGGCGTCAACGAAGAGGACCGACGGGTCGCGACCAGCCTGGGGTGGGAGTTTATCCACGTCACCGATGCCGCCGCCAAAGCCGGGTGGACCCTCCGGGAGGAACGATCCGATTCGGGTCTCATCGCGCGGGTGCGCTCGGCCCTTCCGTTTTGAGGGAGGTTATCGATGCCCCGTGATCCCCACGGGTTCGTACGGTTCTCGAAGGTATTCCAGATCGCTGTCGCTCAACGAGATCTCGACGGCCTCGACGGCTTCTTCGAGGTGCTCGATGCTCGAGACGCCGACGATGGGAGCCGTGACGGGGTCGGTGTGCAGGTGCCACGCGACGGTGAGCTGGGCCATCGTGACATCCCGCTCGTCGGCTAATTCCTGGACGCGGCGGTTGATGGCCTCGCCGCCTCCCGACCGATAGGCGTCGTGGCGATCCTCGCGCTCGGCGGCCTCCCGCTCCCCTCGTGGCGTTTCGTCGAAGGCCTCGTGCGGCCGGGTCAGGTACCCGCGAGCCAGCGGACTCCAGGGAATTACCCCGAGCCCTTCACGCTCGCAAAGAGGTACCATCTCGCGTTCCTCCTCCCGGTAGACCGGGTTGTAGTGGTTCTGCATCGAGACGAACCGCTCGAGCCCGTGGCGATCGCTCGTGTGCAACGCTTCGGCGAGCTGGTAGGCCCACATCGAGGAGGCTCCCAGGTAGCGAACCTGATTCCGCCGGACGGCATCGTCGAGTGTCCGTAGCGTTTCCTCGATCGGCGTGTCGTAATCCCAGCGATGGATCTGGTAGAGATCGATCGTATCGACGTTGAGTCGCTCGAGCGAGGCGGCCAACTCCTGTTCGATGGCCTTGCGGGATAGCCCCTCGGCGTTGGGGTTGTCCTCGTCCATCGGTCCCCGGACCTTCGTCGCGAGGACGAGTTCGTCCCGGTCGTACTCGTCGATGACCGACCCGATAAGCTCCTCGCTCTGTCCGTCCCGATAGACGTTGGCCGTATCGATGAATGTCACGCCGAGCTCCAGCGCCCGTTCGAGAATCGCCCGGCTTTCGTCCTCGCCCAGCCGCCATCCTTCGCCCTCCCAGCCGAAGTTCATCGTTCCCAGCGCGATCCGGCTGACCGAGAGGCCAGTAGAACCGAGTGTCGTATACTTCATCCGTGCCCTGAGTGACGGATCGGGCTACAAAGATTCGGTGGGGCCATGGATGGTTGGACCCGCGATTCCTATTTATGCCCCGAGTCGGGTCACGGCACATGGCGTTCGATCCCGATCGAGTGGATATCGACATTCCCGAAGTGAGTCAAGTCGGCATGGTGGTCGAAGATCTCGACGATGGCATGGAGCGTTTCGAGGCCATCCTGGGCGTCGACGAATGGGCCGAACTGCGCTTCGAACCGCCGGCCCTGACCGAGGCGACCTATCGGGGCGAGCCCGCCGAGTTCACCTTCCGCCTCGCACTGGCCGAAGTCGGCGACATCGATCTCGAGCTGATCGAACCGCTCTCGGGAGAGAACGTCTACACCGATCACCTCGAGGAACACGGCGAAGGGCTCCATCACCTCGCCTGCTATACACTCGAGGACCCCCAGGGAGCGGTGGAGCGGTTTCGGGACGCGGGGATTCCCGTGATCCAGAGCGGCGTATTCGAAGGGAGCACGTTCTGGTATCTCGACACGAGGGATGCCCTCAACGGCGTCCTCTTCGAGGTCCTCGATCGCCAGGAGAACTGAGCCGGTTAAGGCCTGACGAGGATCTTGACCTCGTCGCTTTGCTCGTCCAGCAACGACCGGAACCCGTCATCGATCTCATCGAGCTCGATCCGCGAGGTGACGAGCAGTTCGGGATCCAACGCATCGGTGGCAAAGCGGCGGATGGTGACGCTGAATTCCTCGGCGGCCCGGGGCCCGCCGTGAAACGCCGCGGTCCCGGTCAGCGTTCGTTCGCGAGTGACGATCGGGGTCGGGAAGACGGAGATCTCCTCCTCGAACAGGCTGATAATCGTCACGTCCCCGCCGGCTTTCGTCGCATCGGTCGCCTGCTCGACGGTCTGGCCGATACCCGCCACCTCGAAGGCGGCATCCACCCCGCCGGTCTCCTCGAGGATCCGCTCGACCGGATCCTCCTCGCGCGGATCGATGAGGACGTCCGCCCCACTCTCGCCAGCCCGTTGTCGCCGGGCGTCCCGCGGCTCGGAGACGTACAGCTCCCCGGCCCCGGCGGCGCGCAGTTGCTGGATGGTGGTAAGGCCGATCGGTCCCGCGCCGAACACCGCCACGCTATCCCCGGATGAAAACGCCGAACGGTTTACCGCGTGGAGACCGACCGTGAACGGTTCCGCCAAGGCGGCGAGCTCGACCGGGACGGAATCGGGCACGGGGATGGCCTTCTCGGCGGATACCACGAGCTCCTCGGCGAACCCTCCACCACCGCCCGAGATCCCGACGAAACCGCCGTTCTCGCACCGGTTGTACTCGCCGGCATGACAGTATCGGCAGTCGCCACACCACAGGATCGGGTTGACGGCGACCTGCATGCCCTCGGTGATCCCCTCGACGATTTCGCCGACCTCGACCACCGTCCCGCCGAGTTCGTGGCCGATCGTGATCGGCGTTGTTTCGCCGGTGATTGGGTGCGGCTCATCGGCGATGTCGTCCGCCCCATCGGTGTACATATGCAGGTCGGAGCCACAGATCCCACACCCCGCCACGTCGATGCGAACTTCGTTGACCCCGGGCGATCGCGCCTCCACGTCCTCCACCCGAACATCTTCTGGACCATAGAACCGGGCTGCTTGCATACAAGACGGTCAGCAGTGGCCCTCGTTTAAACTCGCCGGTGGGCATGATGCATATTGGCTGGCGGTCTACTACAGCGGCGGGAGACGGCGCCGCTATGCAGCCGCGTGCAGCCATCGCAGGACTCGGGGCAGGGATCACCACGTTTCTCGTCGTCGCCGTCATCGTCATCGAGTTACTCGATTTCGAGTTCTCCGGTATCCCCGGACTTCCCGTCGGTCTCCTGGCCGGAATCGCAGTGCTCGCGTTGGTCATCGCGAGGTACGAGGCCGTTTCCGCCATCCAGCGGGCCGCGATCGACAGGGTATCAGGATTCGGCATCGGCGCCATCCTGATCCTGGCGCTGGAGTACGTCCATCTCCTCGAGCTCGCTACGGACACGACGGTCGGGGTGGGCTTCCTGATCGGGGGGCTGGCGGGGATCGCTTCATGGGTCATGGATTGACTGGCCGCTCCGTCGGCGGGGCCGGTCCGCGTGAACCCCCCGGTGGAGCGTCGCGGCCGACCGAACGGTGTTGCACCTACGCATCCAGCGCGAAGCTGAGTTCCGACGTTGCCAGTCCGATCGCCGCCCCGATCAACATCGATACGATCGCGGCCACCGTGTGCCCGGGGAGACCGCTCACGCCGAAGGCGGTCGCGTCGGCCGCGTTGACGCTGAATAACGTTGCATAGCCGAAAAAGGCCCCCGGCGTGAAGGAGAGTAGTGGAACAAAGGCATGCAGCGAGGCGAGAAACATGAACGCCCCAACCACGAGACTCAGCGCGACGACGCCTCCGCCGAGCCAGGCATCGACGATCGCCAGCGTGAGCCCCGCATAGATGATCCCGACGAGGTTGCTCGCGTATCCTCGAACTAGACCGCCGAGGCCCTCGCCGACCGCATAGAAGGTCCCCGACGCGATAAACGCCGGCCAGAGCGGGATCTCCAAGCCGGCGACGAACCCGTACGTCCACGGGATCGATGCCAGGCCAAACACCACGGCCAGCGACCACGTTCGATTCCATTCGGTGAGCCCGTCTGGCAGTAGAGACGCCATTCGTTACCTCCCCCGTGAAGACGGCGATAGTTAGGTGTCCCTGACGGAACACGCCGGGTGGGACCTCCAGACACGTCGCACGTCCCGCCATAAATGGTACCAACGAGTTGGGGATAACGCGGAGGCCGGTGGGGCCCGTCGCTATATTTGGAGGCAATTACGATGGTAGAGGTTCCGGTCGATCACGTAGAATCGGCAATACGAGCGAAGGGGTTAACCAAGGAGTTTGGGGGCGGCGACGATCGTGTCGTCGCGATCGACGGACTGGACGTGGCCGTCGAGCCCGGCGAGATATTCGGGTTCCTCGGGCCGAACGGTGCGGGGAAATCCACGACGATCGATCTCCTGCTCGGGTTTACAGAGCCGACGGCCGGACAGGTCTCGGTGCTCGGCGTCGATCCCGGGACTGCTCCGGAATCGTTCCGCCGTCGGATCGGGACGCTTCCCGAGGGGCTCGGCCTGTACGAACGGCTTTCGGGTCGCCGCCACCTGGAATTCGCCATTCGGTGGAAGGACGCCGACGATCAGCCCGGGGCCCTGCTCGAGCGGGTCGGCTTGTCCGCCGAGGAGGCGGCGCGGCCGGTCGGGGAATACTCGAAGGGCATGGAGCAACGGCTGGCCCTGGCAATGGCGCTCGTCGGAAGCCCCGACCTCCTTATCCTGGACGAACCCTCGTCGGGGTTGGATCCCCACGGCATCCGACGGTTGCGTGAAATCGTCCGGGCGGAGCGCGATCGGGGTGCGACGGTCTTCTTCTCGAGTCACATCCTCGGTCAGGTCGAGGCCGTGTGCGATCGCGTCGGGATCCTCTATCAGGGCGACCTCGTCGCGGTCGATACCGTGGAAGGATTGCGCAAGACCGTGGGCAGCGGAACCGAGTTGCGCGTCCGCGTGGCCGACGATCCGGGCATCGCGCTCGGCGATATCGGCGGTGTGCGCGAGGTCGAACGCAGAGATGGCATCATCTCGGTCCAGACCGAAGATCCCAGGGCGAAGGCGCGCGTGGTAGCCCGACTGCACGACGCGGGCGTCGAGATCCTGGATATCGACTCCTCGGAGGCGTCCCTGGAGGACGTCTTTACCGCCTACACCACCGAGGAGTCCGATCCCCGGACGGATGGACACCGCGCACCGCGAGCGGAGGTGACGGCCATATGAGCGCGACGTGGACGGACATCGCGCGCAAGGACGTCGAGGACGCGACGCGATCGCGAGTACTCTGGGGGCTGATCGGGATCTTCGTCGCCTTCCTGGTCATGACGATGCTGTCGGCCGAGGAACTCGTCGAGGGCGTCGAGACGGTCTCGATCGAACTCGCTCTGGCCGGTGTCGCGACGCTCGCCCAGCTGTTCATCCCCGGCGTTGCGGTGGTGGCCGGCTACCTGGCCATCACGGGCGAACGGCGGACCGGGAGCCTCCGGGTGTTGTTGAGCTACCCGTTCTCGAAGCGGGACGTGCTGGTGGGCAAGCTCGTCGGCCGGACGGTCGTGACCCTCTCGGCGCTGCTCGTCGGGTTCGTCGTGGCGACGGCTGTGGCGGTCTGGCAGTACGGCGTCCCGCCGGTCATGACGTTCCTCGGGTTCGTCGGGACGGGCGTGTTGCTGGGTGCGGTGTTTACCGCCCTCGCGGTCGGCGGGTCGGCGATCGCGCGAACCCGTGGGCGGGCGATGAGCCTCACCGTCGGTCCCTTCGTCGCGATGGTGTTCTTCTGGAAGCCGGTGGTCGTCGGGCTCTACTACACGGCCTATCGCACGCTGCCGGGGATCGAGGCCGAGCGGTGGTACCTGCTGCTCGGACAACTCAATCCCCTGGCCGCCTACCGCACCGTCACCGGTGCCGTGCTCGACGAGCCGGTCCAGGCGGTCCCGTATCTCCCCCTGGAGGACCTGCCCCAGGGCGTCTCGCCCGCTCGGCTCGCGATGGCCGATCGGGTCGCCGGCGAGGTACCCTTCTACCTCCAGGATTGGTTCGGCGTCGTCGTCCTGCTCGCCTGGGGGATCGTCCCCCTCGTGCTCGGGTACTGGCAGTTTACCCGCAGCGAGCTGGGATAGGGAGGATTACGCGGTATGTTTATCAGCCGGACGTGGGACCGTGGGCCATGCGCGACCTCGATCCTGTGGTCATCTCCTGTGCGGTTACGGGGGCCATTCACACGCCGACGATGTCGCCGCACCTCCCCATCACGCCCGACGAGATCGTCGAGGAGGCGGTGGCGGCCGCCGACGCCGGCGCCAGCATCGTACACATCCACGTCCGCGATCCGGCGACCGGCGAACCGGTCACCGACCTGGACCTGTTCTACGACGTCGCCGAGCGTATCGCCGCGCGGACGGACGTGATCGTCCAGCCGACCACCGGTGGCGCCCCGACGATGGCGCCCGAAGAGCGCATCCGGGTCGTTCCGGAACTCGAGCCCGAGATGGCCTCGTGTAACATGGGTTCGATCAACTTCGGGCTCTATCCACTCTTGGAAAGGTACGATGACTTCGAGTACGACTGGGAACCGGAGTACCTCCGAGGGACCCGCGACCTGATCTTCCAGAACACCTTCGCGGATCTCGAGACGATTCTGCCCGTCTTTGCCGAACACGGAACGATGCCCGAACTCGAATGCTATGACGTCGGCCATCTGTATAACGCGAAACATCTCGTCGATCAGGAGCTCCTCGAACCCCCGCTGCACGTCCAGTTCGTGCTGGGCATCCACGGCGGGATCGGGGCAACCGCCGCGAACCTCGATCACATGATCCAGGTCGCCGAGGAACTGTTCGGCGACGATTACTCGTACTCGGTGATCGGCGCCGGCCGGAGGGAATTCCCGCTCGGCGCCCAGGGCGTCTCCATGGGGGGCAACGTCCGCGTCGGTTTGGAGGACAACTTGTACCTGGGTCCGGGGACGCTGGCCGAGTCCAACGCCGATCTCGTCGAGAAGATGGTCGATCTGACCCACGAGCTTGCGGGCCGCCGCCCGGCGACACCCGACGAGACCCGGACCTTCCTCGGGCTGAAGGGTCAGGGCGAGACCGCCTTCGGGTGACGATGACCGCTGAGATCGACCGGATCGCCGTGATCGGGGCGGGTCGGATGGGCCACGGGATCGCCCTCACCTACGCACGCCATGGCTACGCGGTCGCCCTCCACGACGCGGATCCGGATGTGTTGGCCTCGAGCGTCCCCCGTATCCGTGTGTCCCTGGAAACGATCGCGGAACATGGACTCATGCCCACCGACGAGATCGAGCCGACGCTCGGACGGATGTCCCGCCATCCGTCCCTCCCGGAAGCGGTGCAAGATGCGGACTTCGTCACCGAGGCGGTCGCGGAGGACATCGGGGTCAAACGGGGGGTGTTCGGGCAACTCGACGCAGCCGCACCGCCGGACGCTGTGCTGGCGACGAATACCTCCGGCCTGTCGATCGACCGGATCACGGCGCCGGTCGATGACCGACGCCGGGTTCTGGGCACGCATTGGTTCAACCCGCCGTATATCGTTCCGCTCGTCGAGATCGTCCACGGCGATGACACCGACGCGGCGGTCATCGAGGAGGTCTATGACCTCTTGGAGGAGGTCGGCCAAACGCCGGTGGTCCTCGAGGAGGACATCCCGGGGTTCATCGGCAACCGGATCCAGATGGCGATGGCGTACGAAGCGCTCTCACTCCTGCAACGGGGCGTCGCGAGCGCCGCGGATATCGACAAAGCGGTCAAGGCGGGGTTCGGGTTCCGGCTACCGATGATGGGCATCTTCGAGAAGATCGACCAGTCCGGCATCGAGATCCACCACGCCGTCGAGGCGTCGCTGATGGAGGACCTCGATCGCGGGACCGAACCCAGTGTGGTGTTGTCCGGACTCGTCGCGGCTGGTGACGACGGTCTCGAAACGGGTCGCGGCATTTACGACTGGACCGGGCGATCCCCCGAGGACGTATCGGCGGAACGAGACGAGGCGTTACTGGAGATGCGCGCACTCTTCGAGACGACGGTCGAGGAACCGCCACCGCAACACTACTCCCCGGGGCACGAATCATGACCGAGGATCTCCACGACCAGACGGCGCTAGTGACCGGCGGCGGACAAGGGATCGGGCAGGTAATCTGCGAACGCCTTGCGCGCCACGGCGCGGACGTGGCGATCGCCGATCTCCCGGAGGCAGACATCGCCGAAACGAAATCGCTCGTCGAGGAGGTCGGCCGAGCGGGTCTCGAGGTCCCGCTGGATCTTCGAGAGGAGGATGCGGTGATCCAGGCGGCCGACACCGCCCTCGATCACTTCGATTCGATCGAGATCCTCGTGAACAATGCCGGGATCGCCGGCCCGACGGCCCCATGCGAAGACGTGACGATCGAACAATGGGATCGCACGATGGACGTCAACCTGCGCGGGATGTTCCTGATGACCCGGGAACTCTTGCCCGCGATGAAGCAGACCGGGTACGGACGCATCGTCAACATCGCCTCGATCACCGGGAAACGTCCGCTCTACCAGCGGACGCCGTATGCGGCCTCCAAGATGGGCGTGATCGGGTTCACCCGGACGCTGGCGGCGGAGGTAGCCGAACACGATATCAATGCGAACGCAATCTGTCCCGGACCGGTCGAAGGCCCGCGGATTCGACGCGTCTTCGAGGCTCAGGCCGAAGCCCGGGATGTGGCCTCCGCCGAGGTCCGCGAGGAGTTCGAGGCCGAGATTCCCCGCAACGAGCTAATCCAACCCGAGGACGTCGCCGAGAGTGTCGCGTTCCTGTGCTCGAGCGATGCGACCCGGATCACCGGCGAGGATCTGAACGTCGCCGGCGGCCTCGTGATGTATTGAGGGGGCTCGGCGCGGTGCGGTATCGACCGGCCAGTGGCGCGGCCTTCTGGTGTCTCTTCGTGTGGTCGGCGTCGCGCTTACGTTTGCCCTCCAGCAGCCGCTCTTTTCGCTGATCGGCTGGGTATACATGATCCTCAAACGGCCGTACGGCGTCGGCGACCGCGTCGCGATCGAGGGGACCAAGGGCGACGTGGTCGACATCGAATTCTTCGTGACTACGCTGTGGGAGATCAACGGAGAACTCGCCTCGAGCCATCAGCCCTGGGGGCGGGGCGGGTCGTCGCGATACCGAACTCCGTCGTGCTCTCGGCGCACGTTTCGAATTACACCTACCGGGATCTCCCACGTGGGGAACGAACTGTCCGTGCAGGTCGCCTACGAAACCGATCTGGCATACGCCCGGGAGCTGATGGTCGAGGAGGCCCCCGCGTATCTCGGCGACGATATGCGTCGGGCCATCGAGCGCTACCGCGAGGAACTCGCCGAAACGCCAGTGGGACTCGAGATTCGCGATACCGACCGTCAACGTCATCCAGCAGGAGTCGTGGGTCGAATTTCGACTCCGATATTTGGTCCATCCTCGCCGCGGCCAGATCGTCCGAAACGAGCTGTACGACCGCATCCTCTCACGGATGAACGAGTCGCCAGATCGGGTGGCATTCCCGGTCAGCCGGAATCGTTGATCCCGGGTCTCGAACAGGCTGGCCTCCTCCAATGGACATCCGCCTACGGGTGAATGAAGACCTTCACCCCTTCGCGTCGTTCGAACGCGGCGAAGGCTTCCTCGAATGCTTCCATCGGATAGGCCGGTCCGATCGCCGGGCCGAGATCGACCTGGTGGGCGGCGGAGATCGCCTGCCGCCAGTTGTCGTACTGCCGCGAACGGATGGGCCGATAGCCGATCCCACCTTCGGTCAACGCGTTCGCGGGGAACTCGATCCGGTCGTCCCCATGAAAGAGTCCGATCTGCACGATCTCGCCCCCGTTGCGCGTATTCTCGATAAGCGCATCCAGCGCGGAGCGGTGTCCGGCGGCCTCGAACGCGATGTCGACCGGGCCGACGTCGAAGTCGTCCTCGATGCTGTAAATGTCGTCGGCCCCCATCTCGGCGGCGATGGGCAACCGCGTCCCGCGATCCTCCGGGGCCCCGATCATCGTCACTCGGTTGGCCCCGCTGACCCGGCACGCCACGAGCACGCCGAGACCGACCGATCCCGGGCCGGTGATCAGCACATCGTCGCCCGGCGCGAACTGGGACTGGTTGAGGCCGTTGTAGGCCAGGGCGACGAGCTCCAAAAACACGGCCTCGTCGAAGGAGATCGACTCTCCGATCGCGTAGAGGTTCTTGGCGGGCAGGACGGCGTAATCGGCGAGCGCTCCCGGATGCGTGTGGAGGCCGAATGTCGCCCGGTTCGGACAGATATCCGGCCGGCCTTGTCGGCAGATGCGACACGCCCCGCAGTTCAGCCCCGGTTCGACGGCCACGCGATCACCGACGCCGACACGCGTGACCTCATCCCCGACGGATTCGACCGTGCCAGCACACTCGTGGCCGAAAATGTGGGGCAACTGGTCGCGCCACCGTTCCGTTCCGTGGTCCCACTGGTAGATCAGTGCCTCGGCGCCGCCATCGATGCCGACCGATTCGACACGGATGCGCGCTTCCTCGGGCCTGGGTTCCGGCTTCGGGACGTCCTGGAGCGTCATCCCTGGCGCCGGTTCCTCCTTTACGAGTGCCTGCATAGCGGCCCTGACGGGGATCGGGTACTCATAGGCTTCGACCCGAATATGTCGTGGCCACTAGCGTTTATACCATTGGCAGAGTCCGGCAACCCATGGACCAGTCCGAACTCCATCCGGATGCCCAGGCATATCTCGAACAGTCCGCGGAGGCGCCCGATCTTCACACACTCTCGCCGGAGGAGGCACGGGAATTCTCCCGCCAGATGTCGATCACCTCCGGGGAGCCCGAACCCGTCGGCGACATCCGCAACGTCGTCGTCCGGGGACAGGGCCACGAGATCCCGGTCCGGGTGTACGTCCCCGACGGTGACCCCCCGTTCCCCACGCTTGTGTGGGCCCACGGTGGCGGATTCGTCATCGGAGACCTCGATACCGCGGATGCGACCGCGCGGGCACTCACGAACGCGGGCGAATGCGTGGTGGCGTCCGTCGGCTATCGGCTCACGCCGGAACACCCGTTCCCGGCACCCCAGCGTGACGTCTACGACGCGACGGTGTGGGCGAGCGAGCAGATCCACGAATTCGGGGGCGATCCGGATCGGCTCGCGGTCGGCGGTGATTCGGCTGGCGGGACGTTGGCGGCTTCTACGACGTTACTGGCACGTGAACGCGATGGTCCCAAAATCGACTATCAGTTGCTCGTCTACCCGGCCGTCAACTACTCACAAATCCCGGAGAGCTACGAGATCTTCGCGGATTCGTTCCTCGGGACAGATGCAATGGACTGGTTCGACGAGTGCTATCTCTCGGATCCGTTGCACGGGTACAACCGGTTTGCCTACCCGCTTGAGGCCTCGGACTTCTCGGGATTGCCGCCGGCGACCGTCCTCACGGTCGGCTACGATCCCCTTCGCGACGAGGGACAGGCGTACGCCGACGCTCTTGCCGATGCCGACGTCCCCGTGGAAACCCACTACTTCGAGGATATGATTCACGGCTTCATCGGGATGCTCGACGAGCCCGAATGGGACCGGACACGCGAGGCGATCGCGGACATCGGTCAGGACCTCCAGGACCATCTCGGGAACTGAGCTCGATGGCGTCGGAAGTCGTCATAGATCCCGTCAATACTGACAGCAAAACCCAGGGTTTTGTCAAGCGATCGCCCACCTTCTCACCGGAGGATCGGGTTCAGACGTCCGACTCTCGGGACATGGTTTGTCGCCCGTTCTCCCCGTTTCCGAACCCGTCCTCCGCATTGCTTGATCCCCATACTCGCGTCTCTCGCAATTGGTGCACTGGGTTCGACCGATCGATCGAGGACCATATTTGCTAGCAGAGCGAATACACTCACCTCGAGTCCCACCATGACGGCCTCCCGCCGATCCTTTCTCGCGACATCTGGGACCGCTCTCGCGATCGGTATTGGGGGATGTCTGGATGCCCTCGGCGGCGATTTTCCGGGCGAACTCGCCATCGACTGGCACAGCGATACGATGACCCAGTACACGGAAAATCATCACGCGACCGCCGTCGCGGAGTTCGATGACGGGCCGGTCGTCGGGCTCCCCCGTAACGGCGCCGACGGCACGGAGGAATGCGGGATCGTCGGGGTCGGGCCCGATGGCGACACGCTATGGAACGACCCACTACCGCCGGAGAACTGTAACGCTCACGCGGTTGCGGATCTCGCGGTCGGAAATATCGATGGGGACGACCGACCGGATTTCCTGACCGTCACCGAGCCCGACGGGGTTCTGGCGCACGATGTGGTCACGGGTGAGGTGACATTCGAGGCGGACATCCTCGAGGAGATCGGCTACAGCGCGCCGGTCGTCGGGGACTTGACACCACGACCCGGATCTGAGCTGATCGTCGTCGACTTTGCCGGTAACCTCTCGGTGCTTCGTCGTGATGGATCGCTGATCTGGAGCGAGGAGTTAAACCAACCAGTATATCTCACCCCGATCGTCGCGGACCTCACCGGCGATGGGACGGTCAACCTAGCAGTCAAACACGGTCGAAGCCCCAGCGAGGTCGTGTGTTTCGCCGGCGAGGGGGATGTCCTGTGGCGGTCGACCCAAGAGCGACCGTCCCTGTACTGGTCGATGGCCGACCTCGGAAGCCACATGGGGCTGATCACGACGAGTGGGGAGACCGTCGAGCTCCTCGACGGGCGCACAGGTGATGGGATCTGGTCGACCACCCTCGAAGCACGTGTCTCCGCCGGGGATACCGCCGACGAACGCGTGTATGCGACGGTCCAGGGTGGGGCGGTTCTCGGGCTCGATCTGGCGGATGGACGCGATCGTTGGCGCGCCCAAATCGTTGAGGAAAATCTGCGCATGACCGCACCCGCGGTCGGGAACGTCTCCAATGCGGGTGGGCGAGACGTGGTCGCTACCGCCTACGACGGTACGATCGCCGTTCTCGACCCTTCGGACGGCTCCATCCTCGCGCGTCGTCGACTGGACGGGACCACGGCGGTCCAACCCGTGTTGGCGGATCTGGACGGCGATGGTCGCGACGAAATACTGGTGCTCTATGGGGACGGTCGCGTGGCCGCCGTTTCCTATCACGACGCGTGATCATCCGCGGGACCGACAATTGCGAGTCCGGCTGGTCCGATCTCGGGGTCCGCGATTGACCGGTGGGGGTTGCCGACCACGATGCCCGATCGGGCATTCGCGTTGTTCCTCATCGGGCTGGTGGCCATAAACGCAGCGAGTGGCATGGACTTCGCCCACGACAATTGAACCGAGGGATTATGTCCCGGGTCGCCGAGGGCGTTTGCGTGAGGACAGAGCGAGACGACGATACCGTCAAGGGGCTCGTCCATCAGCACTGGGACGGTCGCGCGGAGACGTTCGACGAAGCACCGGAACACGGGATTCACTCCGAGGCGCAGCGCGAAGCCTGGCTCTCGGTCCTCCGCGAGTGGACGGGGGCCGGTCCCCGGCGCGTCCTGGACGTTGGATGTGGCACGGGGGTCCTCTCCCTGTTACTGGCCGCGCTCGAACACGATGTCACTGGCGTGGATTTCGCCCCGAGGATGCTCGCCCGTGCGCGGTCGAAAACCGCCCGTAGCGATCACGAGATCGACTTCGTGCGGGGGGATGCGGAGACGCTTCCGGTCCAAACAGATACGGTCGATCTCGTCACGGCGCGCCACCTCGTCTGGACGCTCCCGAATCCACGTCATGCCCTGGCGGAGTGGCGACGGGTCGTTCGGCCCGACGACCACGTGCTCCTCCTCGAGGGCTACTGGGATCACGACGAGCCGTGGGACGAGTACGAAGCGATCCACGAGGACCTCCCGCTGTACGACGGCCGCCCGCCGGCCGCCCTCGCCGATGTACTCGCCAGCGCTGGATTCGAAGGTATCGTGCACGAACCCCTCATGGGTCCGGTCTTGCGTGGTGAGGAGCCCCGCCACCAGTACTACGTCATGCGCGCCACCGTACCGGGATGAATCCGGAGAAAGTGCGAAGTTCCCCTTATTGGACCGCCGCCGCTTGGGTCGGTCGCGCCAGCTCCCCATCGTATTCGACGAGGCCCTGCCACGCCAGCTTCTCGATGTGCGCGAGCACCGTCGCCTTGGCGAGGAAGTACACGTCCGAAACGTCCTTTTCGTAGGCCGCCTCGACGATGTCGTCCGGCCGCCGGTGGCCCGCCTCGATCACCTCGAGTACACGTTGCTCGCGGTACTTCCGGTGGCTCAAGAGGCGCAGACAGACCGACCGGGGATCCTCGATGACGGGGCCGTGGCCCGGATACAGTTTGTCGGGCTTTCGCGCCATGACGCGGCGTAGCGAGGCCATGTAGGCCCTGACGTCACCGTCATGGGGCCGGATGGCCACCGATCCCTCGGCCAGCGCGAGGTCGCCGCTGATCATCCAGTCCCCGTGGACGAAGGCGACGTGCTCGGGGGCATGCCCGGGTGTGTCGAGGACCTCCAACCCGTCGGCGAAGGACAGCACTTCGCCGTAGCGGAACGTCCGGTCCGGCGTCACCCCGGTCTCCTCCGCGAATCCTTCCTCGCGTCCACGCAGTGCCCAGACGGTCAGATCGTGCTCCGCGGCGTAATGTTCGACCCCCCGGATGTGATCGGGATGGTGATGGGTCAACGCGAGGTGTCCGACCCGATCCGCCACGGCCTCGTCCAGTGCTACGGACCGACCGGCCGGGTCGAGCACGAGGGCATCGCGTTCGCCGACGACGTACGCATTCGTCGCGCTTCCCGCAAAAGAGGCCCCTTCGATGGGGATACGAGAGATCATTCGTTACCTATCTCGGGTTCTCGGCGAGCCCTATCTCTTTTGATTGTGCCCTCCTGGGGTGCTATGCCCAACGGCGGTAGATCGTCACCACGACGGCGAAGATCGCGACGGCAACGCCGATCCAGGTCGCGATCGCGGGCCCCTCGCCGCCGAATCGCCATCCGAACATCGTGTACCCGATCGCCCCGACGACGGCCGCGAGGACGCCGACGAACACCACGAGCTTGGACCGACGATCTCGGTGCATTGCCCGGTGGATGGAGCCAGGCCCTGATGAACATCCCGGATCCCCACCCGTGGTTAGAGCAGGATCGTCTGGGCCAACCCAAGGAAGACGAAGAACCCGAGGACGTCCGTGGCGGTGGTAATGAAGATCGTCGCTACCATATGAGGCGGGTCCTACCGGAACGAATTTACCGGTCACCGTGTCCCTTCCTGGCATGGTTTCCGAACGCTGTCTCGGCGAACATCTTGCTGCCGGCCGGATTCTCGGAGGGGCCGGGCGATGACGGACGAGAACGAACTCGAAGAGGTCAACGACTCCCTGTACGCCCAGGGAATGACCGACGGGCTGCCGATCTATCCACCGACGGAGGAGCGCGTCGAGGAAATGCTCCGCGGAACTGACCTCCCGGCCGATCACGTGATCGGCGAGCTCGGAAACAACGAGAACCCCCTGACGGTCAGAGCGCTCGCGTCGAACGGCGTGATGGCCGGCTGTCTGCCCATCTACATGCCGGTCCTCGTCGCGGGGGCCGAAGCGATGGCCGATCCCGACTCGAATACGATCCAGTCGTCGGTTTCCACCGGCTCGTGGGCCTATTCCTGGATCGTGAACGGCCCGATCCGTGACGCCATCGAGATCCAGAGTTCCACCAACGCCTTCGGGCCGTATTTCCGGGCGAACCGCACGATCGCGCGCGCGCTGGGGCTTGCCTACAAGAACACCGCCAAACTGTTCCCGGGCGAGAAGGATATGGGCGTGGTGGGCAATCCCGCCAAGTTCAGCTTCCTGGGCGGCGAGAACGAAGAGCAGAGTCCGTGGGAGCCCTACCACGTGACCCACGGCTTCGACGCGGATGCCAGTACGATCACGCTCTTCGGACCGAACGGGTTTCTCAACTGGATTCCGCGCGAAAATACCGCCGAAGGCGTCCTCAACGGGATGATTCGAAATACACCCTCCTCGATGCGGGCGTTCGTCGGCCCGGACTGGAACGGGACGATCATTCACGCGCTCAACCCGTATAACGCCGAAGAACTGGAGAAGGCGGATTTCTCGAAAGCCGAGATCAAGGAGTACCTCGTGGAAAACTCGTATTCGAACGACCAGTTCGGTGTCGGCATGTACGACGAGGAGGGCCAGAAGGTGCCACCGCGGCAGGTGCCCCAGTACCAGGCCGCCGAGGCTGTCAAGCTCGTGACCGTCGGGGGCCCGGGACGCTGGAGTGCGATCATCGGTACGTCGGCCGCGGGTCCCATTACGAAGGAGATCGACCTGCCCGACGAATGGGAGGCGCTCGTCGAGGAATACGCGATCGAGCTTGAGTGGTACGAGGATATGACGTACTGATCGTCCGGTGAAACCATTCATCGAGGAACCGGTCAACTCGGGGGCGAGATTTGCAGTTTACTCTCTGCATAGTTACATGCTCTCCCCAACCCGATCCAGGACACCATGGCATCCATGCGACGAGGACTTGGCGTCGCGATCGCGATCGCCGTGGGGATTCTGACCCTCAGGCGCTGGCGACGACGTCGATCCACACGCAAGGCGGAGGCCCACCCCGGCGAGGATCCCGCGACCGCTTCCGAACATGCCGCGGCCGCGACGGAACATGCGCGGCTCGCGGCGGAGAAGGCCTTTGAAAAGAAGTCATAAGACGGCCTTTCCGTGGTTTCCTTCAACGTACGGCACTTGTAGAAATTCGGCGAGCGTGATCTCAGAGGAGAATTTCGATCGCATCCGCGAGGAAGACAATCCCGAACCCGGCGAGCACGATCGCGCTCAACACGGCGATCACCGGCGCCAACGCGTCGATCCGTCGACCAGCCCCGACGATGGCCGCGGGAAACCCGACAATCCATACGACGATACCCCCGAAGAAAGCAAGCACCAGCGCCGGGCTACCCGTTTGGACGACGAGAATGTCGGAAAGATCGACGAATCGGTGAAGAGCCGGGGGCAGATACGAGAGCACATCGAGATGCCCAGGCTCGAGGAGACCGACCCCAATGATGAGCCAGAAGAGGATTTGATACGGATTCGTCAGCGCGAGCACCAGCGCCTTCCGGAATCCCCGCGCGTCCTCCGCGATCCGCTCGTCGGGGCGGAACGTCGATCGGGCGCTATCGAGCGCCTCGAAGGCAAAGTAAAGCATCAGCAGGCCGCCGAACGCGACCATGACGTTTCGGATGGTCGGGAATCGGTCGACGAACGAGACGGCGCCGATCAGCGCGAGCACGAAGAACGTGGCATCTGCGGTCATCGCCCCCAATCCCGCTTTGAACCCGGCATACCAGCCCAGTAACGCGCTCTCCTCGGCGATGATCGCGTTCATCGGCCCGGGCGGGGCTGCGAGTGCCAATCCGAAGAGCGCCCCCGCGAACAGCGTTGCGGCCATCGTCACGCTGGACTAGGCTGTTCGAGGAGATCTTAAGGGGTTGTGTTCAGGGCGCACGGGCAAGTGTTGGACATCGTGCATCTCCTCGATCAATGCGCTTGCTGGCAATGCGAATTAATTGGTCGAGCCCGTAGGGACTGGCATGCGTCAATCCGACCCAAGCGGTGAGACTACCCACGTCGAAGGTGCGGAAACAAGCATCGACGAAGGGGGCGAGTTGGCCGACGATGTCACCGATCGCATCCGGACGAGCGTCGATACCGGGATCTTGCCCGCGATCGTGGGTGGGCTGGGTCTGCTCGGCGGTTTCCGGGCGTTCCGTCGAGGACACCGTAAGCGAGGGTTCCTCGGCGTATTGCTCGGCGTGGCTCTGCTGGCCGGGGCATTACTGCGGCGGCGTTCCCGGCACGATGCGGGCGGCGATCCCGGCCTCGATATCGAAACAGCGGACGAGGGTGAGACGACGGAGCCCATGGCCCATTCCGCCCCCGATCTCGGGGCGGCGGAATCTTCGTCCGACACGCGTTCGGGAGCGTCGTCAGTCGAGGAGGGACAGGTCGCCGACACTGCGGTCGAACGCGAGGATATCGACGAGGAGTCGGGACTGGACCCGGATGAGCTCGTGGCCGAGGATATCGATCGGTTGGGCGAGGCCGCCTTCGACGCCCAGAGCCAGGAAGTCCCGGTACCACAACGGGCGTTCAACCTGGAACTGCTCTCCCATGGGAGCGAGGCGTTCTGGGGCGTCCGAGCGTCGGATGGGGCGGTGCTCGTTTCGCAGAATTACGGAGCGCTCGAGGAACGTGAGGGCGTGGAGTACATCGCCAGCAGCGAGATCGGCGCGGACGTTCGCGAACTGCCGATCCCGTCGGCCGTTCGGAACCACTGGGACGACGAAATCGGCGGTTCGATCGCGCTGGCCGGCGAGGACGACATCCTCTTCGCGACGACTGAATCGCTCGCCGAGGACGGGTTGTTGTGGGTCTTGCCGGCGGCGTGGGAGGACGAACGGTTTCCCGGGTAGATGACTTCGATGCCCCTCGGTCGATGGAGTGGTGGCCTTCCGCACGTTATCAATGCCATGGAAGCGCCCCTGTCGTTGAAGTGATCGTCGAGGGAATATCACTACGAGAAGATGTCAAACGCAGTATTGGCCACCGACGGTGACCGAGACCGCGCACTCGCTCAAGCGGACGCGCTGATCGACCTCCCCATGAACGGTCGGCGACGACCGTCCACATTTTCCACGTTTTCGAGGACAATCCCGAGGGTGGCTCGGTCAACCACCTGAAGGCCGCGCGAGCGGCGCGGGAGCGACTGGAGGACGCCGGGTTCCCGGTCGAATTCATGGAATCGAGCGGCGATCCGGCGACGGAGATCGTTTCGTATGCCGGGGAAATCGAGGCCGATCTGATCAGTCTGGCCGGCCGGAAGCGTTCCCCGGCGGGAAAGGCGATCTTCGGGAGCGTCTCGCAGGCCGTATTCCTGAACGCGGACCGACCCGTCCTCCTGACCGGGTAACCGGCGATTCGTCGGGCAAATCGCAACATACGCTACGTTCGTCGGACGGAGCCTTCGATCCAGATGGTTTCCATCTCGCAGGCGGGACAGTCACGCAAGGTCTCGAGCGGTCGATCGCCTGATTCCACGGCCGATGCATCCACCGAAGCTGTCTTCGTCAGCCCACAGACGACACATTCGAACTTGACCTTCACGGCGTGAACCTACGCATTTCGAATCAAAATAGTTGTCTGAAATCCCGGGGCCGGATGAAAGCTGGAGATCAGCTCGGCCATCGGCGAGGGTTCGTGTGGCGATCGTTTAGGGCACCCGGTCGCGGTTTCATAGGACTGATCTCGACGCTATGAGGACGGATCTCGCAGGAGGCTCTGGTCGACGAGCGCCCGGACGCCCTCCCGGACTTCCTCGGCCTGAGGATCGTCCGTCGTCGCCTGGAGCGTGAGCGATCCCGTGATGACCGTCGTCAACAGCGGGGCGGTCCGGTCGGGATCGACCGGTCGGAAGACGCCATCCTCGATCCCCGTGCTGATGATGTCCGCGAGCCGCTCGCGGAACAGACGGTCGTGTCGCGTGAAGTGATCGCGGTACCGCTCGTCGTTGGCCCCCTGGGCCCGGAGCTCGGCCATCGCCCGGATAAACGCGGCATGCCCGACGGGGTTGTTCTCGGCGACCATCCCATCGAGAATCGTATCGAGCCGTTCGGCCGGGCCGCGGGAGGGCTCCCGCGGGACCCGCTCCTCGAACTCCTCGAGCATATACTCGAGAAAGTCGAGCAGCAGCTCGTCCTTGCCGTCGTAGTGGTGATAGATCAGCGAGGTGCTCTTCTCGAAGTGATCACTGATCCGCTGGATCGTCAGATCCGCGTAGCCGTGTTCGCAGAGCGCCCGGTAGGTCGCCTGGATCAGTGCCTCTCGGGTGCTCTCCGGCTCCTCGAAGAATGTCTGGGTGTCCGTCATGATCGGCCGTGGCCGGGTTCGATCCGAGACGTCCCGACGGAGTGGCGTTGTTCTTTCGGTCTCATGATGGGCCTATTGGACGTCAGAGCTGGCCGCCCGGGTCAGGAGGACGACGGCGACGGCGCCGAAGGCCAGATCGAGGACGAGCAGGACGGCCAGGGCGGGAATCACCGCATCCCAGAGGCCGCCGAACCACGATACCTCGATGACCGTCATCACGTCCTCGCCGAGCATGATCGATCGGACCGCATCGATCCCGTAGGTAATGGGGTTGACCGTGGCGACGAGCTGGATCCATTCGGGCAGCACCCGCACGGGCAGGAACGCGCTCGAGACGAACAGCAGCGGGAACTGGATGAGGTTCGCGCCGATGATCGTCGATTCCTGATCCCGGGTGATGATGGCGACGACGTTCGAGAACGCGGTAAACCAGACCGCGAAAATGACGGTCATCGCGACGATGCCCACGACGCCGGGTAGGCCGGTGTGGACGAATTCGCCGAAGGCCGCGCCGGTGTTCAGATACAGAATCACATAGCCGAGCCCGAGGATGATCACCGTCTGGACGACGATGCGGACGACCTCCGAGAGCGCCTTCCCGAGGAACATCGCGCCCCGGCTGATCGGCGAGACGAGCATCTTCTCGAACATCCCGTTTTCCATATCGTCGACGAGGCCGATGCCCGAGCCCGCGGCCGCAACCAGCCCGGACAGGACGACGATGGCGGGCGTCAGATAGGTGATGTAGTTGATGTCGCGGCCGAGCGCTTCGGTGAGCGCGCCCCCGGTCACCTGGCCGAACACTTCGGTAAACAGGATGAGAAAGAGGATCGGCTGGATCAGCGAGGAGACGATGACGAAGGGGTTCCGGGTGGTCTTGACGAGCCACCGCTGGAGGACGATCCAGAGCTCGACGGCGAAGCCGAGCCCGGAACGCCGGCGGTTCCGAGTGGGCGAACTCATGACCTGGCCTCCGCGACCCGCTGGGAACGCTCGTCGTCGGTCGGTTCGCCGGTGATCGCGAGGAACACGTCATCCAGCGTCGGCGAGCGGACGTCAAAGCCGGTGACGGTCAGCCCCCTGTCCCGGAGGGCCACGAGGAGATCGGGGCCGGCCCGCCGGGCGGCCTTCGAGGTGACCGTGAGCGTGGCCCCGTCGACGGCGACGGTGCCATCCCCGAACGCGTCGGCCTCCCGGGCGACGCGCTCGGCCCGTGCGAGATCCGTTTCGTTCGCATCTTCCAGTGTAATCTCGAGGACGTCACCACCGATCTCCGACTTCAGTGCGTCGGGAGCGTCCGTGGCCACGATCTCTCCCTCCTGGATGACGGCCACCCGCTCGCAGAGTTCGTCGGCCTCCTTGAGATACTGAGTCGTCAGGAACACGGTCGTCCCGCGGTCGTTGATCGTCCGAAAGTACTCCCAGAGCCGATTGCGGGCTTTCGGATCCAGCCCCGTCGTGGGTTCGTCCAGAAATACCAGCGGGGGTTCGTGGACCAGCGCGGTCGCCGCGTCGAGGCGCTTTTTCATTCCGCCGGAGAACTCCTCGGCCTGTTTGTCGGCCACGTCGGCGAGGTCGACGAGGTCGAGGAGCTCTTCGATCCGCTCGGCGCGCTCGCTGCGGGGGACGCCATAGGTCTTGCAGGCAAACCGGATGTTCTCCCGGGCGGTGAGTTCCTCGTCGACGCTGGTCTCCTGGGCCATGTACCCGATCGTCTCCCGGACCGCCTGGGGCTGTTCGGTCACGTCGTACCCGTTCACCCGCACCTCGCCGCCGGTCGGCGAGAGCAGCGTCGAGAAGACCTTGATGGCGGTCGTCTTGCCCGCGCCGTTGGGGCCGAGGAATCCGAAGAACTCGCCGCGGGGGACCCGTAGCGACACGTCCTTGACCGCCTGCGTTCCGTCGCTATAGGTCAACGCGAGGTTCGTCGTCTCGATGGCGGCTTCGGTGCGTTCGCCGCCACCCGGGGATTGTGGAGGACTCATCGTGATTCGTTATCGGCCATCGTCCGAGAGGTGGGATAAAGACGTTGATTGAACGTTCAGTCTACTCGCTCTTGCTGGTTCCGACGCAGGCGGAAACCATGAGGCCCCCGGTTATACCTCCCGAATCGGATGAACGCCTCGAGCGGTTCAACGACGATCCCCAGCGGGCGGCGTCGGGCCGACCGTGACGCCGATCGCCTTCTCGACGTGGCGTTCGACCTGCGGTTTCTCTGCGTGCTCGTCGCCCCACGTGACGGTCAGTTCGGTCCCCGGTTCGCTGTACTCACGATCGACCGCTGCCATGGAGATGACCGTCCGCTCGTTGTAATTGTAGGCCGGCCACTTCGAGACCCCGACGTTCTCTCCGTCCTTGGTGAGCGCGTCGTAATGCGCGATCGCCCAGCCGGGGTAGGGGAGGTCGAACAGCTTGTAGGTGTCACCCTCACGGAACAGCGATGCGTATACGTCGGCCATATCGTCGCGATCCCAGAATAGCGAGACCTTCGTGCGCTTTGGTTCTTCGACCATCTCGTGGAGCGCATCCCGGCCGATGAACTCGTGGTCGAAATCGATCCGCCCCTCGTGGCCGAGGTCGATGGGACTCATGTAGTAGTCCTCGACATCGTCCGAACGGAAGCTTCCCCCGAGGGAGGTGTTTGCCTCCGGGGTTTCGACACCGAGCCATTCGCGATAGGGCCGCATATCCGATCCGGTGTAGATGGCTGGCAACTGGAATTCGACCCACCCGGACATCGGCCCGGAGCTCCGGTACGCTCGCGTCCCGAGATGGCGGATACCGTACGCCTCCCCGGCTTCCATGATCGCCTCCTTGACCGCATCGCCCTCCTCGAAGGGGCCCCAGATCTCCAGGCCAGCTTCGCCGGACATCGAGTGCCGCAGCGCCCGGACTTGGTGGCCCGCGATGCT
Organism: uncultured Halobacteriales archaeon; assembly: GCA_964432005.1. Taxonomy (GTDB): domain Archaea; phylum Halobacteriota; class Halobacteria; order Halobacteriales; family SKNY01; genus SKNY01. Next base: position 29,106 of record CAYSMB010000001.1, read on the forward strand.
GAATTCGTCGAAGTCGAAGAATGGGATGTCCGGAAGGCCCCCGTCGGCGACCTCCTCGATCACGTCGAGCGCGTTCGGTCCCTGGACCTCGTATCGGTAGAACGTCGGATCCTCGCCCGCCTCGAGTTCGAGTGCGCTCCCGTGGCGTTCGACCTCCACGTCCCATTCGCCGGTTTCGGCGTGGTATTGCACCCAGTTCGGCGCCATCGGCGCGCCGACGAGGTAATGTTCGCCCTCGTCGAAGAAAAACAGGATCCCATCCCCGATCGTGTAACCGTCGGGATTGCACGGCATGAACTGCTTGGCATCGCCCGGACGATAGGTCTCGTAATCGCCGATATCCAGGTATGCCAGCAGGTCGAGGGCGTCCGGGCCGGTCACCGTCAGGCCGGTCATGTGATAGGACTGATCGGCCAGCGCCACCGATTCCCGCCACGCTCGCTGTTCCTCGATCCAGTTCGTCTGGATGTCGGGGAGTACCGGGAAGGTGAACGACCCGACCGGGGACGCCCGGAGCATCGAGACCGGATCATCGGCCTCCCGCACGACGTCCTGTAGCGTGTTTGCGGACATGGCGCATACCCCATCGCGATGCACACGCTTAGAGATTGGGTCGGATGTCGCGATTCCGGCGGTTGAGCCCCCGTTTCGGCCGATTCCCGTCTATTCTAGCTGCGGGAGTTCCCGACACGTTAGATCCGCCGAGCGCACGAGATCCTCGCCTACCTCGTCCTTGGCCGTAAAATAGATGATCTGCCAACCTTCCTCGGCAAGTTCCTGCAACAGCGCAAAGCACTCCCGCAGGCGCGTTCCGTCCGCCGGCAGGAAGGCGTCGTCCATGAGAAAGAATCCTGGCTCGGCGCCGAGCAGTTGCTCCCCGAGTCCGACCCGCGCGGCGAAATAAAGCTGGGTCTTCGTCCCGTGGCTGAGCTGGTCGGCGGTGTACCCCTCGCCACCCTCCATCTCGACCGTGAGCGCCTCCTCCCCGGTGTCGTAGACCACCCGCTCGTACCGGCCCCCTGTAATCCGGTCGAAGATCTGCGTTGCCCGGCTTTCCGGCCCGAAGAGGTCGGTGATCTTCTGTTGTTCCTCCGCTTTCAGTCCGTCGAAGATGTCCAACGCCTCCCGGGCGACATCGGCGTCGCGCTCGATCCGTTCGACCAATCCCTCGAGTTCCGGAAGCAGCTGGCGAAGGCCGTCGAGTGTGCGGGACTCGAGCGCGAGAGACTCGTCCAGGATAGCCTCCATGGGGATCTCCTGCAGCCGTTCGGCGAACGCCTCGAGTCGTTCCTGGTGGGTTGTCAATTCTGCCTCGAGCGAATCGTGACGCTCACGGAGCGACGCCAGCTCCGCCTCCAGTTCATCGCGTCGTTCGGGGTCGAACATGGCCGCGCTGACCGTCTCGTCGACGTCCTCGACGAGGGCCGCGAGTTCCTCCTCCCA
>CAYSMB010000002.1:0-29207 GCA_964432005.1 uncultured Halobacteriales archaeon
GGGGATTCGAACCCCGGAACTCCTACGAGACGGGGTCTTAAGCCCCGCGCCGTTGACCGCTTGGCTATCCCCTCGCGCGGGTGGGGGTAGGCGGGTGGAGCCGTTATGCTTTTTCGATTGGTGCGGTTAGTCGTGAATCGTCACGGAATCGAGAATGACGTCCTCGACCGGCCGATCGTCCGCGTCGGTTTCGACCTGACCGATCTCCCGGACGACATCCATCCCGTCAGTCACCTGGCCGAACACGGCGTGTCGATCGTCCAGGTGCGGGGTCGCGTCGAGGGTGATAAAGAACTGCGAGCCGTTCGTGTCCGGCCCGGAGTTGGCCATCGAGACGGTGCCAGCCGAGTCGTGGCGCAGCTCCGGGTGGAACTCGTCCTCGAACCGATACCCGGGACCCCCACGACCGGTCCCCGTCGGGTCTCCGGTCTGGATCATGAACCCCTCGATGACGCGATGGAACACGAGGCCCTGGTACAGCGGCTCGTCGGTGACCGTCTCGTCGGTTCGGGGGTCGGTCCATTCGCGCTCGCCGGTCGCAAGCCCCACGAAGTTCTCGACGGTCTTGGGGGCCCGATCGTCGAACAGTTCGATTTCGATATCGCCGCGGTCGGTGTGGATCGTCGCGTCGGTCATGCCGGTGGATCCGTCGGCGACGTGGAAAGCCCTGCTGATCGAGCGATGGCGGATCGAACCAACGGCGTTCGGAGCGTAGCGACTGTTATAGTTCCTCGACGCTGCCGTTCGGCTCCCGTTCCCGGAAGACGGCCGCGTCGAAGAGGGTCACCTGCACGTCGTCGTCCTCCCAGGCGTTGGCCGGGAGGCGGGCCTTTCTGCAAGTCCGTTCGAGGTATTCGGTTTCGCTCCAGTGGTTTTCGACCGGGATCGTCGGGTACAGCCAGCCCGACTGTTCTCCAGCCTCGACGGCGAGACCATGTCGACCGATCTCGAGCGCCTCGAACGGATCCTCGGGCGTTCTCACGTCACGGACGACACAGACCGAAACGAGGAGGTTATCCAATTCGGCCGGCCGGATTTCCGAGCCACACGAGGATTCGCTCGAGGCAGCGATGGCGGCCTCCACGATCTCGTGACCGAGTTGCTCGTTGCTCCGGAACGACCCCGCACACCCCCGGAGGCTCCCTCGCCCTCTGGAGGACACGAGACGCACGAGCGCCCCCGTTCGCTGGTAGAACGCCTCGCGCATGCTCCCGGGCTGTTCCCGCTGACCGTTGAGGACGTAGGATTCCATCGCTTCTCGGGCCAGTTCGACCGTTCTGGCTCCATCCTCGTAGGTCAAGCGTACGGCTTGGGCCTCTGCCATAGGTACCTATTAACTCGGGGTAACTTGAACGCTTCTTATTTCGATCCGCCGGTGTGAGGGATAAAGATGATCGTAACCGCCGGCCCCGCCGATCCTTTTTATGCGCCCGCCCCGTACATGCCCCCGCGGGCAGAGGGAGCCCAGCTCCCGCGGAACGCGTGAGGAAAGTCCCCCCACCGCCGGGCGGATGGCCGGGCGCAAGCCCGGGGCGGGAGACCGCCGGCCATGGAACAGCAACGAGACCTCTCGCGGCGATCGATGAGGTGCGCGATGTCCGGTCGCAAGGCCGACGAGCTAACCCACCGAGAGACAGACCCGCGAGGACGGATGGAACGGCCATCCCCATCGGTGCAAGCGTACGCCGTTAGGTAGCCCGGCAAGGGCGTACGTGCTCAGCCGAATGCTGGGACGAACAGAAGGGGGCTTACTCCCCTCAGCCCTTTCATTCATCACATTTACGTATTAGAGGCCTCAAAAATAGTCGATGATGCTCAGCGCGGTCATGGAGGATTACGTCAAGGCGATCTATCACCTCCAGGCCGCCGGCGAGCAACCGGTTCGAACGTCCGCAATCGCCGAGCGGCTCGACGTCACCCCGCCGACCGTCACGAGCATGCTCGAGAAACTCGAGGACCGGGGGTTGGTCGACCGTGAAAAGTACGCGGGCGTCACGCTCACGCCCGAGGGCGAACGGGTCGCCCTGGAAGTGATCCGTCACCACCGGCTGCTCGAAGCCTTCATGACCGAACATCTGGATTACTCCTGGAGCGAGGTTCACGACGAGGCCGACCGGCTCGAACACCATATCAGCGAAGACTTCGAGGCCCGCCTGGCCGATGCGCTCGATGACCCGGCCACGGATCCCCACGGCGATCCGATCCCGTCGTCCGGACTCGAACCTCCCGAACCCGGCCCCGACGCGCCCCTGACGCAGTTCGAAGCGGGCGAGACCATCCGGGTCGCCCGGGTCAGCGATCGCGATCCGGAGCTTTTGGAATACCTGGCCGACCGTGGCGTCGAACCGGGAAGTCGGCTAGAGATCCGCGAAATCGCACCGTTCGGCATGATGACCGTGGTCCACGGCGGTGCGGAACTGTCCCTCCCGCGACGCATCGCCCATCAGGTACTCGTGCACCCACCCGAGGAACTGACGGGCTCCACCGACGGGTGAATCCGCCGGTTCGAAGGCTTTATTCGCCACCTCGGCCTCGCTTCCGGCAAGACTGACACATGTCCGATAAACCAGCCTCCATGTACCGGGATATTTCGAAGCCCCCGTATACTCGGAAGGAGTACATAACGGGGATCCCGGGTTCGAAAATCGCCCAGTACCAGATGGGGGCGATCGATCGCCCGACCGACGATTATCCCGTCGAGATCAGTCTCTCGGTCGACGAGGCCTGCCAGATCCGTCACGGGGCCCTCGAGGCCGCACGGCTTTCGGCCAACCGCTACCTGATCAAGGAGTTCGGCGAGGGCAACTACAAGATGATCCTCCGCAAGTTCCCCCACCACGTGCTCCGGGAGAACAAACAGGCGACCGGCGCCGGTGCCGACCGGGTCTCCGACGGCATGCGCCAATCGTTCGGAAAGGTCGTCGGGACGGCGGCCCGGATTCCCGCCAACGATCGGGTCTTTACAGCCTGGTGTGAGGTCGAACAGGCACCGGTGGTCAAGGAGGCCTTCCGACGGGCCTACAACAAGATCTCGCCGCCCTGTACGATCACGGTCGAACGCGGCGAGGAACTCCTCGTCGCGTAGAGCCGCCACCGGGCCGAATGCTCACGCTGGCCGTTACGACGCAATCGACGACCTTCGAGCGAATGCAAGCGCCCTTCCGCGACCGGGGGATCGATCCGGTTTCGGTTGCGGTCGAGGGTCGTTCGATCCCGATCGGCGAGGAAGGCCCTTGGGAACCGGACGGGTACGATGTCGGCTACGTCTTTCCGTCGCGCCTGATGGAAGGTGGTGTATTCGACGCGCTGCTCGAGCTCCCCTGGGTGAACGACCGCGACGCGGTTCTGCGTTCGCGGAACAAGGCGGAGGTGCTGGCGATCGCCGACCGCGTCGGCCTCCCGATACCGAAGACGACGTTGGTGTCAAATCCCGTGTCCGAGGCGACGCTGCGGGACGTCTGGGCGGCCTTCGAGGGGCCAGTGATCGTCAAGCCGAACTCGACGACCCGGGGGGTCGGTGTGGCGCGGGCGGCCGACTTGGATTCGTTCCTCGGGCTCGTCGATTACCTCGAGTTGGTCCATGACTTCCGCGCGACTGGCGATAAGTCCTACCTCGTCCAGGCGTTTCTCCCGGAGGCCCGCGATGTCCGCGTGATGGTCATCGACGGGGAGTACGTCGGGGCTGTCGAGCGTGAGGTCCCCGCGTCGGACGAGCAGGACCGCTGGAAACACAACGTGCATCGCGGCGCTCGCGCCACGCGCGTCACGCCCGAGCCCGCCGTCCGATCGCTCGCCGAGGACGTGGCGGCCGCGGTCGACATCCCCTTCGCCGGGGTCGATCTTCTGGTCACCGCGGAGGGGCCTGTTGTTTCCGAGACGAACGCCCGCCCGACGATCGATCGAGCGGAAAAATACGAGCCGGGCTTTTGGGATCGACTGGCCGAGACGATTCGCCGTCGGGCCTGATCACTCGACGTCGATATCCGAGGAGCGATCCTCCCGGTCGAACACGACCTCGAGGACGCCGTTGTTGTACTTCGCCTCGGCGGTATCCTCGTCGACACGGCCGGGGAGTTCGACGCGCTCGTCGTATTCCCGCCGGTCGTTGTTCGCGCTAATGACGAGGATACGGCCGTCGCACTTGAGCTGGATATCCTCCTTGTCGACCCCCGGGAGATCCGCGATCACCCGCAGTTCGTCGGGTCGTTCGTGGATGTCGATGTGGGTGTCCGTGCCGAACCCGGTGTCGAACCCGGTATTCACGCGGACGTTTCCCGAGCCGCTAAGCATCTCGTTCATCATGCGCTCGAGTTCGCGAACGAGGTCGTCGAACGGGTCGCGGGGATCGTCGCCGGACATACATACCGGTTGACCGCCCCGGCTGAAAGCCTTTGTTACTCGGTGAGCGGCGCCGTCTCGGCCCGTTGTTTCCCGCCGACGCCGATGCCGACGCCGAGGTGCTCGTCTGTCCGGCGCATGCTCTCCTCGGCGTCCGCTGTCCCGGCGATGGCGCGGATGGCGTCGATATTTTCGGGAATCACGTTGCTCTCCTGGTGGATCGCCTGGAAGAAATAGAGGTCCCGGCCGTCCACGGAGATCGATTCCTCCCACAGACACGACTCCCAGAGGTCCCCCCGCGGCCGCTCCAGGTCGCGGGCGAACTCGAACGCGCCGGCCATCCCGGCGATGTCGAAGGTCTCGGGGATCAGCGCGATCCGGGATTCCTCGGCGTACAGATCGGCGATCGCCGCGGGATTCGGCGCGGCGTCCATCGTGACATTGATCGCGTGGACGTGCATGTGCGTGGCCGGGACCGTCATCGCGAGCGTGTTGATCTCGACGTCCGGGAGCACGGTCCGGAGGTCGGGGCCGTGATGGGACGGGAGCTGTTTCGGGCTGGGGAGTATGTCGTTGATCGGCCCCCGTTCGGATTGGTCGGGATCGCCGCCCCGGCGTACCAACGTCGCCCGGACCTTCTCGATGTCGTATCTCTCCTGTAACGGCGCGATTGCCCGGGCGAGCCCGGTGGTGTTACAGGAGACGACACGAAGGTAGGAAGCCCCCGCAGCTGCCGCGAAATTCGCCCTCGCGTTGAAGCTGGCGTCGACCATCTCGTGGGCTTCCTTGCCTTGGAAGATGGCCGGCGTGTCCTGGTCCTGGTATGTCGGCAAGTATGTCTCGCCGACGCCACCGGGGGTCGCGTCCACGATGATGTCGCTGGTCGCGACGAGGTCCTCGACGAGCCCCGCCGTCGGGATGTCCGCGGATGCGAACCGCTCCCGGCGCTCGTCGTCGATGGTATAGACAGGGTACCCGCGGTCGTGTGCGTTCGCCGCCTCGTGGTTCGGACGCGTCTTGACGACGCCCGCCACCTCCATATCCGGCTGGGCAGCGACGGCATCCGCCACCCGCTTGCCGATCGTTCCGTACCCGTTCACCCCGATCGCGAGCATGTACTCGAACCTGGGCTGAGGAGGGGGATAATAATTCCGGGACTAAGCGGTAACAATTTAACTCGATACCGAGTAAACCCCCGCACTGCTCCGCAAACCGACGGACAACACATACTTGCTCACGTGGGGGCTACGAACGATCCGATGTGTCCCTCCCTCGCGAACCGCGATCCGATCCGGATCGGCCTCAACGGCTTCGGTCGGATCGGCCGGAGCGTGACGCGGGCTGCCCTTGCTCACCCGCACCTCGAGATCGTCGGCATCAACGACATCATGGACGCCGACGACATGCGGTACCTGCTCGCCCACGATTCGGTCATGGGGCGGCTGGAAAACGTTGCCCTCGACGGTGACCACCTCGTCGTCGAGGACCACCGGATGCGGCTCCTCGGGGAGCGCTCGCCGGCGTCGCTTCCGTGGGACGAACTCGACGTGGATGTGGCCCTCGAATGCACGGGGCTGTTCCGGCGTTACGAGGAAGCTCGAGAACATTGCGCGGCGGGGGCGGACAAGACAATTATCTCGGCCCCGCCCAAGGGCGAGCGGCCGGTCCCCCAGATCGTGTTCGGGGCCAATCACGAACGCTACGACGGCGCGGACGTCGTCTCGAACGCCTCGTGTACGACGAACAGCGTCGCGCCCGTCGCCAGGGTGCTCCACGACCGCTTCGGGATCGAGCGGGGCCTGCTCACCACGGTCCACGCCTACACGAGTAGCCAAGAACTGGTCGACGGCCCATCCGGCAAGCGCCGGCGCGGGCGCGCTGCCGCCGAGAATATCATTCCGACGACGACCGGCGCGGCCCGCGCGACGACGGAGGTCCTCCCGGAACTGGCCGGCAAGCTCGACGGGATGGCCATGCGGGTGCCGGTTCCGAACGGCTCGATCTCGGACCTGACGCTCACCTTGGAGGCCGACGTCGGTCGTGCGGCGGTTAACGACGCGCTGCGCGAGGCCGCCATGGGGGAACTTGCGGGCGTTCTCGGGTTTACCGACGAGGAGATCGTCTCCCGAGACGTCATCGGCCGCCCGTTTTCCGCGCTGGTCGATCTCCAGTCGACGATGGCCCTTGACGATGGCTTCGTCAAACTGCTGGCCTGGTATGACAACGAATATGGCTTCTCGCATCGCCTCCTCGACGTGGCCGAATACATTACGATCGGCGAGGCGACACCGGACCGCACGGAACTCGCCGCGGCCGGATAACCAGCCATGTTCGCAACCCTGGACGACCTCGACGGCGACGACACCCTCCTCGTTCGTGTCGATCTCAACTCCCCGATCGAGGAGGGCCGGGTCAGGGACAATCGCCGCTTTGCTCGCCACGCCGAGACCCTCGGGGAACTCCTCTCGCGGGACCATCGGGTCGCCGTCCTGGCCCATCAGGGCCGGCCCGGCGGGGACGAGTTCGTGTCCCTGGCCGATCACGCCGACATCCTGGCCGATCACCTCGATCGACCCGTATCCTTCTGTGGGGAAACGGCGGGCGAGGACGCCCTCGCGGCGATCGCCGGGCTCGATCCGGGGGAGACCGTCCTGCTCGAGAATGTGCGCATGGTCGAGGACGAACTCGCGGATCGCCGTCCTGACGAACACGCGCAGGCCCCATTCGTGCAGGCACTCGCCGGCGCGGCGGACGCGTATGTCGGCGACGCGTACTCGACGGCCCACCGCAATCACGCATCGATCGTCGGCCTGCCGACGGCGATGGAGGCCGTCTACGCCGGTCGGGTCATGGAATCCGAGTTCGTCGCCAACTCCTCGATCCAGTCGCGCACCTTCGACGGCGACGTCGTGATGGTACTGGGCGGGACGAAGGCCGGGGATCTCGTTCGGGTCATTGCAGGGGTGGGCGATCGTGTCGACCGGTTCCTGCTCGGCGGCGTCATCGGGGAGTTGTGCCTGCGGGCGAAGGGATACGATGTCGGTTACGACGTCACCGGCGAGGAGCTCTATGATTCACTTTGGGCCGAACACGAGGATACGATCCGGGAACTCGTCGAGACCCATGCCGATCGCCTCGTGCTGCCGGCCGACCTCGCCTACGAGGACGAGTCCGGCGACCGGGACGAAACGACGGTCGCGGGCATTGCGAAATCCGTTCCCTACTTCGACGTCGGGGCGGAGACGATCGATCGGTTCGCCGCGGAGATCGACGGGGCGAGCGCGGTGTTCGTCAAGGGGGCGCTCGGCGTGTTCGAAGACGAGCGATTCTGTGCCGGCACCGTCGACGTGCTGCGGGCGATCGGCGATGGGGATGCCTTCTCCGTGGTCGGCGGCGGCGACACCTCCCGGGCGATCGACCTTTACGGGCTCGATCCGGGCGACTACGACCACGTCTCGATCGCAGGCGGGGCGTATGTACGCGCCCTCGCGGGCGAACGGCTCCCCGGCGTCGAGGCGCTGCGACGGGAGTCACCGTCCGCGGTCTCCCGCTCCTGAGGCTTCGGCGCTCCCAACCGTTATGTGCCCGCCTTCGGTGCATCCGCCCGATGGACGCGTACTCGGCACCGGCGCGAACCGCAGTCGAACAGTGCCTCGCCCTCGAGCCGGACGAATCCCTCGTGGTCATCACGGACGACGAGTGCCTGGACATCGGCCGGGCCCTCTATGAAGCTGGCCAGGACGTCACGTCCGATGCTTGTCTGATTCGTTCGGCGCCCGGTGTCGAACACGGCGCGGAACCGCCATCGCCGATCGGCGGTGCGATGCGCGATGCCGACGCGTTCCTCGCGCCGACGACCAAGAGTATCACCCATACCGACGCCCGCCGAAGCGCGTGCGATGCGGGCGCCCGGGGCGCCACCCTGCCGGGCATTACCGACGAGGTGTTTCGGAACGGATTGGAGGCCGACTACGAATCGATCGCGGACGCCTGCGAGCGACTCGCGGATACCCTTGCGGAGGCACGCGACGTGCGGGTGACCGCCCCGGCCGGGACCGATATCTCCTTCGAGATCGGCGATCGGGATTGGCGGCAGGACACGGGCATCGTCCATGAGCCCGGAGCGTTCTCGAACCTCCCGGCCGGGGAGGTCTTCGTGAGCCCCACCTCGGCCGAGGGCACCTACGTGGTCGACGGCACGATCCATCCGCACGGCCTCGTGGACGAGCCCGTTCAGATCGAGGTCGAGGACGGGTATGCGGTCAGCATCGACGATCCCGGGGTGGCCGAACGCTTCGAGGAGGCCGCCGAGACGGCCGGGCGGGACGCGTACAACGTGGCCGAGCTCGGCATCGGCACGAACCTGGCCGTGACCGAGCTCGTCGGCTCCGTCCTCCTGGACGAGAAGGCCGCCGGGACGGTCCACGTGGCGCTGGGCGATGACGCGAGCATCGGGGGGGATACCGACGTTCCGATCCACGTGGACGGGGTGATCCGGAACCCGACCGTCGTCGTCGACGGCGAGGAACTGGACCTGCCGACGCCGTGAGGGAGCCTTTTAACGCGCGATCCCGTATCACCGCCGATGACCGCGACCGGGCTCGAGTCGGGAGACCAGATCCGGGTCACGTGTCCGGGCTGTTCGCCCGAGATCGAAACGACCCACGAGGTTCTCAAACCCAGCGATGACGCCACGGTCCGGTGTAACGAGTGCGAGCATGTGCACAAGGTCAGCCTCGATCGACCTGGCAGCGAAGACGTCCGCGTCGTCGTTTCGAGTGGTGGGGAGTCGACCCGGACGTCCGCGCCAGTTCCCCGGGACGAGACCCTAGCCGTCGGCGAGGAGTTCGTCGCCGAGACCCCTGACGGCCCGACTGGCGTGCGCATCACCAGCCTGGAGGTCGGTGACGGTGAACGCGTCGATCGCGCCCCGGCCACGGAGGTCCGGACGATCTGGACGCGGTCGGTGGATAACGTCGGGGTACCCACGACGATCCATCCGGCCGACGGCCGGCGGGCGGGCACGCGGAGCGAGACGTACTACATGCCCGGCGACGAGGACCTCGAGGTGGGCGAACCGTTGCCCCATATCGACGAGGATCTGAACGTCGAACGCCTCATCCTCCGGGACGACGTGATCCACGAGGGGCCGGACGTCCTCGACCGCCACGGGGACGCGGCCGCGGCAAAGGACGTCAAACGGGTCTTCGTCCGGCACGCGTCGGGGGACGACTGGCGATCGCCATGGGATTGATCAAGCATGGACGAGCACGTCGCTGATAGGGGACGGTCATGACTCCGAAGGACCCGTCCGGCAACGGCTCGGCGGCCGCGCCCGACGAAGGGAGCTATGCGAGCGCGCGCAACCGAATGGTCTCGCGTCTGGAGAACGCGGGCCGGATCGATCGTTCGAGCACGGCGGCGGCGTTGCGGGCCGTGCCCCGCCACGTGTTCGTCCCCGAGGGCCAGCGATCGGAGGCCTACGCCGATCGGCCGCTCGGCATCGGCGAGGGCCAGACGATCAGCGCACCGCACATGGTCGCGATGATGACCGACCTGCTTGCCCTGGAACCGGGCGATCGGGTCCTCGAGATCGGAACGGGGTGTGGCTATCACGCCGCGGTCACGGCCGAGATCGTCGGCGCCGAACACGTCTACTCGGTCGAATACCACGATACCCTCGCCGAGCGGGCTCGCCAGAAACTGGAGTCGACCGGATACGGGGCCGTCCACGTGCGCGCCGGTGACGGCAATCGGGGCTGGCCGGACGAGGCCCCCTTCGACGCAGCCTATCTGACATGCGCCCCCACGGACATCCCCGACCCGGTCGTCGAGCAGGTTCCCGACGGGACGATCGTCGGACCGGTCGGCCGGACGCGGCAGGAACTCGTCCGGCTCACCCGGGCGGACGGCGAGACCGTCGATCGCGAGAGCCACGGTGGCGTGCGGTTCGTCCGGATGCGGGGCGGTTAGGAGCGTTCGATTCAAGGGATCCCGGCGCGAGGCAACCGCGTATGGAACCCGCCGTCCTCCGGGATGACATGGTCGATGGGTTGGCCCACCCATCGAAGGGCATCGTCCGGAGCGAACGCGTGGGACTGGCGATGCGGACGGTCCCCCGCCACCTCTTTGTCTCGGACGACCGGGCCGCCTACGCCGACCGCTCCCACCGCGAGGCGGGCACGACAGTCCTCGCACCCAGCACTGCCGCCCGGCTGATCGAGGCCCTCGCGCCGACGCCGGACGATCGAACCCTCGTGGTCGGCGCCGGGGTCGGGTATACCGCGGCGGTGCTCGCCGAGATCGTCGGGGCCACCAACGTCCACGCGATCGACCTGTCCCGGAGTGCGGTCCGGTTGGCGCGGCGGAACCTGTCCCGGAGCGGGCACGACGAGGTCCTCGTGGATCAGGCCGACGGCGCCGACGGCCTGCCGGCCTATGCCCCATACGATCGGATCCTCGTCGAGGCGGCCGTCCGGAACCCCCCGCGCGCGCTCGAGGCCCAACTGGCCGAGGAGGGCCGTCTGGTCATGTCCCGGTTGGATGACGTCCAGGAACTGGTCGCCGTCGAGGGCGGCGGGATCGTCGACGAATACGGAAGCATCGCCCTCCAGCCGCTCCTCGTCCCGGGCGAGCAGTCCGACGCCGTCGAACGCAACCGGACCGCTCGCGAGGATCGGGAGTATCAGTCCCGGGCGCGGAATCGTCGCCGCGGGTGGGAACGCGACTGGATCGACTGGGACGCGGTCTGATCAGTCCTCGAGAGCGTGCCAGGAGAGGCGCACGTCCCGCGCCGCTTTGACCTGATCGATCCGACGGGCAGTCGTCCGTCGGGGCGCTTCCTCGAGTTCCGCCGCGTCCGCGGAGGCGGCCTCGTCGAACGCCCGGGCGAGCTGGTCGAGGGACTCTCGCGCCTCGCTTTCGGTCGGCTCGGTCATCAGCGCCTCGGGGACGATCTCGGGCCACTTCGTGGTCGGCGGGTGCACGCCAGCGTCGAGCATCCGTTTGGCGAGATCCGCCGCGTCACGCTCGCCGGCACTCGCAACGAACTCGTGGTGGTACGGCCCATAGGGGATCTCGAGGTCGATCCGTTCGCCCAGATAATTGGCGTTCAAGACGGCTTTGGCGCTGGTGTCCCGCAGGCCGACGTCGCCGAGCCGCGCGATGTACGCGAAGGTCTTGATCAGGACGAGCCAGTTGCCCGCGAACCCGTGGACCCGGCCGATAGAACGGGATGGGACGTACGTTTCGTACCCGTCGTCGGTCTCCCGGACGTGTGGCGTCGGGAGGAATGCCGCCAGCTCGTCGGTGACGCCGACGGGGCCCGCCCCGGGCCCGCCGCCACCGTGGGGCGTGGCGAAGGTCTTGTGGACGTTGTAGTGCATCACGTCGAATCCCATGTCGCCGGGACGGGCTCGACCGAGCAAGGCATTCAGGTTGGCGCCGTCGTAATAGAGGAGTCCGCCGGCATCATGGACGATCATCGCGATCTCCTCGATATCGCGCTCGAACAGCCCCAGCGTGTTCGGGTTCGTCATCATGAACGCGGCGGTGCGATCGGATACGGCGGCGGTAAGGGCGTCGAGATCGACTCGACCGTCCTCGCCGCTCGGGAGCTCGATGACATCGTAGCCCGCCATCGCGGCGCTGGCGAAATTCGTCCCATGGGCGGTATCGGGGACGATGATCTCGTCGCGCTGATCGTCACCGGCGTCATCGTGATACGCTGCGGCAATCCGGATACCCGTGAACTCACCGGCGGCCCCCGCCGGTGGCGTCAACGTCACCGCGTCCATCCCGCCGATGCGCGCCAACTGGTTCTGGAGACGGGCGCATAGCGCCAGCGTGCCCTGGGCGGATTCGTCGGGTCGATCCGGGTGGATGTGTCCGCGCGGATCGCCGGCCGCGACCTTGAGGAACTTGGGGTTGTACTTCATCGTACAGGAGCCAAGGGGATACGGCCCGCTATCGACGCCGTAGTTCATCTGGGAGAGCCGGGTAAAATGGCGCGCCAGTTCCGGTTCGGTCAGCGAAGGGAGCGTGAGCGAATCGCGTGTGAGGTCGTCCGGAAGCGGGACCTCCGCGTCCGCGATCTCGACCGTCTCGGTCGTTTTTTCGGCCAGCAGCGGTTCGTAGGTCGCCGCGTCGTCGCGGCTCCAACGGGCCTGATCGTACTTCATCCGGTCACCTCCGCGAAGGCCTCGACGAAATCGTCGACATGTGGCGCCGTCAGATCCGTCACCGCCACCTGGAGTTCGTGTTCGTCGAGCACGTGCACGGCGTAGCCCGCCTGGAGGAGGTCCTCGGCCACGGCCGGAGCCCACCGCTCGGTGCGGACGACGAACTCCCGGAAGTGGTGGCCGTCGTGGACCGGGGCATCGACGCCCTCGAGGGCGTCCAGTTCCGCCGCGAGCGACTGGGCGTTATCGAGACAGGTTCGAGCGAGTTCGACGAGGCCGTCCGCGCCCAGCCAGGAGAGATGCATCGCGGTCCGGAGTGCCACCCACGCCTGATTGGTACAGATGTTACTCGTCGCGCGTTCGCGTCGGATGTGCTGTTCGCGGGTCTGGAGCGTCAGCGTGAACGTCCGCCGATCCTGGGCGTCCTCGGTGGCTCCGACGATCCGACCGGGCAGCTGTCGCAGGTATTGCTCCCGCGTCGCAAACAGGCCGAGGCCCATCCCGTAACTGGTCGGCAGCCCCATGGTGCCGGCGTCCCCGATGACGACATCCATGCCGAGGCTCGCGGGTTCCTCGAGGACCGATAGCGCGACCGGCCCGCTGCCCAGCGTCGACAACGCGTCGTGATCGGCGGCGAGGTCGGCGACCGCCCCCGCATGGGGGTCGATGACGCCACGGACCGAGGGATTTTCCACGTACACCATCACGCACTCGTCGTCGATGGTTTCCGCGAGCCCATCCGGGTCGATCCGGCCGTCCACCATGGGATACGTATCGACGCGGAGATCGATCCCGTCGACGTAGTTTTCCAGGACCGAGCGGCGGCCCTCGATCATCCGCTCGGGCAAGATCACCCGATCCCCGCTGGTGTCTTGAACGCGCGTCGCGAGGGTGGCGGCCTCGCCCAGCGCCGTGGCGGCGTCGTACATCGAGCTGTTCACGATCGGCAGGCCGGTCAGCTCGACGAAGATCGACTGGTATTCGAAGAGGGCCTGGAGAAATCCTTGGGCGATCTCCGGTTGGTACTGGGTATACGACGTGAGAAACTCCGAGCGTCCGGCGAGGTCCTCGACGACGGCGGGCTGGAAATGACCGTAATGCCCACGCCCCAGAAATTCCACGACGTCGTCGTTGCGCCCGAGGATGTCAGCACATTCTTCGAGGACCGCCTGTTCCGAGCGGGCCGGAATGTCGAGGCTGCCATCGAACCCGACCGAGGGTGGGATATCGAAGAGCTCCTCCTCGGAGTCGACGCCGATTTCCGCGAGCATCGCCTCCGTCTCGGCCGCGGTGTGGGGGGTGTAAGGACTCCCCCGTTCGAAGTCCCGCACGGTTACCCGATCTGCTCCTCGTACGCGGGCGCGTCGAGGAGTTCGTCCCGTTCCCCGGGATCGCTCGGTTCGATTTCGAGCATCCATCCGTCCCCGTACGGATCCTCGTTGACCAGTTCCGGGCGGTCGTGGAGCTCCTCATTGACCGCGCGGACGGTACCGGACAACGGGGCGTACAGGTCCGAGACCGCCTTGATGGATTCGACGACCCCGAAAGCTTCCCCCTGTTCGATCTCGTCATCGACATCGGGCAGTTCGACGTAAACGACGTCACCGAGTTCGTCCTGTGCGAAGTCGGAGATACCGATTCTGACCGTCCCGTTCCCCTCGCTTACCCATTCGTGGGACTCTAGATACCGCAACCCCTCGGGTACGTCGAAGCTCATCGTCCCGCCTCCACGAACGGGGGATCCTCAATTCTTGCCTTTCGCGCGGCTCCGCGCACCTCGATGTCGACGGCTGTACCCGGTTCGGCGTATTCGCTTGCGACGTACGCCAGCCCGATCCCCTGTTCGAGCGTCGGGCTCATCGTGCCGCTCGTCACCTCGCCGATCCGATCGCCAGCGGCGGACACGACCGGATACCCGCTCCGGGGGATCCCACGCTCCGTCAGGACGAGCCCGACCAGACGCTCACCCGGCTCCTTCGCCTCCACTAGTGCCTCTCGGCCCAGACCCGGGGGATCCGTGTCGAGGTCGACCGCGAACCCCAGTCCGGCTTCGAACGGCGTCCGGCGGTTCGTCTCACGATCGAACTCGTTGCCCGCGAGGACGTACCCCATCTCCAGTCGCAAGGTGTCCCGGGCGCCCAGTCCGCAGGGGTCGCCCTCGACGGCGGCTTCCACCGCCGGCGTATTCTCCCATGGAACCAGGATTTCGAAGCCATCCTCACCGGTATAACCGGTGCGTGCACACCAACATTCGACGCCCGCCAGGCTCAATCGTTCGATCCCGAGCCGTTCGATGGCGTCCACGGCGGCCGGAATGGCGGATGGGGCCGCCGGCCCTTGGATGGCTAGCATGCCCCAGGCGTCCGTCCGGTTCTCGACCGTCGCCGACAGGCCCACCTCGTCCCGGTGTGTTTCGAAGTGATCGGTCAGGTCTTGGTCGTTTCCCGCGTTCGCGACGAGCAGGTACCGTTCTTCTTCGAGGCGATAGAGTATGGCGTCGTCGATAATCGTGCCCTCGCGATCCGGCAGCAGCGTGTACTGGGACTGACCGACCGTCAGCTCTCCGACGTCGGCGGTCGTCAGTCGTTGGGCGAGTTCGATTGCATCCGCACCGCCGAGCTCGATCTCGGACATGTGAGAGACGTCGAAGAGGCCGACCGATCCACGCACCGCCCGGTGTTCGGCCTGGATCGAGTCGAACTGCACGGGCATCTCCCATCCGCCGAAGTCGGTAAACTTCGCGCCGCGTTCGGCGTTTCTTGCATAGAGCGGCGTCCGGCGCCCGGTCATGCCGGGAGGAGAAACTCCCGACTTGTAACCGTTACCCGGTCTCAGGCGGGCTCGATAAAGATTTGTCCGTCTCGGGCGCGGAAGACTATCCGATCGCCGATCTCGATGTCACGGCCCTCCTCGTCGAATTCCTCTCGGACCGCCTTGATCAAACTGATTCGCCATCGATCGGTCACCTTCGTCGTCCCCAGGATCCGGTCCTGTTCCGCCATCGATAGCCCGGTTGACTACCGGTGGTGTTATGCACTTTTAGCAATCCCGACATAATAGGTGACATAGGTAACGATGGTACGTCCCTCGACGCTTTATCAATCACCTCGACCCGTCCCCACCCCGAAGACGTGTCTCCTCGTCGCTCCCGTCCCAGTGGAAACGCTCGACGGCGGCCACCGGCGTCCGGGCATATGCGTGCGAGCGGATCGGCGAGGCCGCTCCCGGACCGTCCCGGCGTCGCGCGTAGACGCGCTTGGAAGAAATCTCGCCGAGGGGATCGGGCCAAACACCGCGGCGATCTGGCTTGCCGATCGAGGTCGACTGATGCATTCGCTCGACGAACCGCCGGTGCGCATCGAACGAACTATCCTGACGGTCGCCCGCGAATACGATCTTCCGATGTGCGGATTTACGGGGGCCAGTCGGGACGCCATCCATTGTCCCGCGGTCTACGACGAAGTGCTGGACGGCAGGTCCGTCAGCACCCGCCGGCCGAGCACGCACGAGTGAGCAATCGCGCGGGATCGGCCGCGACGTCCGTGCTATCGCAGTGGGGACATTGGACGCCGAGCCCCCATTCCGGGAGTCGACGCCCGCCGTCGGCCGCGATCTGGACGCCGAGTTCGATTAGCAGCGTCATCCGTCTCGTCTGACCGCAGTTGTGACAGCGCATGGTAGACCGGCTGGTGGTGTTTGGTGGCCGGCACCGACCTTCGCCGCGACCTCGGTCAAAAAGGCGGGGAATCGCCGGGTTCTTGCTCCGCTCCCGAGTGGGGTTTCGTATGTCCCTCCTCGAGCGTCTCTTGGGCTCAAGCCCGCGGGGGGTCCTTCTGGTGGACGGGCCCAACGTACTCCGCGAGGAGTTTTCGGTCGATCTCTCCACGCTCGAGGAAGCTGCGTTCGTGGGGGAGCGGACCACGCTTCTCCGACTGTACGTCGACGAACACGCCTCGCCGGGACTGATCCGGGCGGCGGAGGCAAACGGGTTCGAGGTCGTGGTGACCAGCGGGGATGTCGACGTCAAACTGGCGGTCGATGCGGCCGAAATGGTCGCAGCCGAACGGGTTGATAGCCTCGCGATCGCTTCCCGTGACGCGGATTTCAAACCGGTCTTCGATCTGGCCGCAGAAGCTGGCGTCCGGACGATCGCGCTCTCGCCGGGCGAGCACGGTGACTCGGCCGCGCTCGGCAACGCCGCCGACCGGAGCGTCTCCCTCGAGTCCCGGGACGTTTAGGCACGAACGGACGACACAGCGTCCATGGAATGGTCGGGACCGGTGCTGGACAATCACATGCATCTCGATCTCGACGGCGGCCTGGGGATGGAGGTCGTCGAGGATTTCGTTCGTGCGGGCGGCACCCACCTCCTCGTGGTCAATAAACCGTGTTGGTGGTACGGCGTCGAGGTTACCGAGGGTGCGGATTTCGCGACGGGTTTCGAGGCGACTCGCTCGACGGTCGAACGAATCAACGACGTCCTTCCGGGACGAGCGTGGCCCGTGATGGGGGTCCATCCCGCGCTCATCTCGCGGCTTGTGGACGCGGGGTATTCGCCGGACGAGGCGGGTGGACTCATGCGGGCCGGGATCGATCGCGCTGCTCGGCGAGTCGCAGCCGGGGAGGCGCTGGCACTCAAATCCGGCCGACCTCACTACGACGTGGCACCGGAAGTATGGGCCGCCTCGAACGAGGTGATCCGCCATGCCTTCGAGCGGGCGGCCGAACACGATTGTGCCGTCCAGTTGCATACCGAATCGGGGGCCGCGTTCCCCGAATTTCGGGAATGGGCGGAGGATGTGGGTCTGCCGCCCCGTCGGGTCGTCAAGCATTACGCGGAGGGATCGATCGAAGGCGCCACGCCGAGCGTGATCAGCCGGCGAGAAGCCCTCGAAGACGCCGCCGAGGCGGGGCAGTCGTTTTTGATGGAGACCGACTTCCTCGACGATCCCGACCGACCCGGTGCCGTGCTCGGAACGAAGACCGTTCCGCGGCGGGTCGCCTGGCTCGCGGAGACCGGGAAGACTGGCGCCATCGAGCGAGCACACGTCGAGACTCCCGAGGCCGTCTACGGTATCGACACGCGATCGACGCGCTCGGGGTAAAGAAAGGTCTTTCACGCGCCGGCCGGACCCAATAGTATGAGCGCGGCACCGGAGGAATTCTACTCAGCGGAACGGTGGCAGAACTGGCTGGACCGACTCCGCGAGGAAACGATCGACCCCGAGGACGAGGACTCGGCGCGGTTACTGTTGAACCTACAGGACGACGCGGCCATCGCCGTGGTGAAGATCCTCCGGGCCCACGACGCGAACGAGCTCGAGACCGAGGAAGCCCTCGAGGAACTGGCGGACGTCCGGGAGATCGTGCTCGACGAGGTCGAACTCGAGGACGAGGAGACGGCCATGCTCGTCGATGGCGTCCAGACGAGCCTGCTGTGCGTGTTTCTGGCCGCCGAGGAATACATGGTCAACGGCCCCGCCTCGGACGCGTCCATCTCTGGGCTGATCGCGGAGGCCGAGTCCGCCGAGGCCGAGGAAGCCTTCGAGGAAGCGCTCCAGTATTGCGCGCGGGCCGGCACGCTCCTGATCGAGGGCGATGAGCTAAATATCGGGATCGTCGAGGACATCGAATACGGCTACGTCGCCGAGTGGGTCAACGGACTTGACAGCCTCGCCAACGCGTTGAGCGATCCCGAAGTCGTAGAGGAATAAGGTCGGGCCCGCGTTCGACGATCGTCGAACTCTTGATCGACAACCATTATACCCGATCCCCCCGGATCCCCGGTATGTCGCGAGTAGGGATCGACGCGATCGAGATTTGGACGGGCAAGTTACGTTTGGATCTCGCGTCGACGTTCGCGCCCGCGAAGGGCGAGGATCCCGAGAAGTATACGAAAGGGCTCGGCCTGTATGCCTCGTCGCTCCCGGATACGTACGAGGACATCGTCACGATGGGGGCCAACGCCGCGTACCGGTTGTTCGAGCGCAAGGACATCGTCCCCGAGGACATCGGTCGTATCGACGTGGCCACCGAGAGCGCCTTCGACAACTCAAAACCGGTATCGACCTACATCGCCGGCTGTCTCGAACAGGTGTATGACGGCGAGTTCAAGCACGCCAACAAAGGCGAACGGAAGTTCGCCTGCGTCGCTGGCACCCAAGCCATCGACGACGCTTACAACTGGATCGTGGCCGGGCGGAACCGCGGACGCGCCGCGCTGGTCATCGCGACGGACACGGCCCTCTACGAGCGTGGCGACGCGGGCGAAGCCACACAGGGGGCCGGCGCGGTCGCGATGCTCATCGACGAGGATCCGGACCTTGTCGAACTGAGCCGTGAACAGGGGTACGGGAGCGCCGACGAAACGGACTTTCTCAAGCCCAACCAGCAATTCCCCAGCGTGGACGGCAAGCGCTCGATCCAGGTCTACCTGGCCCGCATGCGGGAGGCCATGGAGGACTTCGAGGGGATCGTCGGCGATACCCACCCCGACGATTACGCCTATATTCCGTTCCACACGCCGTTTCCTGGGATGGTCCGGAAGGCCGCACCGCTCGGCTTTCGGCGGATGATCCGGGATACCGAGATCGAGGACGAGCTCGCCGACGAGATCGCCCGGCAACCCCGGCCGGGCGAGTTCGAGGACGACTCGGCGTACAACGAGGCCCTCCGGGAGTATATGGACGGGCTCGTCGAGACGGAGGTCTACCAGGAATGGTTCGATCGGGTGATCGAGCCGACGCTCGGGATTTCGCGGGAGGTCGGCAACTGGTATACGGGATCGGTCCACCTCGCCCGGTTGAGTGCCCTACTGTCGGCCAAGGACAACGGCGTCGACGTGAACGGTCATAAGCTCCTCGTCGCCTCCTACGGCAGCGGGGCCCAGGCCGAGATCCACGCCGAATCCGTCCAGCCGGGATGGCAATCCGCACTCGATGGCATCGACGTCGACAACCATCTCGATCGCCGCAAGGACATCTCCTTTTCGGAGTACGAGGTGATCCACGACGTCCACAACCACGCGGTCGATACGGGCCCGGACGTCGATCCATTCACCGTTCCCTCGGACGAGTTCGTCTTCGACGGCTGGGGGCCGATGAACGAGCGCCAGTACCGCTTTCTGTCCTAAGTTCCCTCCGGCAACCCGCGCATCGTTTCGAGGAGTTCCGACAGCGGTCCGTCCGCGACGCCGAGGGCGAAGCCGTCGATCCGTGCCAGGTCCGGCGCGTGCTCCCAGAGCTCGTCCGGACCGATCCCGTGGAGGAGGACAGCGGTCGGCGTCGGGTTGACGACCCGCATCGCGACGACGGGCGATTCCCCCCGCGTAACGTTCGTGAAGACGAGGACCCGTTGGGTGCTCTGGCCGTAGAGGCGGAAGAAATCGTCCCGCGAGAGCCGGGTGATCGCCTCGATACTATCGATCACCGTGTGCCCGCTGATGAAGGCGTCCTCCCCGCCGGTACATCGGGTTGCGCCGACGGCGTCGTAGAAGTCTTCCAGCGAGATCGACGCGGGGTATTCCTGGAGATCGAGGACGATGTCGCTGTTGAACCCGGCCGAAAGGACGCGCTCGAATTGGCGGATCCGTTCCCCGCCGCGGCGCTGATCGAGCGTGAGTAGCCCATCCACGATCCGCCGGATGACGCCGATCCCGGGGCTCGCTCGGCGACCGCTCTCGTAGTCGCTAATCACCGACGCCGACACGTCGAGCTCGTCGGCGAGATCCGCCTGGGAAACTTCGAAATCCGTCCGCCACTTCCGGAGGGTCGCCCCCGGGTCCTCGCTGAGGACGATCTCCCCGGCAATCTTTTCGCCGAGACGCTCCCGCGGGGGCTGGTTGCTCATCGGGCACGCATGGGCGGCGCGCTGGCCTAGAGATGACGTGTTGGACGTTCGACGAAGGTCGATTACTGGTACATCCCCTGGACCGGGGCGTCGGGTTGCTCTTCCTGCTGGGCCATCTGCTCGTACTGGCGGGCGATCTGTTGCATCTGCTGTTGGATCTGTTCGGCGCGCTCCTCGAGTTCGGTGGTGTCGATATCGAACTCCACGAGCGGTTCGAGCGCGGTTTCGATGACCGACACCGCGGCCCCCGGGTCGGGCAAACGCGGATGCGCACGGACGATGAGGAGCATCGCGGGGACCTCCGCGCGATAGCATTCGTTCACGAGGGCCCCGGTCACCCCACCGACCACACCGTTCTCTTCGGCGACGGGGACATCGGCTGCGTCTAATTCGTCCCGTAGCGCCTCGGTGGTGGCGACGCCGCGCACCTGGCCGAGTTGCTCTTCGGACTCGGCTGGGGCGCCCGCTAAGAAGATCGCCCGCGAAAAGTTGCTTGCGAGGTCGTCGAGCACGCATTCGCTCAGGGCGGAAAAGGACGATGGCGGGAGCGCGAGGTCGCTTTGGAGGGTCATGACGGGCGGGTTGCTGCCGGCGTACACTCGGACGAGGTCCCGGACGAGGGCGTCCTCGAAGGTGGCGACCGGCGGAAAGGTATCGGAGGTGATGCTGCCGTAGTGTTCGAGATCGAGCTGGTTGGTGATCTGATCGACGGCGATCGATGCCACGAGACCATGGCCCGGCAGCCCCTCGATCAACGTCGGTTCGTCCGGCGTGAGATCGGCGATCCGCCTGAACTCGGTGACCGTCTCCGCGTCGCTCATGAGCGAGTGTTCCCGTCGAACGACCCTAAAGGTTCGTCGTCGCTGCCTTCCGGGGTGCGGGCCGTTTTACTGTCGCGGTCCCCATCGTCGACCATGGCGGGACGCGATGTCGGGTTCCTCTGCGACCTCATGCTCGGCAAACTCGCCGTCTATCTACGGATGTGTGGGTACGATACGATCTACGCGGGGGGCCTCCCGGAGACCGAGGACGACGTCCTCCGTGAGCGAGCGTTGGAGGAGCGCCGTCGCTTGCTCTCGCGCGATCGGGGGCTGGTCGATCGGACGTCCGGGGCGATTTACGTCGAGAGCCACGACGTGGAGGATCAAATCGAGGAGCTTCGGGCGCACGGTTTCACGATCAAGCTCCCGGATCGTCCGCTTCGTTGCGGTCGGTGCAACGGCCGCCTGGCGGACGAGCCGATCGCGGACGACCGTCCACCCTATGCCCCCGAGGACGACACGCCCTGCTATCCCTGTCAGACCTGCGGCCAGCTCTACTGGCGTGGTTCACACTGGGACCGAGTGGGCGAGGTCCTGGCCGACCCCTAGACGGAGAACGCGACGCTGGTCTGGGTATCGAAGACCCCGCCGACGGAGTGGATGTCCTCGGTAACGACACTGGCGATGTCGTCTTTCGAGTCAAGATCCAGCTGGACGATGAGGTCCATCTCGCCGGTCACCAGGTGCACGCTCGAGACCGTATCGCGCTCCGCGATCTCTTGTGCTGCGCCCTGGACGGCGCCCGGTTCGACCATCACGTTGACGAAGGCATCCGTCATATCCGGCTCAATATCCTCGCGGATCTCATATAAGCGTATGTCCCGGGTGGCCGTCCCACGAACGGGGAAAGGTTGAATCCCGGCGGCTTCTCTGTGGTCTGTCTCGTTCGTGCGCGCACGTTCCACGGGTTATCGTACCCGGGTATACGATCGCTTCGAGCGCACTCGGCGGGTTCCTCGATGAGTATCTGAAAGAGCATTCTCGCCGGGAGGGTAAGTTAAAAGCCGATCGCCGTACCCTGCTGGATGAGGGATGAGTCGCTTCCGGGTCGGGCAACGGGTTCGCGATCGCGACACCGACGAGGAGGTCGAACTCGTCGTCCTGGATCCGGATCGAGGAGATGCCGACGCCGTCCATATCGATGCGATCGACCGGACGGTCGCGGCGGTCAACGAGGAATACCCTGCGGACGATCGCGTCATCGAGTGTGTCCACGTCGAGTGGCTGGACCGACACGTGGAGGACTGGGAGGCCTGGGACCGGAACACGTTCCCCGAGCGCCTCCGCGGGTACACCGACGAGTGGAGTCTCCCGCTTCGGACGTATTACTACCCGGAAAGTCGGCTCGAGGCCGTGGGCGGCAATGACGCCCCGAGGGACGTCGGTGACGGTCAGTCAAGCATCGACGACTGGTCGTCCTGACGCCCGCCCGGCTCGGGGGATGTAGCGTTATGTGGGATGGCCCCGAGCGCCTGACCATGCACGTCGCCGTAATCGGCGGTGCGAGCACGATCGGCTCGACCATCGCCTTCGCGCTCGCGAACGATCGGCGGGCAGCGGATATCACGCTGGTCGATATCGACGAGCCCGCCGCGACCGGCCACGCCACGGACCTCGCTCATGGGCTCTATCATCTCAACCGGTCTCCGACCGGGACCGAACCGGTGGTCCGGGGGATCCATCCCGACGACATCGACGAGATCGATCCGGACGTGGCGGTCGTCGCGGCGGACAAACCGCGTGAGATCGACGAAGACGCCGGGCGAGACTTCCGGGAAACGACGATCGACCGGATCGAGGACATGCTCGCGGACATCGCCGACCAGCTCGACCGGATCGGTCCCCTTCCGGTCGTGAACGCCACGAACCCGCTCGATCGAGTCACCTACTACCTGTGGCGCAGGCTCGACTGGTCCCGGGGGACCGTGTTCGGGTATGCGCTCTCGGAATCAGCGCGGGGCGCGGACGCGGTCGGGCGATTGAGAGGAGTCCACCCGAACCGGGTGTGGTGTCCGACGCTCGGGGAACACGGCGAGCATATGGTCC
The DNA here is from genome assembly GCA_964432005.1 of uncultured Halobacteriales archaeon. Taxonomy (GTDB): domain Archaea; phylum Halobacteriota; class Halobacteria; order Halobacteriales; family SKNY01; genus SKNY01. The sequence goes on from CAYSMB010000002.1 coordinate 23,234, forward strand.
TCGCGTTCTCGAAAGCAACGATCGATGGAGAGCCCGTGGAGCTGAGCCAGGAAGAGAAAGACGAGGCCTACGCGTTCACCCAGGACATCCCGCTCCGGATCGCCGAACAGCGGGGGTTCGAGGAATCCTCGCGGTGGGTCACCAGCGCCGGGATCGCCCGGGCCGTCGCCGCCATTCAGGGCGAGGAGACGGGACCGTTCTGTCTCAGCGTGCCGGTCGATGGCGAGTATGGCTTCGACACGGGGTGTCTGGCGTTGCCGTCACTGCTCGATGCGGAGGGGGTCGCCGAGATCATCGAATGGGAATTGCCGCCCGACGAACGGCGGCGGCTCAAGGAGGCTCAAGCGGCGATCCGATCGACGCTTCCCGCCGTCGACGGTCGATAACGCGATGATCTGAACAATTTTAGCCCTCCGCGGGGATCGCTCACCCGAGGATGAACGACGAACGTCGCGACCAGATCGCCACTGACCTCTTCGAGGCCTTGCAGACGGGATCGCCGATCGGTCGCCTGACCGCCGAGTACGAGTTCTCGATCGCGGATGCCTACGGGATTCAGGACCGATTCATCGAACGTCGCCTGAGCGAGGACAACCAGGTCGTCGGACACAAGATCGGACTCACGAGCGAGGGGATCCAGGAACAACTGAACGTATCCGAGCCGGATTTCGGCCGGTTGCTCACCGACATGTTCGTCTCGGAGCATGCCGTTCCCGGGGGCGAACTGATCAATCCACGGATCGAGCCCGAGATCGGGTTCCGCCTCGAGCGCTCGCTCGAACCGCCGGTCACCTACCTGGACGTCCTCGATGCGACCAAGAGCGTCTTCCCGGTCCTCGAGATCATCGACAGCCGGATCGCCGACTGGGACATCCGGATCCAGGACACGATCGCCGACAACGCCTCGGCGGGGCTGTTCGTCACCGGGGAGGCCTTGCGGGATCCCGCGGAACGGGATCTTTCCTTCGAGGGCGTCAAACTCTGGAAGAACGGCCGTCTCGACGCCCGCGGGATCGGTGCCAACGTCCTCGACCATCCCGCCCGGGCCGTCGCCTGGCTTGCGAACACGCTCGAGGACATGGGCGATTCGCTCGAAGCGGGGGAGATCGTCCTCAGCGGCTCGTTCACCCCGGCCTCCGATATCACGGCGGGTGACGTCATCACGGCGGAGTTCAGCACGATCGGCTCGATCACGATCCACCTCGAGTGAGCGGTGTCGGCCCGGACCGAGGCTCCTATGTAAACCCTCGGGAAATCGCCCCCCGTGGTCACTCCCTCCGGCGTCGTCCTGAGCGCGGTCGCGCTCGCGATCCTGGCGGCCATCGGCTTTGCCACGGAGGCGATCCTTGCCAAGCGGGGCATCGCGGCGGGGGGTAGTCCGATCCTCGCGTCGCTGGTCGTCGCGGCCATCGCGATCGTGGCCTACTGGTCGGTCGTCGTGATCCACGTCGACATCCCGACGTTTCTGGGTCGGTCGACGTGGGGGTATGCGGTCTTTTTGGCGGCCGGATCGATCGGCAGCGGCCTCGGCGTCCTCCTGCTCTATCAGGGCGTCGACCGGGTGGGCGCGAGCGTCAATACCGCCGTCGTGAACAGTCGCCCGCTCTTTGCGGCGTTGCTCGGCTTCGTGTTCCTCGGGGAGACGCTCGCCCCGGCGACGCTCGTGGGCATCGTCGTCCTCGTGGGCGGCATCGTGGTGATCGCGCTCTCGCGTGGCGGTGACATCCGTGGATGGGGCCCGGCTGACCTAACGTTCCCGCTGGCGGCTGCCTGCGCCTTCGGCATCGGCAACGTCATCCGCCGGTACGGCCTCACCGCGACGGACCTGACCGTCTTCGAGGGGATCGCGATCAACGCCGTCGGGGGCTTTGCGGTCCTGCTCGCGTACGTGCTGTTCGTCCGGGGCGTCTCGATCTTGCGGGCACCGCCGCGGGCCTACGGCTGGTTCCTCTGTACCGGTTCGATGACTGCGCTCGCCCTGCTCTCGCTGTTTGCCGCCCTCGAGCGCGAGCGCGTCGCGATCGTCGATTCGATCACGGCCGCGGCCCCCCTGTTTACCCTGCTGTTTACGGCGATCTTCCTCCGGGAACTCGAGGTCGTGACTCGTCGGGTCGTCGTGGGGGCGGGCCTGGTTGTCTTCGGGGGCGTATTGATCGTGGGGGTCTGATCGAACCACCAGACGAAACAATGAGTAAAGGCGTTCGGTCCCGGATTCTTCGTCATGGCAGAGCTTCGAGCGGCGATCATGGGCCCCGGCAATATCGGGACCGACCTGATGGAGAAGATCCTCGATCGGGGCGAGCAGGTCAGCCTCGAGGCGATGATCGGGATCTACCCGCCCGAGGACTCCGAGGGCCTCCGTCGGGCCCAGGAATACGGGATCACGATCGGCAGCGACGGCATCGATAGCTTCCGTGAGATCGCCGAGGACGTCGACATCGTCTTCGAGTCGACCAGCGCGAAGGTCCACGCACAGCACGCGCCGGTCTACGAGGAACTCGGGGTATTCGCGATCGACATGACGCCCGCGGCGGTCGGGCCGTACGCGGTTCCGGTCGTAAACCTCGATGACGTCATCGACGTCACCGACAACGTGAACATGGTGACCTGCGGTGGCCAGGCGACCATCCCGATCGTCCACGCCGTCGACCGGGTCTCTGATGTCGAATACGCGGAGATCGTCTCGACGATCGCCTCCAAGAGCGCCGGCCAGGGTACCCGGCGGAACATCGACGAGTTCACGACGACGACGGCGGCCGGGCTCGAGGATGTCGGCGGGGCCACGGAGGGCAAGGCGATCATCGTCCTCAATCCCGCCGAACCGCCGATCATGATGCGCAACACGATCTACACCCAGGTCTCGAACGACACCGACATCGACGAGATCCGGGAATCGGTCGCCGACATCGAGGCCGAAATCCAGGAGTACGTCCCCGGCTACGAGATCACCCTCGAACCAATCATCAAAGACCAGGACGAGGTCGGCTTCGATCTCGGCGATACGTTCATCGTGACGACGATGCTCGAGGTCGAGGGGGAGGGGATGAACCTCCCCGAGTACGCCGGGAACCTCGATATCATGACCAGCGCGTCGCTAGGGGCGGCCGAGCGCATCGCCGAGACGCGCTCGCCGTCGGAACTGACTACGGTCAGGGGGGCTGCCGATGACTGATGTTCGCCTCGTCGACATGACGCTGCGGGACGGCATGCACGCCGTCGACCACCAGTTCACGCCCGAGCAGATGACCGACATCGCCGCCGCCCTCGACGACGCCAACATGGACGTCATCGAGATGTCCCACGGCGACGGCATGGGCGGATCCTCGATCAACTACGGCTTCTCGGCCGCGACGACCGAGGAGTACCTCGACGCGGTCGCGCCCCAGATCTCGAACTCGAAACTCTCGGTGCTCTTGCTCCCCGGGATCGGGACGGTCGAACACCTCGAACTCGCCGTCGAGAAAGGCGCCGACGTCTGTCGGATCGCCACCCACGTCACCGAGGCCGACGTGTCCCAGGAGCACTTCGGCTATCTCGAGGAACTCGGCCTGGAGGCGACGGGGCTGCTCATGCTCTCGCACATGGAACCGCCGGAGAAGATCCTCGAGCAGGCGAAGCTCATGGAGTCCTACGGCGCGGATTTCGTCTACGTCATGGACTCGGCGGGCGCGATGTTGCCCTCGGACGTGCGCGACCGGGTGTCGTTGCTCGCCGAGGAACTGGACATCGGGGTCGGCTTCCACGCGCACAACAATCTGGGCCTCGGCATCGCGAACACCCTCGCCGGCATCGAGGCCGGGGCGGAGACGGTCGATGGCTGTCTCCGTGGGCTCGGCGCCGGGTCCGGCAATGCGCAGATGGAGGTCCTGGTCGGGGTCCTCAAGAAGGCCGGCTACGATGTGCGCCCCGACTTCTTCGGCGTCATGGACGCCGCCGAGGACGTCCTCCTGCCGATGCTCACGCCGGAAACGATGCCCGAACTGGACAACGATTCGCTCATGCTCGGGTATGCTGGCGTGTACTCCTCGTTCCTCCGCCATACCAAGCGGGTCGCCGACCGGTACGATCTCGATCCCCGCGAGATCCTGGTCGAACTCGGCGAGTTAGGCGTCGTTGGTGGACAAGAGGACATGATTACCAACGTCGCCGCCGACATGAGCGGCGCCGAGGCCGAAGCGGACTGAGATCTACAACCCCAATCCGTTCGTCGCGTTTTCCGCATAGATACCCGCCTTCTCGCGCTCGGATACGTCGAGGTCCTCGATCGCCTCCTTGATCGTCTCGACCCAGTACTCACCGCGATCCGGCCCGAACGGGTAGTCCGCGCTGAAGACGATGTTGTCCGGTCCGAAGAACTCGTAGCCACACCGCAACGGATAGGATTCTCCGACCGAGCTGACCGCCGTGTCGCCGTAGATCCGATCGAGGTAGGCCGCAAGCGACTCCGAGAGCTCGGCCATCTCCGGGTTTGCATACAGTTCGGGTTCCTCCCGGCGCGTCCGATACCAGGAGTGGACGCGCCCGATCACGTACGGAAGCATCCCACCCAGGTGGTGGGTGACGAGTTCCACGTTCCGGTAGCGCTCGAGCACCCCCGTGAAGAGAAGCCGGGCGACCGCGACGGTCGTGTCGAACGGCCAGCCGAGCATCTTGTAGATCCAGGTCGTTCCCTGATCGTAATCGTGCCAGTCGTGCAGTTGCGGATGGATCCAGACCGGCACGTCCAGTTCGTCCATCGTCGCCCAGAAGGGCTCGAAGGCCTCGTCGTCCAGCAATCGACCGTTGACGTTTGAGAAGATCTGGATGCCTTTCATGCCGAGATCCTCGACGCATCGGCGGGCCTCGTCGACGTACGCGTCCGTGAGAAACGGGACCGTGCCGGTGGCGATGAACCGATCGGGCCACTCGTCGGCAATCCGGCGCACTTCGTCGTTCGCGACCCGGGTGGCCGAGAGGGCGGCGTCCGCCCCGGCGTTCTGGAAGACCATGGGCGCGGCGAGGTTGATCACCTGCCGGTCGATTCCGTGGCGGTCGAGCCACTCGATGCGTTCCTCCTCGGCGAACATCCGCGGCGCGTTGTGGAGACTGGCGGCCTCCTCGGAGGGCGCGTTCCGTTCGAGCTCGTCGAGGGCCGCCTCCGGCATGATGTGCGAGGTGGCGTCGATGATTTCCGGCATACCGTTAGCATCCGCGAACCGGTGGTTTAGCTTTGCGGAGGCGGTCGCCATTCACAAGCTTTCTTGGTGGCGGCTGGCGCGCGGTGTGCATGGAACCGGAACGGATTCAAGCTGCGGGCGATCCCGTACGGATCCTCCGCGAGCAGGGGAGCGATTACACGGACAACTTCCCCGTCGTCCCGAACGAGTTCACCAACTGGCGGGACGAACAGCGGGCGATCACCGAGACGTGTACCCTTGCGGATCTCTCCCACCACATGACGTCCCTGCGGGTCACCGGGCCGGACGCCGCCACCTTCCTCTCGTATCTGAGCGTCAACGATTTTTCGGATTTCGACGTTGGGCGGGCGAAGCAGGTCATCATGTGCAGCCCCGACGGCTATTTGATCGGCGACGGCCCATTGCTCCGACTCGGCGAGGAGGAGTTCTACGGCCCCGGCGTCCTCTCGGCGAACTGGGTTCGGTTTCAGGTCGAACGCGGCGATTACGAGGTGACCGTAGAAACCGAGCCGCGAACGTCCGCGCTCGAGGGTGATCCATCCAGATTTGTCTATCAAGTCCAGGGTCCCGAGGCCATCGGAGTGCTTTCCCGACTTACCGCCGTGGATCTCGATGCGATCGGGTTCTTCCGGTTTCGAGAGGTCGCGTTCGCCGGGTGTGACACGATCGTCCTGGGCCACGGGATGTCCACGGAGCCGGGATTCGAGCTCATCGGCCCGTTCGAGGCCGGCGAGGAGGTAAAGCGGGCGATCCTCGAGGCCGGCGAAGACGCGGGCATCACCCAATTGGGCTCGAAA
>CAYSMB010000003.1:0-3095 GCA_964432005.1 uncultured Halobacteriales archaeon
ACCGCCGGCGGGCCGGACTCGGATCTCAGCGCCGAAGTCGCATCCGCGTTACGGGATTTCCACGGGGCGTCGGTCGAGCTCCTGTACGTCGTCCCCGACGAATCCGCGCGCGAGGCCGCGGAGGCCTTCCTCGTCGACTGGGCCGAGGAACACGATCTGGCGGATGCGGACCTTCACGTCGATCCATCCGGGGACGTCGAGCGCGCGATCGCGGCAGCCGCCGACGACTGTAGCCTCTTGATTATCGGCGCGACCGAACGGGGACTGCTCTCCCGGATTGCCCGAGATTCGCTCCACTATCAGGTCGTCAACGACGTGGAGTGCTCGGTGTTGCTCGCCGAACGGCCCCAGCGGCGGGGGCTCCGCCAGTGGCTCTTCGGACGCGGCGCTCGGGAGCGGTCTCCACACCTCACGAGTGACGACTAGCGGCCCAGGATCGCCCCGTCGGCCCACTTTTCCTCGTACTCGCGTTCGGCCGCCACGAGCATGAGGATCCCCTCGATGATGCCGAGGATCGCCGGGATGCCCGTCCAGAAGAAACACAGGTAAAGCAACCCGTTCCGGATGTGACCCTGATAGAACTTGTGAGCGCCGATGCCGCCGAGCAGCAAGGCGAGCACGCCCGCGGCGACCTGCGAGCTGTTCGTACTCCCGCCGGCGCCCGGCTGTCGCACGCCACATTCCGGGCAGATCTCGGCCTGCCGGTTGATCAACTCGCCACAACTGACACAGTAGCGTTGGTCCTCGCCCCGCTCGCCATGCGAACCCGCTAGTTGGGTCCCCTGATTGACCCCACAGTCCGGGCAGACCTCCGCCTCGTCCTGGATCTCATTGCCGCAGTTAATGCAGTGTTTCATTGGCGACCGGTTGCGCCGCAGATGACTTATAATCCACGTGACCGGTGCTCCCGAGCCAGCAATACAGCCGCCCACGTCCCATAGACGACAGCCGCCCCGATGACGACCGGCTCGAACGCCCACCCGAGCCAACAGACGCCCAGCGCGTAGCCGTACCCGAGCATCAGTCCGGCTCCCGTCCGCACCGAGTTGGAGCCGGCGGCGGGCTGGTTCGTGGTCCGAGCCCAGTCGATCAGGGCAGGAGCCGGCAGGACGTAGACGAGAACAATACTACGGGAAGTCGGCGGCCCGAACATGAATGCGAGAATCCCCAACAGGATACCCGGGTAGATCCCGAGACACCGCGCACAGATCCGGATCGTCCGGCCATCGAATTCCACCGTGTAACACCGGTCGAATTGGGCGGCTCCATGATGGGCGAGGAGGTGCGGGAGCGTCCGGGACAGGCCTTTCCGGAATTCACTACGTAGCGTCATTGCCGCTCGGTCGAGGAGACGACCATCGCGGTTATACCATTGTGACGCCGGTAATCTCGAAGCGAGCCCCGCCCAATTCGCTATCCCAGATGTCGATCTCCCAGCCGTGGGCCTCCGCGATCCGTTCGACGATCACGAGGCCGAGCCCCGTGCCACCGTCGGCGGTCGAAAACTCCGGATCGAAGATCCGCTCCGCGTCGTCCGAGTCGATGCCGGGACCGTCGTCCTCCAGATAAAACCCGTCTTGATCTTCGAGGGGTCCGGCCCGGATCAGCACGTCCGGTCCGCCATGATCGATCGCATTGACCAGCACGTGATCCACGAGCGTTTGCACCCGTTCCGGATCGGCCTCGAACGTGAAGGTTGCCGTGACTTGGAGGCGACTCTCTGGATCGATATCGCGCACCGTCGCCCAGCAATCGTTGACGACGGACGAGAACTCGACCGGTTCGCGATCGGTGAGTTCCTGGCCGCTTTTCGCGAGACTCCCTACTTTGTCGATCATTTCGCCGATCCGGTCGATCGTTGCGGAGATATTTTCGATCTGGTCGATATCGTACTCCTGCCGAACGAGTTCAAGGTAGCCGTCGGCGACGGTGAGCTGCGTCCGGATATCGTGGCGGAGAAACCGGGTGAGTTCCTCGAGGTGGTCGCGCTGGCGTTCGATCGCCTGTTCGCGCTGTTTGCGTTCGGTAATATCCCGCACGTTCACCATGACGCCCTCAATCATCGGATCGTCGAGGAAATTGCTGCCACGCGCTTCGAGCCATTTGACCTCGTCGTCCTTGGTCAGCGCGCGAAACTCGACGGTGACCTCCTGGTCCGGATCCGAGATCGTCTTCGCCAGTGCGTCCGCGGCGAACTCGACGTCCTCGGGATGGACGGTGTCGAAGGCGTCGATCCCGACGAGTTCCTCGGGCTCGTAGCCCATCATCCGCTCGACGGCGGGCGAGACGTAGCTGACCTCGCCCATCCCGTCGGTGATCAGGACATAATCCGAGGAGTGTTTGAGGATCTGCTCATACCATCGGGATCGACGTTCGACCTCCGCCTCGGCGCGATACTTCGAGACGGCGTTTTCGACGCGGTTCGCCAGGACCGTGTACTGGTCCTGGCCCCGTTCTTTCTGGAGGTAATCCGTCACCCCACGGGAGATCGCCTCGCTCGCGATCTCCTCGCTGCCCCGGCCGGTAAAGAGGATAAAGGGCAGTTCCGGTGCGGTTTCCCGGACCTTCTCGAGAAACTCCAGTCCATCGATCTCCGGCATTTCGTAATCGCAGACCACACAGTCGATATCCGCCTGGCGGACCTTCTGAAGGGCGACTTCCGGATCCGTCTCGCTGAGAACGTCGAACCGTTCTGACTCGCTTTCGAGGTTGACGCGCGTCAGCTCGGCGACATCGGAATCGTCATCCAGATGTAGGATCCGGATCGTTTCCTGCTCGGACGCCGGCTCGGCCGCCATCTTCGTTTCCCATTCGTAAGTAATGACGTATATATTGATTGACTACGTGTCTGACGCGCCCCGGATCTTATCAACGAAATGAGGTGGGATCTCCCGTGGGCATTGATACCTCGATACGCGGATCGAACGGCTACGTTTTTGTGGCGCTAATCGAAACCGCGAGCGCACGTGACACTTGCCTCGGCGCCGGCGTACCGGCCGGATGCGGTCCCGGCCCGCGGCGATCGCGCGCTCGTGATCGGCGGCGGGATCGGCGGGTTGCTCGCCGCCCGCGTGCTCGCCGACGCCTATACCGAG
>CAYSMB010000003.1:3105-28907 GCA_964432005.1 uncultured Halobacteriales archaeon
GAGTCCCCGCCGGGGCGTCCCACAGTCCGATCACGTCCACGTCCTGTTGGAGGCCGGCCGGGTTGGCCTCGAACGACTCTATCCGGGCTTCGAATCCTCGATTGGCGAAGCCGGAGGACTCACGATCGACGCCGCGACGGAGCTGCAGTACTTCCATCACGGCGATTACCTCGCGGATGGCCCCGATCCCTTGCCGATGATCTGCGCGAGCCGACCCCTATTCGAACACACGATTCGCGAGCGGACGCGGGGGGTGTCGAACGTCACGATCGATGACGCGGCCGGGGCCGCGACCCTCGTGTTCTCCGATCATGGGGTCACGGGAGCTCGTTTGGAGGACGACCCGGACCCGCTCGAGGGCGACTTTGTCGTCGATGCTCGAGGACGGAGTTCCCCCACACCGCAACGGCTCGAGCGCGAGGGGCTTGCCCGCCCGCGCTGTGACGCCGTTACCATCGATCTGACCTACGCGAGCATGACGGTCGATCGGCCGCCGGCGACACGCGAAGGATACCTCCTGGCCCCGAGCCCGGCCAACCCCCGCGGCGGAACGGTCGTCCCCATCGAGGACGATCGGTGGATGGCCACCCTGTTCGGAGTGCACGGCTGTGAGCCGCCGGGATCGCCGGAGGGGTTCCGCGTGTTCGCCGTACGGTTGCCGGCGGCCGAACCCCGGGAGATCCTCCGGCGGGCCCCGTGGCGCGGCGACCGCATTCACCGATACCCGTTTCCATCGAATCGTTGGTACCGGTACGAGGGCACCCGTGGGCTGCCGCGCGGGCTGGTGGCCACGGGCGATGCGGTCGCGAGTTTCAACCCGATTTACGGCCAGGGGATGTCCGTGGCCGTCCTCGACGCGCTCCATCTACATGCCGCGCTCCGGGAGGACTCCGAGCGGCGAGTGTCCGATCGATACTACGAGGATATCGCCGGCACGATCCGGACCATCTGGCGGATGACCGTCGGGGCGGATTTCACCTTCGCCGAGACCACGGGTCCCAAACCCAGTGGCACGCGGATCTTCAACTGGTATCTCGAACGGTTCGTGCGCGCCGCCCACGATGACGGCGTGCTCGCCGACGCGTTTGCCCGCGTTCTGCGCCTCGAACAGGACCCGACTGCGCTGCTCCATCCGCGCCTCGTCCGGCGAGTGTTCCTTCCGTGAGTGCTACTTCAGGCCCGTCGAGGCGAGGTGATATCGGAGGACCTCCTCGACGCCATCGATGAACGGCTCGAGGTCGACCGTCCGGAGCTGGCGGTCGTGTTCGTACAAGCGATAGTAGCGATCCTCCCAGCGGTTGAAGAACTCGTTTTCGACGCCATGGCGATGGATCCGCTCGATCAGGCGTTCCTCGAAATCGCCGTCCCCGTCGATCGAGCGGCGCAACTCCTCGTGGCTGACGATCCCCCTCTCGATGGCGTAGACGATGGGGCCGGCGCTAAAGTCGCCCTCGCGCAGTTCCCGTTCCCAGGTGCTCACCCAGTTGCCGATCCGCGCCATCAACTGGGCATCCCAGACAGCATCCCTGAGTTGCCCGAGTTCCTGGCGGACTTCGATGGGCGAATGCATCAGGTCGATGTCCGCGTAGGCGAACATTGCCATGTTATGGGATTCCGATCGTTCGAGATCCCCCAGGGTTGCAAGTTCGGGCGATTCCATCGGGATCTTCGAATAGCGGATCGCCTCGATGGCCTGCCCGATATCGAAGCGAAAGAGGTCGATGTAGGTCTCGAAGTGGGGCGCCTCGGCGAGGCGATCGAGGAGGGTGTCCCAGACGCGCTGGGCGAACTCGAGGTACTCGGCGTCGACGTCCGGTCGATCGGTTCGGGGCCCCTGATCGGTCTGCGGGATGCGGGCCAGCTCGCTGAAGGTGGCAGTGTCCCCCCGTTTTTCCAGGCAATCATCGAGCAACGTGATGAAGAGAATCGTGAGGGTCTTGTCGATGGGAACGTGATCGCGGTAATCCGCTTTCACGCACGGGAGAGTGTTTTGGGGTGCAAGACGGTGGACCCACTGCCACATAAACACCGGACGGGCTTCCTCGAGGGCTTGGGAATCCTCGACGAGTGCCTCCAGTTCGTCGGGTAGTGGATGTGACAGGATGCCCTCGAGCAGTTCAGCGATTTCGGCGTGATCGAGATCGTCCCGTGAGGTGATCGCCGGCGCATCTTCGATCACCCGGGACATCGTCGCGTCCAAGTCCCGCTCGAGCTCGCGGATCCGAGCGATCAGCCGTCCGTAGGCCTCGTGGTCTTGGTGATCCCCGCCGGCGGCGTCCAGCGAGGCCTTTTTGGCCGTTAACCGGAACAGTTCCCGGCTCGTCTGCTCGAACATCGCTCGGTGGGCGAGTCGTTCGACGGTGTCCCGAAGCGTCTCGTCGTCGATGGGCTTCTCGACGTATGCATCGAAAGGGAGATCGACGATGTCGACATCGGGTTCGATCGCGGTAATCATCGCGACGGGGCCGGTGAACTCCTCGGCCCGGAGGTCCGCGAGCAGTTCGTCCCCGCTCGCCCCGGGCAGCCGACGATCGAGCAAGAGAACATCTACGTCGTCATCGAATATTTCGTAGGCTTCCTCGGCCGTCTGGGCGAGCCGCACCTGGTAATCGTCGTCGAGGTATCGCTCGTAAAGGTCGGCTACGTCCGGCTCGTCTTCAACGACCATTACCGTTGGAACTTCACCACGCACTTCTTCGTGTAATGACAGCTCGTACATATATCCGGGGGGTGATCCGATCGGTCCTCAGTCGAACGTGATCCGGTGGGTGACCTCGCCGCAGATGTTACACCGGATGGCGAGCGCATCGTCCTCGCGCTCGGCCGATTGCTCGGTCCGTTCCTCACACGTCGGACACGAACGGTAATATTCGACTTCGCGCGAATCCTTCGGCGCGCCGAGTGTGATCGCGCGGACGCGCTCGTCGCCCTCGTTGCGACCGATCTGGAAATCGCCGGGGGCGAACCGGACGACCTCGCCGGCTTCGATCTCGAGGTCACCGTCGCGCGTTTCGAAGGTGACCGTCCCCGACTGAATATAAAAGACTTCCTCCTGATCGTAATGGGTGTGCAACTCGAAGCCGAACTGGTCGCCCGGCGCGAGTTCGTAGTAATTGAGCGAGACGTCCTCGGTTTCGAGAAATGGCGAGAGTGGTTTGTACACGTCCGCCTGGAGGCTCGTGTCGAGCGGATCGATGTCGTCGATCGTGACCTTCTCCATAGCGCGACATATCCCGGGGGGGTTACATAATAACAACGCGTCTCGACCGGGTTTCTTTGTGATGGCGTCCGTCCCCGGAAACATGCCCATCGAGGAACGCGTCCGGGCGTACTATGCGGCCCTGGCGGCCGAGGACCCATTGGCCCCGTTCTTTGCTGCGACGCCCGAACCGGTCAAGTTCGGGATTACCGAATCGCTGGTCGGTCACGACGAGATCGCGATGGCGCTGCGATCCCAGACCGAGACCACCACTGACTGGTCGATCGAGAGCCACGCGTTGCGCACGGCTCGCCGTGGCGAAGTCGGCTGGTTTAGCGACGAGGTCACGATGGCGTGGCACAGCCTCCCCGCGGACGAAGACATCGAATGGACACCCGCTGGAGCGGCACGATGGTGCGCTCGGCGGACACCTGGCGGTTCGTCCGCATGCACGTCAGCGCCGTACCCCCGGACGGGCTGTGATGCGGGCGGATGTAACGATTTAACATATCCCACGCTCGCTGAACGGGTATGCAGGTTTACAGCTGGCATCTGTTTCCCTGGCCGGACATCGAGGACGCCGACGACGCCGAGTGGCCGTTCGCCCGGGTCCCCTACGATCCCGAGCGCGCCAAGGAACTCTACGAGAACTACCTCGAGCAGATCGAGTTTACCGACGAGGCCGGCTGGGACGGGGTCATCCTGAACGAACATCACTTCTCGGCGTACGCGATGGACCCGTCCCCGCCCGTCCTGGCCTCGCACATCGCGGCCCGCACCGAGCACCTCGATTTGAGCTTTCTCGGCAACGTCGTCCCGATCCGGGGCAACCCGATTCGACTGGCCGAGGAGCTCGCCGTCATCGACACGATCTCGGGCGGACGCGTCATCGGCGGCTTCGCCCGGGGCATCGGCATCGAGTATCTCGCGTACAACGAGCACCGCGGGCCGATCGGGCCCGGCGAGGACGTCTCCCGCGACATGTTCGAGGAGGCGATCGCGTTGATCCACAAGGCCTGGACCGCCGAGGAACCGTTCGACTGGGACGGCGAGTTCTGGGAGTACGAGAACGTCTACATCTGGCCGAAGCCGTACCAGCAGCCCCGCCCTCGGACCTGGATGCCCGCGACGAGTGAACCGTCGATCCGGATCGCGGCCAAACACGGCCTGAGCCTCGCCCAGCGGGGCGAGCTCGAGGTGGCAAAGCAGGGCTATGAGACGTATTCCCGGATCGCCGAGGAGGAGTTCGGCTGGACGCCCGACGAGGAGAATTACATCTGGCTGAACGGAATCTTCGTCGGCGAGGACGGCGAGGCGGCCCGCGAATCCATCAAGCAGCACATCAATTATCACTGGGAATACCTGTTCGGCGGCGTCCACCGGGGGGCCGCGGCGCGCAACGCTGGGGCCGAGCGGTACGACCCCGAGGCCCACCGGGAACTCATCGACGAACACGCCCACCAGTTCCTCGATTACGACGCCGACGAGGCCGTCGAGGGGATGCTCGTCGGCGAACCCGAGACGATCGTCGCCGAGATCGAACGGCTCTACGAGGACTCCTGCGGGTTCGGTCATCTCGCCGGCACGTTCCAGCACGGCGATGCCCCACAGGAGAAAACGATGCGGTCGCTCGAGCTCTTCGCGGACGAAGTGCTGCCGGAGATCAAGAAGCTCGGATAGGGCGTAACACTGAAGCGGCGGGCCGGGACCTGTCGTCTATGGCCGAACTCCATCCGGACGCGGCGGCGTTTCTCGAATCGCGCAGCGACGCACCGCCGATGTCCGAGCTCCCGATCGAGCAGCTCCGCGGGGGGCCGCACCCGCGGGGCGAACCGGATCCCGTGGCCGAAACGATCGACACCGTCGTGCAGGGCGACGGGGTCGGCATTCCCGTTCGCCTCTACGTCCCGGAGACCGAAGGCCCGTACCCGATCCTGCTCTGGGCCCACGGCGGCGGGTCGATCCTCGGTTCCATCGAGGGCGACGATCCGACCACCCGTGCCCTTGCGAACGCGACCGGGTGCGTCGTGGCCTCGATCGAGTATCGGCTCTCGCCGGAACACCCGTTTCCGGCGGCCTTCTACGATTACCGGCGCGTCCTCGAATGGGCCGACGAGCACGGCGACGCGTACGTGAATCACTCCGGCCGACTCGGGGTGGCGGGATCGAGCGCCGGAGGCAAGCTCGCGGCCGCCAACGCCCACTACGTCCGCGATCACGGCGGACCGGCCATCGACTATCAAGTCCTGATCTATCCCTCGATCAACTACAGCGAGCACTTCGAGAGTTACGACGACTACGAGGGCTATCTCTTCACGAAAGATGACATCGAATGGCTTCACGAACAGTACCTCGCGGATCCGATCCACGGCTATAACCCGTACGCGTTCCCCCTCGAGGATTCGAATTTTGGCGGCTTACCGCCCACGACGATCGTGACGGCGGAGTTCGATCCGCTGCAGGGACCCTGCTTCGCGTACGCCGAACGGCTGCGGGAGGCCAGCGTCCCCGTCAGCCACCATCACTACGACGACATGGTCCACACATTCTTCGGGAAGGTTTTGGATCCCGAGTGGGAGCGGGCCCGGGAGGCCATAGCCGACGTCGGCGATGACGTTCGTGGTCACCTGGGCACGGGCGGACCAACAACCTAAACCGAACTGCCGGTCTTTCTGAGCGCTATCCCTGGTGCTCGATGCCGGCGAACATCGAGAAGGTGTGCTCGGCTTCCTGATCTTGTAGCTCGGTCGGGTACCCGCCGATGGCCAGCACGAGGTCTTCCCCGGCTTCGACGGCCTCCGCGATGTGGATCGTCACCTCGACCGACTGCCCGGAGCCAGTGAGGTCGGCCTCGCCCTGGAACTCGGCGACCGTCGTGGTTTCCCCGGCGACCGTGCGATCGGCCTCCCCGACCTGCTCGAGGTTGTCCATGCCGTCGTAACGATCCTGGACCATTTCGGCCAAATCGGCCGCACTCATCTGTCCGATCGGATTGAACGTCCGACCCAATACGTTGACCTGCGGGCTCGAGATGACCGTACAAATCGCCGCGCGCTGTTCCTGATCGGTCGGAATCCCGAGCTCGCCGAGGTCGACGGCCTTGTCGTATTCGGCCAGCCAGTTGGTCACGACGACCTGCTGGGTGCGCCCGGCGGCCTCAACTTCCTCCTCGATGACGTGTTCGTCGACGCTTTGTTCGTCGTAATCGGTCTCCTCGAGGACCGAATCGGGGATGGTCGCCCGGGAGGCGCCGAATTCGATCGGCTCGTCGCCGATAAAGGGGATCCGATCCAGGCATCCGCCGAGCCCGGCCGCGACGGTACTCGCTCCGACCGCCAGCATGGTTCGTCTCGATGGCATGGTTGTCACTCACGCCGGACCTTTAGGTACTTTCACCTTATTTCGCGGCGTTGCTTGGCAAAAGGCGTCGGAGTCACGTTCGGCAACTGGTTTTCCGGCTGGCATATCCGCTCGGGCCTTTCCAGCGAAAGCCTATAAAAACGGAATTCCGTCAAGTCGATTCGCCCCGGATTAATCCAAATTTACGGCCGTGCCCGGGTGTTTGCTAGGGCAGCGTGCCCCACTCGCCCCGGAAGAAGGTCAGCCCATCCGCGTCCCCGTTGAGGATGTCCGCGATCTGGACCTCGCCAAAGTACACGGTGTGATCGCCCGCCTCGACGGCATCCCAGATTTCACAGTCCGCGTACGCCAGACTGTCCTCGAAGACGGTCGCGCCGGTGACCGCCGTCGTCGTGGCTTCGGTCTCGAAGGGACTCTGGTCGAGTTCGTTCATCCCGGCGAAGTGCTCGCCGAGAGGCTGCTGATCGGCCGCGAGCATGTTGATGCAATACCCGTCGACCTCCCCCTCACTGAGGAGTTCGTAACTGTTGGTGCCGTGGTCGACACAGACGAGCACCAGCGGTGGATCGAGCGAGACCGATGAGAAGGCATTGGCGGTGAGGCCGTGCTCGACACCCGGAAACGTCACGACGTTGACGCCGGTTGCAAAGCTCCCCATGACAGCACGGAACGTATCGGGATCGACCATGTGCGGCAATCGGCATGGCTGATGCTTAATGGTGCTGAATATTTTCTCGCCCGACTGTTGCCGAAGCAGGGATTCACAGTATTGATCAACTTCCCGACAATCCCAGTAACGACCATGGCCCCCGGAACGGAAGGCATCAACAAGGAAGGAATAACCCTTATGTTTCCTGGATTATACAGTTGATCAGGATGGGCTCTCCGTCCTTCGTCGGCGAGTATCTCCGGGGAATCGGTGATCACTATCTCGTCTACTCGCTAAAGCGGGGATTCCGAGTCTTCACCGAAGACGAAGTCACGCTCGCGAGCTTGATCACATTTGGATTCCTCGTCTTCCTGGCCGCGTTCGGTCAACATCTCACACCGTACGATTACTCCGACCGCCACCGCGGGCCGGATGGCGAGCTCCGGCGGATGGAACCCCCCTCATCCGAACATTGGCTCGGAACCACCGAGACGGGCTATGATGTGTTCTCACGCTTAATATACGGGGCCCAGCCGACGCTGGTCACCGGGTTTCTCGGCGGCGCGCTGGTCGTCACGATCGGGTTGACCATCGGTGTCACCGCGGGCTACATGGGCGGGATCGTGGACGAGTTCCTCATGCGGTTTACCGATATGGCCTACGGTGTGCCCCTCATCCCCGCGGCTATCGTGATGGTGGCGTATTTCGGCGTGGGTTTTTGGAAATCGATCGGCATCATCGCCATCCTACTCTGGCGTGGGAACGCGCGTGTGTTCCGTTCACAGGTGTTACAGATCAAGGAACGTCCGTACGTCAAATCCGCGGAGAACCTCGGCGCGAGCCGCCGGCATATCGTCCTCAAGCACATCCTTCCGAACATGGGTGGGATGATCATCCTGTTTTTCGCGCTCGGGACCGGGATCACCATCCTACTCAGCGCGTCCCTGTCGTTCCTGGGCATGATGGATCCATACATCCCGTCCTGGGGGATCATGCTTCGGAACGCCTACAGGTCGGGCTTTATGACCGACGCCTGGTGGTGGGCGTTCCCACCCGGACTCATGATCGCCCTTACGGTCCTCACATTGTTCCTAATCGGGCGCGGGTACGAACAGATTCAGGACGCCAACGAGGGGATGTGACATGAGCGAACCCCTCCTCGAACTCGAGGACCTCCACATCGAGTATCGAACCCGCGACGAGAATGTCCGGGCGGTCAATGACGTCAACCTCACGATCGAGGATAACGAGTACTTCGGTCTGGTCGGCGAGAGTGGCTGTGGCAAGAGCACGATCGCCCAGGCGATCGTGGGCGGGCTCGACGATAACGGGGCAGTCACCTCGGGAACGATCCGGTACAAAGGCGAGGAAATTCAGGATTTTACAGAGGCTGAATTCCGCGAGGAGATCCGCTGGCAAGAGATCTCGGTGATTCCCCAGTCAGCGATGAATAGTCTCGACCCGTTGATGCGGATCAGTACGCAAGCCGTCGAACTCGTTCAGGAACATACGGAACACACCGAGGAGCAGGCCCTCGACCGGCTTCGCGAGCTCTTCGATATTGTAGGACTGCCGGAATCGCGGATCACCGACTATCCCCACCAGTTCTCCGGCGGCATGAAACAGCGCGCGATCATCGCGATGTCGTTGATCCTGGAACCCTCGCTGATCATCGCGGACGAACCCACGACCGCACTCGACGTGATCATGCAGGATCAGATCCTGAGCCATCTGCGCGATCTGCGGGAGGACTGGGATATCAGCCTCTTGATGATCACCCACGACATTGCTGTCGTCTTCGAGAATTGCGATTCGATCGCGGTCATGCACGGTGGTCAAGTCAGCGAATCCGGGCCCGTTCGTGAGATCCTGGACAATCCGCGCCATCCGTATACCTATCTCCTGCAGAAGTCCTTCCCCGACGTCCGGTATCCCGACCGGGAACTCGACGTGATCGCCGGTAATCCCCCCGTACTCCACGGGGACGTTGACTTCTGTTCGTTCGCCGACCGGTGTCCCTGGGCGGAACCAGCCTGTCGGGACGGTGCCCCGCCCCTCGAGGCTGCTGCCGACAACGGCAATCACCGGGATGCCTGCATCCGTAGCGACGAGACGGACACCCTCTTCACCGAATATGAAACCGCACAAGCACCGAATGCGGACGAGACGGCAGGCCGCTCAAGCGATCCGTCATCAGTTGCGCACGACGGAGCCGCAAGCGGGTCGCCGGTGCTGGAGTTACGCGACGTCCACAAGCACTTCGATCCGAGCGCGAACATCATCGACGCGATCCGGAATCGTCTCTTCGAAGGCGAAGTGGCCCCGATCCGCGCCGTCGATGGCGTCGACCTCGTTCTCGATCGCAACGAAGTCCAGGGGATCATCGGCGAGAGCGGGTGCGGGAAGTCGACGCTGTTGATGACCCTCATGGGCCAGTACACGCCGACCGAGGGAGAGATCCTGTTCAAGGGCCAGGACGTGACGTCCTTCGACAAGGTCGACTGGAAGGAGTTCCGTCGACGCGTCCAAATCATCTACCAGGATCCGTTCAATTCCCTTAATCCGAAGTTTAGCGTGCGCGATGCGCTCTCCGAACCCCTCGATATCCATGGCGTCGGTGGGTCTCGGGCCGAGAAGGACGAGCGGATACACGAAGTCCTCGACCAGGTCAAGCTCAACCCCACGGACTACTACATCGACATGCGTGCGCCGCAGCTCTCCGGTGGGGAGAAACAGCGAGTCGCCATCGCGCGGGCACTCGTCCTCGATCCGGACATCATCCTCGCGGACGAGCCCGTGTCCATGCTCGACGTCTCAACCCAGGCCGCGATCCTCCGGCTGTTAAACGAGCTGACCAGTGAGCACGACGTGTCCATGTTCTACGTCTCGCATGACCTCTCGACGGTCTCGTACATCTGCGACGTCGTCAATGTCATGTACCTCGGGCGGGTCGTCGAGCAGGCCCCCACGCGACAGATGCTGGCCGAACCGAAACACCCCTACACCCGATCCCTCATCGACGCCATTCCGGTTCCTGACCCGGACTACCGGGATCTGGATCAATACATTCCGGGGACGCCCGGGGATGCGAGTGACCTGCCGAGCGGCTGTCGGTTCAAGGATCGCTGCCCCGAGCGTATGGAGATCTGTGACGAACGACCGCCGTTCCTGCCGATGGCGGACGACGCCGATTGGTCCGTGGCCTGTCATCTCCATTCCGAGGAACAAGCGGCGCCCGCCAAGGAGCCGGTCCCGGAGGCGAATCCATGAGCCGACTCACGTACATCGTTCGGCGGGCGTGCATCTCCGTCTTCTTGATCCTGCTGATGGCCACGGTGCTGTTTTTCTTCTTCCGGCTCCTCCCTGGTGATTACGCGACGCTGTTGTTACAGTCCGGCATGTCTCCGGAGCAGGCCGACGCGATCCGGGACAAATGGGGCCTCAACGATCCGATCTACATTCAATACGCCCGATTCATGGGAAACTTGTTGACCGGCGATGCTGGTGTCTCCCGGGCGTCTAACATCCCCGTCCTAGAGTACGTGGCGCTGGCGATGTTCAACTCGGTAATCCTCGTCGCACCCGCCATCACGACGGCGTTTGTGCTCGGGTCGCTCTATGGGGCACTCATCGGTAGCACGAAGAACACGATCCTCGAGAAGCTCGGCATCGTCCCGCCGACGATCATCGGCGCCGCTCCTGCGTTTTTCATCGGGATCGCGTTGATCTTCATGTTCGCCTCCTGGGTCGATTTGTTCCCGACGGGCGGCCTCGTCTCCATCGAGATGTACACACAGGGCGAGGGAGCGTGGTGGTCGATCTATCTCTCGACCGATTTTCTAATGCATTACATATTGCCGTTCATGACAATTGTCATTAGCTATTTCTACTACCCGGCGATCGTCATGCGCGGGAGCGTCGTCGAAGTAAGTGGACAGGACCACTCCTATTACCATCGCATCAAGGGCCTCTCGCCGTACAAGCAGTACCGCCACCTCCTCCGACACGCGTCACTCCCGATCATCACGCTCTTCCCGACAGCGATGGCCCGATCGCTGAGCGGAATGGTACTCGTCGAGGTCGTCTTCAACTGGCCCGGAATCGGCAAGTTGCTCATCGATTCGGTGCTCGCCCGGGATACCCCTGTCGTGCAGTTCATCTTCATTCTGGTCGCGGTGTGGATCATCCTCGGGAACTTCGTCGTCGATATCGTCTACACTGTCGTCGATCCCCGCATCGCGATCGGCGAGGGCGGATAACCCCGTCGGAAACCTCGGTGTTTTAGAATAACAAGTCAGATGATATCTTAAGATACACTTTTATTCGTGGAAACAGCAATATGACTCGGATTCACACATGCAATCAATCACAGGCGGACGACCCGCCGGGTCCCTCCGAGCCCCGGTGGCCCACATCCAATGAGTTCCAGCGACGCATCCATCGACCGTCGTACGTACCTGGCGGCCCTCTCGGCCGGGACCGGCCTCGGCCTCGCCGGCTGTCTGGGCGATGACGATGGTGACGACAGCGATGACTCGGACGACTCCGACGACAGTGATGGTGACGGAGACCACGGCGAGCGCGTCGAGACCGTGCAGATGGAGATCATCGCCGGTATCGGCGCGAACACGACGTTCATCGAGCATGGCCTCGGCATTCTCGGGGATACCCTCGAGGCGGACTTCGGGGTCGAGACCGAAACCCAGTCCGTCGAACTGGCGACCTTCTGGGACGAGGTCTATAACGACGACCGATCGCACCACCTCCATCTGGACTTCAAGGGACTGGTCCCGGCACGCCTCGATCCCCAACCACTCCTCGAACCGGAGAAGATCCAGAACGCGGGAGCGAACGGCCGTCAGAGTCTGACCCAGTTCGCAAGCTGCGAATACACCCAGTACGTCGACGAGTCCGCCACCGCGACGGACGAGGAATCGCGGCGCGAAGCCGTGCACAACGCGTTGAGCGTGGCCTCCCAGGCCGTCGACCGCATTCCGTTGTTCAACCAGGTTCGGTACGGCGCCTACCGGACCGATCAGATCGAGCCGAACGACTCGCTCGGGACCATCGGTATCCAGAGTTTCAACGTGGACAACTGGATCAACAGCGAAGGTATCGACGGGAACCGTCGTGTCACGTATACGACTCCGACGATCGTGGGGACGCGCAACCATCTCCAGACCCCGAACACGTTCACGCTGATGAACTGGAGTACGATGGTCTATACTCCGCTGTTGAGCTTTTCGTCGGACCTGGAGATCGAGCCCTACCTCGCGGAGGACTGGACGATCGAGGACGAGTTCCAGACGTATCGGTTTAATCTCCGCGACGATGGCCAGTTCTCGAACGGTGATCCGGTGACCGCCGACGACGTCCAGTTCACCTTCAATTACGTCGAGGACAACGCGGACATCCTGCCCGACGCCGAACCGCAGGGCTACGAGTCCATCGACGTGATCGACGATTATACCGTCGAGTTCAACTTCAGCGAGCCGAACCCGACCTGGCTGCGCGCGGAGGCGTTCCGCTGGGGCATCCTTCCGCGATCCGTGTGGGAGGAACAGGGCGCCACCGAGAACCCCGAGTCCTTCGCGCCGGATCCGATCGTCGGCAGTGGGCCGTACGTGATCAACGAGTTCCGCCGCGAGGAGCTCCTCGATCTCGAACCCCACGACGGATACTGGGACCCGCCGGCCGACGGGCTCACCTTCCAGGCCTTCCAGGACCTTCAGAGCGGTTCCCGGGCTTACGAGAACGGGGAGATCAACATCTTCCCGGACATCTCCGCGTCGATGGCCAACGACCTGCGCGATAACATGTCCGACACGACCGAGGTCACCGTCATGGAGGGCTTTACGGACTGGTGGCTGATCCCGCAGACGAACTTCGGGCCGACCAAATTCGAGGAGTTCCGCCTCGCAGTCTCGCAGGCGCTCAAGCGCCAGGAGATCAACGAGGTCGCCAATTACGGCGATGCGACGCCCCATCTTTACTCCTCGATCCTCGGCCAAACCCACCCGTTCTACCCCGAAGATCACGAAGGCCTTCGACAGATCGCCGAGTCCGCGGAGGGCGATTCGGACCTCGCCCGGCAGACCCTCGAGGACGCGGGCTGGACGTGGGACGACGACGGCAACCTGCGCTACCCTGCCGACGCCGACCTCGAGCCACTGTGGCCCCAAGGCGAAACGCCCATGGATTATCCCGAGGAGTGGCCCTGCGTCGAGGACCTCGAGTAGGGCCCAGCACCCGCGTTTCCCGCCGCGCGGACCCCGTCTATTGACACATAAGCGCCGGAGTGCGTTCGGACGACGGGCAAAGCTTTTGCCGGAGTGACGGGCATTTCGGAGCATGAATCTCACGAATCCGACGTCCGCCCGGGGGTCATCGGACCTCGAGCCGCTGGCCAAGCGGCTTGACCACCTCGAGGGCAAGACGATCGGCCTCTACGACAACGGTAAGATGGCCGCCGAACCGGTTCTGGAGGTCTACCGCGAGAAGCTCGAGGAACGCCACGAGGACATCGAGATCAGCGAGCTACACTTCGCGCACAAGCGCGAGATCGCGGATCCCGAGAACGTCGAGCGCGTCAAGGACTGGGCCGAGGAGATCGACGCGTGTGTCGGTGCGATCGGCGATTGTGGGTCCTGTACCAAGTTCCTGACCTGGGGCATGATCGCCCTCGAGGAGGAGGACGTCCCGACGGTCGGACTCGTCGACGAGGGCTTCGTCCTCGATTATCAATCGAACGCGATCGAGCGGGGCATGCCCCTGCGCTATAACGACGAGGCGGTCCGCTCGGAGATCCGCGATCACGAGAAGATCGCCGCTCGCCTCACGCCCGAGGTCATGGCCGATGTCGAATCCGAACTGACCCGCCCGCTGACCCAGAAGGAACGCGGTCCGGTCGCGACCCACTAGCGGGGATCAGGGCTAGCAATGTCTGAACTCTTTGACTCGGACGCTTCGCTCGAAGAGACCTACGACGCGCTGTACCGGCAAGGGGCGACCGACGGTCTGCCGGTCATCCCGCCGACGGACACGCGCGTCGAGGAAATGTTGACCGGCACCGACCGAGATTCCGACGAGATCATCGGCGAGCTCGGCAACGCCGACGAACCGATCACGGTTCGGCAGCTCGCGAGCAACGCCGTGATGGCCGGCTGTCTGCCCACGCACATGCCGGTCCTCCTCGCCGGCGCCGAGGCGCTGGCGGATCCGGAAAGCGGGGCCATGAGCTTCTCCGTGAGCACGACCGGCTGGGCGTACTTCTGGATGCTCAACGGGCCGATTCGCCACGCCATCGACGTCCAGTGTGGGGGCGGCGCCTGGGGGCCGGGGTATCGCCCCAATCGCACGATCGGACGCGCGCTCGGGCTGGCCTACAAGAACACGACGCAGCTCCATCCCGGCGTCAAGGATATGGCGGTGTTCGGCAACCCGTTCAAGTTCAGCCTCGTCGGCGGGGAACTCGAGGAAGAAAGCCCCTGGGAGCCGTTTCACGCCACCCGGGGATTTGACGCCGAGGAAAGCACGATCACCCTCGCCGGCCCGAGCTGCTATATCACGTGGACCCCCTATCGGAACGATCCCGAGTTCATCCTCGAGGGCATGGTCTATCACATGGATCCGTACATGACGGGATCCGAGCAGGGTGGCAAGACGATCTGGCAGGTCGTCTGCCCGTACAGCGCCGAACAGCTGGGCGAGGCCGGGCTGAGCCGACAGGACGTCAAGGAGTATATCTGTAACAACTCCTACGTGCCCGTGCGCAAATACGGCCGCGGCAAATACCAGGACCGGGAACTCGAGCGCGACGACCCCAGCGATATCCCGAGCCTCCAGTTACCCCAGATCTCCGATCCAGACCGGATCAAACTGCTCGTGATGGGCGGGCCGGGGACGGTCAACGCGACCATCGGTCCCTCGATCGGCAGTCCGGTCACCAAACCGATCGAGACGCCGTCGAACTGGGACGAGCTCGTCGAGCGCTATCGGATCGAGCACGACTGGGAGGAGACGGCGTACTATTGAATTCGGTAAGGGACCGCGTTTGAGCCCCTGCGGGCCGTCCAGCGGGGAATGAACGATGATAGTCCCTCCGACGGGGGAAGGGGGGACGGACCACGACGACAGGCCGCTTTCGGGGATCCTTGAGCTCGATCACGTCTTCGAGGTCCTAGCCCATCCCCGCCGACGCTACCTCTGTTATACGCTGCTGGCGGATACGGAGTGGACGCTCCGCGATTTGACCGGCAAGATCGTCGCGTGGGAACAGGGAACTACCGAGAGCGACGAAACGAGCGAAGCACGCGATCGAGTCTACATCACGCTCTATCACACACGTCCCGAAACTCGTCGAGGAAAGCGTGATCAAATTCGACGAGGTCACCGAAACGATCCGACCGGGCGAACACGCCCCGCAGGTGCTGGCCGCGCTCGAAGGGTTGGGTGCCTGCCTCGACGCGGATCAGGAGATCCAGGCCCGGGAGTGGGACCGATGATCGCCGACGGGAACGGAGACGGTGATCGGGGCGGGGGCGACGAGCACCGTTGGCGAATGGCCGCCCAGCGCTACTTCGAACCGGATCACGAGGGTGAGCTCACTTCGGCCATCGTCGAAGCCATCGCCTCGGCTGCGGGGTGTGAGCCGACCGCCTTGAAGTCCCTGACGCTCTACGAGATCGTCGACGTGACCACCATCGAAAAGACCTTCTTCGACTCGAATCCGCGACCGACGGGGGAACGTTCGAGTTCGCGTACACCGCGTACCGGATCACCGCTCGAAGCGATGGCTGGATTCGCGTCTACGAACCGGTCTCGCTCGACCGGCCATAGCCCCGCGGCGTGGCGGTCGACGGAACTAAGCCCTGCCCGAGCGCCGCCAATAGCATGAGCGGTGGGATGCCGGCGGTCGTGCTGGCCGCCGGGCAGGGACGGCGGCTGGCGCCGCTGACGAACAAACGACCGAAACCGATGCTGCCGGTGGCCAACCGGCCGCTGCTGGAATACGTCCTGTCGGCGATCGTCGACGCGGGGATCGACGAGGTCATCTTCGTCGTCGGCTACCGCCAGGAGCGCATCCAGAGCCACTTCGAGGATGGCGACGACTGGGGCGTCGACATCACGTACGTCGAGCAGTCAAACCAGTTGGGGACGGGCCATGCAATTCTCCAGGTCGAGGGCTACGTCGACGGGCCGTTTCTCGTCCTCAACGGGGATCGGATCCTGGAGGCGAGACTCATCGAGGAGGTGTGCGAGCACGCCCTCGCGCCGACGGTATCGGTGACCCGGGCGTCGTTTCCGAGCACGTTCGGGGTCGTCGACGTCGAGGGCGATCGCCTCGTCGGGATCGAGGAAAAGCCCATCGACCCCTCGCCGACGGCGCCGATCAACGCCGGCGTCTACCGCTTCGACGAGGATGTCTTCGATGCGATCCGGGCGACCGATACCGTCGACGGCGACCTCCAGACCACGGCCACGCTCGACCGGCTCGCCGGCGATGTCGACATCGTCCGCTACGACGGGCCCTGGCTGGACGTGACCTTCCTCTGGGACCTCTTGCCCGTAAACATCGATCGGATCGAGGCCGCCTCGGGGGTCGCCGAGGGCGTCATCGAGGGCCCCGATAGCCTGATCGCCCGCGACGTCGCGATCGCCGACGGGGTCGAGATCGGGCCGAACGCCTCGGTCGGCGGAGGCACCGCCGTCGGCCCCAACGCCCGCCTGGGCGCCCAGACCGTCTACGAACAGTCCGTGATTTTCGAGGACGCCGCAATCCACCCCGGCGCCGTGTTACGAGAGGCCATCGTGGGTGCCAATGCGACCGTCGGCGCGAACGTGACCGTCGGGGGTGGCCCGGCAGAGATCATCGTCGAGGATCGCGTCCATGTCGATGTCGACCTGGGCGCAGTCATCGGCGACAATGCCGAGATCGGCGCGGGGGCGGTGCTCGCGCCCGGCACGGTAATCGGCGAGGACGCGACCGTCGAGGCCGGCGCGCGCGTCTCGGGGCGCGTGCCGACCGGCGGGGAGGTGCGGCGGGGCTGATGTGCGGGATCATCGGGTACATCGGGAGCCAACGGGCCGCACCGATCCTGCATCGCGGCCTCCAGAATCTGGAGTATCGGGGCTATGACTCGGCGGGCTTGGCGCTCGTCTACGGCGAATTGTCGATTACCAAGGAGCGCGGCGAGGTCTCGGCCCTGCCGGTCCCCGAGCACGCCGAGGCGACGTTCGGACTGGGGCATACCCGCTGGAGCACGCACGGCCCGCCGACGGAGACGAACGCCCACCCCCACGTCGACTGCACGGGCGGGATCGCCGTCGTCCACAACGGGATCATCGACAACCACGAGACGCTCCGGGCGGAACTGAGCGATCACACCTTCGTCAGCGAGACCGACACGGAGGTCATCCCGCATCTCCTCGAGGAGGCCGTCGACGAGGGGCTGGACCTGCGAGGCGCGGTCGAACGGGTGGCCGACCGGCTCGAGGGGAGCTTCGCGTTTTGTGCGGCCATGGTCGACGAGGACTGCATCGTCGGGACCCGCCAGGGGAGCCCGCTCGTGCTCGGCCACGGCGAGGACGGTGCCTTCGTCGCCAGCGACGTGCCGGCGTTCCTCGAGTATACCGACGAGGTCACCTTCCTCGAGGACGGCCAGATCGCGGTCCTCGACCGCGGTGGCATCGAGGTCTTCGAGAACGGCGCGGCCTGCGAGGTCGCCGTCGAGACCGTCGACTGGGATGCTGAGGACGCCGAGAAGGGCGGCTACGAGCACTACATGCGCAAGGAGATCCACGAACAGCCCCGGGCGCTCCGGCAGGCCATCTCGGATCGGCTCGACCGGGGGGCCGGGGAGGCCGACCTCGAGCTCGACTTCCCGCGGGGCTATCTCGATAGCCTCCAGGAGATCCATCTGGTCGCGGCCGGGACCTCCTCGTATGCGGCGACCTTCGGCGCGCGGTTGTTAGAGCGCGAGCTGGACGTCCGGGCACGAGCCTACGTCGCCAGCGAGTACGAGTTCGGGCGGGGAAGCGATCCGTGGCGGACGCTCGTGATCGCGGTCACCCAGAGCGGCGAGACGAAGGACACGATCGACGCCATCGAGAAGGCCGTCGGGGCCGGCGCGCGGACGCTCTCGGTCACGAACGTCCACGGCAGCTCGATTACCCGAACGACCGACGAGACGGTCTATATCCGCGCCGGCCCGGAGATCGCGGTCGCCTCGACGAAGGCCTTCTCCGGGCAGGCGGTCGCGCTCGCGATGCTCGTGGTCGAACTCGGGCGGGCGCGGGGGGACATGACGGCGTCGGCTGGCCGGGAACTGCTGGACGAACTCTCCGAGCTGCCCGGCGCGGTCCAGCAGGTCCTCGATCGGGAGGACCTCGTCCAGGCCGCGGCCGCGCGGCATGCCGACGCCTCGGCGTTTTTCTTCATCGCCCGTCGGCTTGGCTATCCGGTGGCCCTCGAGGGGGCACTGAAGCTAAAGGAGATCTCGTACGCTCACGCGGAGGGCTTTCCCGCCGGCGAGCTGAAACACGGCCCCCTGGCGCTCGTCCAGGAGGACACGCCCGTCATCGCCCTGCTGACCCACGGCAGCGAGCCCGGAAAGACCGTCCACAACGTCCGTGAGGCCCAGACGCGGGGGGCGCCGACGATCGGTCTGTCATCCGGCGAAATGGACGGCACCGACGAGCGGTGGCCGGTCGCCGAGGTCGGGCGGTGTGAACCCATCGTCGCGAACGTCTACCTCCAGCTCTTCGCCTATCACGTCGCCAAGGAGCTCGACCGGCCGATCGACAAGCCACGGAACCTCGCGAAAAGCGTGACCGTCGAGTGACGGGTTACAAGTAGCCCAGATCCTCGAGATTCTGGATCGTGTCTTCGTCGAGATCGGCCTCGGTGAGCGCCTGCTCGAACGCCTCGCTGCGGTCCCGGACCCCGGCCACGAGCTGGCGAACGGTGCGTATCTTGTAGACCTGATGAGGATCATCGAGATCGTCCTGGAGCGATCGGCGTATCATTTCAATCGTATCAAATATCGTCGACATACCCCTGCTGCGGCCGGTATCGGCCTAAACTATCCGGACATTCCCGGCGCCTGCGAAGATGCGCGATCGCAGGCGCCGGCTAACTACGGGACGGCTCGGCCCACGCCGAGCCGATGGCCGTTTCGCACGCGGACTCGGTGGCGGGGATGGCGACCGACGCCGGATTGGGACGCCGCATCTTCGTGCTGCTGGCCTTCCCAGTGCTGATCGGGCTCGTCCTGCTAACGCAGGTCGATCGGCCGCCGGCCGCGATCGCCGGCTGGCGGATCGCGACTCTCTTCGTCGTGTTCGGCCTCGGCGCGATGGGGCTGGCATTTCTGGAACGCGAGGCGGCATGGCTGTCGATCGGCGGGGTGACGGTCGCGGGGTTCTGGCTCGTTCAGTTCGCGGCGCGGTATCGTGGCGATGCCTTCCCAATTGGTGAACCGACGGTCGTCAGCCTCGGAATCGTGTTCCTCGCGTTGGCGGTGTTCGCGACCGGATTCCCGGATCCCCGGCAGTTTAGCGCCGACCAGTGGATCCTCGTGGCTGCCTTCGGAGCCGTCGTCGCGCTGTTTTTCGTCCACACAGTATGGGTGCCGGATGGCGGGCGGATGCCGACGTGGCCGGTCTGGGCCGCCATGGTGGCGACCGTGGCCTTTCTCGTCCTCCCGCGGTTCGTCCCCGAGGCGGTGTTTCTCTGGACCGTCGCCCTCTTTGCCGCGGGTGCCGGGATCGTGGGCGTCCTCGCGTTCTCGATCGGGGAGTTCGGCATCTGGGCCTTCGAGATCACCGTCCAGAACCAGGACTTCCCGTTTACCGCGACCGATATCGCGAGCTGGCAGGGTACGACGTCAATCTTCAACAATCTGAACGTGTTCGGGCTGACGAGCTTCGCCGGCTTTGCGGCGGCGTCGACGATCGCCTACCGGGCGGCCGTGCGAGGCGCGCCGTTTCCCACACTGGCGGGGATCGGCCTGGCGCTGCTGACCGCGACCGGATTGGTCCTCTCCTCGAGTGACGCCTCCTGGCTGGCCGCGGTCGTCTTCCTCGTGACCCTGGGGAGTTACGCGGCGTTCGGGCGAGCGGGCATCGTGGGCACACTCGTGGTCGGCGCCATCGGTTCGGTCCTCGTCATCGCCGGCGTCTACATCGGGGCGATCCCGCTCGATGATGGCGGGCGGTTCGATCGCTGGCGATCGGCGATCCGGGCGATGCGGGCCGCCCCCGCGACGTTCGGACACGGTCACATCTCGACGGCGGCCTTCACCGAACCGTACCTCGAGACCGGCGGGGCGAACACCCCGCATAACTCGTATCTCTCGATGCTGATCCGGACCGGCGTCGTCGGCCTGGCGGCCTACCTCGTCGTGATCGTCGGCGGGATCGTCGCCCGAACACTCGTACCCGAGGACGTGAACGCGCCGATGATCGCCTTCGCGCTGGGGTGGGCCTTCCATCATCTCTTCGAGTCCTACTCGATGATCCAGTGGACGATCCCCGCCGTGCTCTCGGCGATGACCTTCGGGTATCTGATCTTCGGGCGTTGGCATCGGACCGCCGCGGTCAGCTGACCCTGAAGTGACTCGATTGACGGACGAACCGCCGAACGGGCGGGTATTCGACGAACCGCCAGGTCGCCAACCCGCCGACTGTGCCGCCGAATGCGAGCAGACCGCCCGGACTGGTCCCGGTGAGGATGAGGGCAGTCGTCCCGAGGACGATTGCGATTGCGAAGGCCCGAGACGGCTGGCCGTACGTGAACCTCCCGGCCAGGTAGACGTACCCGACTCCGAAGGTCATGCCGGCGAGGACGTCCGGAAGGAAGTGGACGCCGAGACTCATCCGTGCGATCCCGACCAGCACGACGATGCCGGCGACGCTGGCCAGCCGAACGGGGAGGTTGTTCGGGCGGTAGTAGCGGGCGATCGTGACCCAGGTGACCGTCGCGGCCATGGTGTGCCCGCTCGGGAAGGCGTCGGGTCGGGCAGGGATCGCCTGGAATTCCGCCGGTGGCGGGTCGAAGCCGAACAGCGCTTCGAGGGCGACGGTCAGCGCCAGCCCCCCGAGGACGATCGCGACCAGCGACCACACCTGCGACGGGACGAGCGGCCTGTCCGCCTGGCTCGAACGGCGGCCGAGGACCAGTTCGTAGAGGACCAACAGCAGGACCGCCGGAACGATCACGAGGAGGTCGCCGGGCAATGCGAGGACTTCGAGGATGGGTTCGCTGCCCGGCGGCCGGGTTTCGACGAGGAACCGGGTGACGCCTAGATCGCGGCTCATGGGCGCTCGTGCGGGGGCAACACCGATTGGAATTGATGCGTCACGGCCGACCAATATGCCTCGATCCGAAATGGGCGTTCCGGACCGTCGACGTCGCGGTCACCTACCGGCGATCGTCGACAGCTGGGATTGGGGGACGAGTCGCTGTGCGCGCCGACCGAAAAGGGCGTGTGGCTGTTCGTCCTATAGGAGGCGGATTCGGCGTCCCCGACGTCAAGGAGGGTCCCATCGCGGGCTTTTTCGCGGTCGGCACGGCCGAGGGGCTCGAGGAAGATATCGAACTGGAGGTCCAGGGCGGCAACGAAAACGCGGACTGGCTGGTGACCTGTCGCCGGGACGCTTATCGGTTGACCTCAATCGGCCGGGGCGGGGACCCGCTCCCGCGTTGCATCGACGACCGCGACGTCCTTGTCGAGCGTCAACCGCAGCGTCTCGTCCTCGAGCGTGAACGCGAGTTCAACCCGGAGTGGATCCAGCGAGCGCACCGTTTCGTCGTAGTTCGCCAGCGCGCCCGGGCCGACCTCGTACGTTTCGGGGACGAGCGGATTGGCTCCGTGATCGGTGACGAAGTCCAGCAGTTCGGTCTTGGCTAGCAGGCAGACGATGGCGATCCCGCTCTTTTCGTTCGGACAGTTTCCGCACGCGACCTCGAAGAGGACCGCGTGTCGTCGCCCACAGCGATCACAAACGCCCTCTGTTGCCTCGTGGGCCTCGCAGACGGCCATCGAGTGCTCGACCGGGCCCGCACAGCGCGCACAGACACCGGCACTGTCGCCGAGGAGGTCCAGGTTGTCCCAGGCTTGGGCGGCCCGGAACATCTCGGTCGGCGTTCGGCCCTGCACGCCCGCCGGCGGGAGCCCGATGTGGCCGAGCGTGCCCGGCTCGGTCGCGAGTTCCTGGCGGGGTTCGTCCTGTTGGCCGACCCCGGGACACTCCGGACAGAACATCTTCACGCGCTCTTGCTCGTAACTCACTTCGATCAAGGCCGAACAGAACGGACACGGCTCGTCGATCGGCGCCCGCTCGATCATCGGAGCGTCGGTCATCGTCCCGGAGATGATGGCCTCGACGACGCGGCGTCCGGCCTGGCGTATCGCGTAGCCCTCCGCGGTCTTGGCGATGAAGTGGCCCTCGAGCTGGTCGAGGTGGTAGCTGAAATTCGACCGGGTGTCGTAGTCGCTGCGCTCGAACAGGTCCGAAAACGCCATCGGCTCGTCGAGCTCGCTGAGCGTCCGGAGGATCTCGAGGCGGGTCTCGTCGGCGACGAGCGCGAAGGCCTCGTCGGGCGAGCGGCCGCTTGACGCCGATGGCATACGATCACTTTCCGGGTATGACGGTTAAACCCGGTGGCCGCAGACATGTCAGGCGGGCTATTATAATGTCATATAGCTTAGATATAACTCCCAATCCCGCGATCAGGCATTCGATGTCATCCGAAACGATGCTCGAACGGTACATGCCCCACCTGTTTTTCGCCGGGGCCGCACTGTACGGGGTCTTCGTCGTCAGCGAGATCCTCGTGACCTACCAGGGCACGGCGATCCCCAAGGCGATGCTGTTTGCATCGGCCGCGACGGTGCTCATCCCCCTGGGGTTGGTCGGGCTGCATCGCTCACTTGTGACCGAGCGTCCGTGGCTCTCGCGGATCGCCGCGGTGCTCGTGGTCATCGCGGCGATCTGCTGGTCGATCATCATCGTCGGGGACGGCATCCTCGAACCCGCCGGGATCCTCACCGAGCCGCCCGGTCCGCTCGCGTTGACGCCACTCGTCGGCTTGGCGACGCTGTATCTGGGCTACGTGCTGTTCGGCGCCGCTGTGCTCCTCGCGGATCGCCATCCGTGGCGTCTGGGCGTCTTGCTGGTGATCCCTGGGATCTCCGTGCCGCTTGTCATGCTGGTACTCACCGGCATCCCGACCTACGTGCCCAACGTGGTCAACCTGTTCGCCTACGCCGCCATCGGGTGGGTCCTCTTCAACGCGGCCGTCCCCGCCCGGAGTGTCGGTTCGCCAGCAGAAACAGCTACATGAGACCCATCACACGGCGCGAGGTGGTCGCGGCCACGTCGGTCGGGCTCGCTGGCTGTCTCTCGGGACCGTCGTTTCCCGACGCCGATGTGATCGCCGGCGAGGATGGTGGCAACGTCTTCGCTCCCGCGAAGCTCACGGTGGCGGTCGGCGACCGCGTGATCTGGGGGTTCGAATCCGCCGGCCACAACGTCTCCTGTCGACCCGACGACAGCGACGAGGCCCAGCTGCCCGCCGAGGCCGAGCCCTTTGCCAGCTACGGGGCCGACGAGTCGCCGAACGACACGCTCGTGCCCCGCGGCGAGACATTCGAACACACCTTCGAAGTGCCCGGTCGGTACGAATACGTCTGTATCCCCCACGAAAGCTTCGGAATGGCCGGGACGATACACGTGGAGTAAGGCATCCGAAGCGGGTCGAGCGAGCCGTCGAAGGGAACATCCCGCCGGGGTGGCCCGGCCGCCTCTCCCGCCCGATCGCCCGCGTGTTTGGCCGATACTCCATGTGCCTTCACCGTGGACGAATCGGTCGAGTGTGTTCTGCGAGCGACAACACGGAACGGCAGCCAACGCAATCCTGGCATATAATGAACCTCAATATTCATGGTTGTAGGCGTTGGATCCTAGCCATGGCCGATGGTTGGGACACTGACAGACACTTTGATTCGATCCTCTCGATATTGGCGCACCCTTCGACCCGCGCCGCGATGTATTGTCTGCGAGAGGACAGGGAAATGGAGTATGCCGAATTAGGCACGCGTTTGGAACGAAGTGAGCGTTTCCAGAATCCCGAAGTCGAACTGCACCACCGAGTCCTTCCTCGGCTCAGGGCGTACGGCGTCATCGAAAGCCACGAATCCGGATCGGTTCGCCTGCACGCGAGCGAAGACCTCGACCGGATGGTCGCCGCGATCGCTCAATTCGATGATCTGCAGGAATCAGTGCTGGACGTCGACGACTAGCCCGGTCGTATCGGCTCGCTCGACGCGAACGGTGTATCCGGCATATTCGAACTCGAGCATGCGTACCGCATCCGCGTCGAACAATCGATCGATAAGCATCGGATCGACCGTATCATACAGCGGGGGAAGGGCGTCGGCGGGTGTTGCTTCTCGATCGGCGACGCGTTCTAACACGATTGAGGACACTCGGTCCCTGCTCGATTCCAAAGAACTCATTGAATCTCCAGTTCGGGTCACTCTCCCCGGGGTCAAAAACCCTTAGGGATGCAAAACATTCGTCATTCCCACGGTGTACGATCGGCGATCGGGTGGCACCCGTCGCTGTCCCGAACTGGTGGCCCCGGACGCCTCGCGGGATACAAATCGCTCACCGCTCCATCACGTTACAGCGACGTTTCCGTTGCGCACATTCACCCGTGAACCGCTATGAACAACCTCGTTTTTCGGTCTTGGGAGTGTCGTCGTCCTGATGGTGTGTGCATGCGAGCCTTCGATGCGCTGCGCGCGACCTACTCCTCGGCTTCCGTCAACGTATCGCCTCGGCGCTCGGCGGCTCGACCGAACCCAGGATATCGTCGATGACGTCGTCGGGTGAGACCCCACTCAGGTCGGAATCGGTCGTGAGGACGAGGCGGTGCTGGAAGACCGGCGCGGCCAGCTTCTTGAGGTCGTTCGGGACGACGTACTCGCGCCCGGCGATAGCCGCTTTGGCTTTTGCGGCGTTTTGGATGGCGATCACCGCGCGTGGCGAGGCTCCATGGGCGACGTCGGGATGCACGCGCGTGACCTCGACGAGATCCTGGAGGTACCCGGTCACCGATTCGACCGAGCGGACATCCGCAACCGCGGCTCGCGCATCGAGGATCGCCTCCCGATCGACCACTTGATCGATCGATTCCGGTCCCAGATCCCGGTCGGCGTCGAAGCGATCGAGGAGTTCGCGTTCGGTGGCCCGGTCGGTCACCTCCATGACGGATTTGAGCATGAAGCGGTCCCGCTGGGCCTCGGGGAGCTCGAAGACGCCCTCGAACTCCAGGGGGTTCTGGGTCGCGATGACCATGAACGGCTCCGGGAGGGAAAACGAGTCGCCCTCAATGGTGACCTTTCCAGCGCGGGGTGGAGCGGTTGATCTCGTCAGCGACGACGTTCGCGAAGATGGGCCCCTTGTTGAGCTCGAACCTCGTCGGGTTCGTGACGATATCGACCTGCGTGACCGTGATGTGCGCGGGCATCAGGTACGGAGTCATCTCGATGCGGCGGTATTCGAGGTTGCTGGCGCGGGCGAAGA
>CAYSMB010000004.1:0-23579 GCA_964432005.1 uncultured Halobacteriales archaeon
GAACTTCGCGAGATCTCCGGCGAAGTCGAGGAGATCACGGCCCCCCTCTGCGCGGACCAGTCCTACGAGGGACTCCACGAACGCCGGGGGGAACTCTCGTCGTTCGAGGATCGCATCGAAGACGTGGTCAACCGACGCCAGGAGGACCGGACGGAGATGCGTCGCAAGGTCCTGCGGTCGGATCCGACGTTCGATCTACAGTCCTACCTGTATGCCCCGATGGAACCCACGTATCCCGTCCTTGCCGAGGCCGCGAACATTCTCGGCCGGATCTCGGTCGGTCTGCGCCGGATCGAGGACGAACTGATCTATCGGAGCTAATTACCGCCCGCCCTCGATCTCGGCGACGACCGGTTTCAGGGCGCTGATGAGCTCCTCGAACCGGTCGATCGACATGTCGTCGGTCGTCACCCAAACACCGACCTCGTCCCCGATCACCCGGGTGAGATACCCGTTTTCGAACATCCGAACGGTCCCGCGATACTCCCCGAGCTGGGAGTGTCGATAGGCCGTTTGTGACTGAAACCCCAGCCGTTCGAGCTCCGCGAACCCCACGAGATCCGCGGTCCGTTCGAGATCCGATCGCAAATACAGCTGCTGGAGGTCGTCCTGGTCGAAGTACGTGATACTCCGGAGCTCGTCCCCCACCGCGGTGCGACAGACGCTTCGGAGCTCGTCGGCCTGCGCTTCCGAGAGCAGCTCCGACTCCATGGCTGGTATGCAAGTGCCCCCACCCAATAGTATACCGATCACTCAATCGGAATCGTGCTCCTCCATGATGTAGACGAAGTGATCGGGATGGGCGGCTTCGTGGCGCCGGGCGTCGGTGTACGCCGAATGCTCGGCCTCGACCGCCCCGTCGAACCCACAACTATTGCACCGCAACCGATACCCCATGTGACATACTAGCACTCCCCCATTAACCGTCTTTCGCCCGTTCTACGCGAAGGCCTCGATCCCGGCTGTCCCGTCCGGCCAGGGGATGTCCTCCCCCCGGCACACCGCACCGAGCAGCTCCACCCAGTAGGGGATTGTCGTCTGCCACCAGCCCTGGCCGTGATAGAGGGTCGTCCGGTAGGAATCGCCGGAGAAGACGTACCCCTGGTCGGTTCGCTCGCAGCGGAGCTCGTGATCGACCACGTCCTCGAGGACGGTTCGTTCCTGTGGCGGTGCCGTGAGCAGGACGGGAACCGCGCGGGCGTCCGCGAGCTCGGAGAGGGCGGTCAGGGTCGCCCCGAGAAGGTGGTTCGCTTCGGACTCCGCGAGATCGTCATCGCGGTATAACGAACAGACGTACGGAACCACGATCAATCGGGTCCGCGTGGAGGCCTGTTCGATCGCGCGGCGGACGAGCGTGTGGTGCTGGTAGGCGGTCCACGCCCGAGCGATCCGAAATCCGTCGAGCACGCCGGGTCTCGAGGTCGCCGGATACAGGGCGTACGTGCTCGCGATATCCCGGGCGTCGATCCACAGGATTTCCCCGGGATCGGCCGCCTGTTGAGCCAGCACGAGCTGATGTGGCGCGGTGGATCGATCCATCCCGTCGACGAGCCACGTCACGCCCGTCGGCAGGGAAGGAACGGTCTCAGCCAGCGATTCCATAGCGACATCCACGCCGTGTGGCCATTAAGAACACGACCGTGGCTGGACGGTGAAAGTGAACGACCGGCTACCCCCAGGACACGGTTCGCCGCTCGCCGAGACCCAGGAGGCGCATGAGCACCACGACCACCACGAGGAAGGGGAGAACGGGCAGGAGCACGAGCAGCAGCGCGAGAAAGATGATCCAGCCGAGCACATCCATCTCGAGTACGCGATGGCCACCCATCGACGGACGGATCTGGCTCGCCTCGATCGGATGAGCCGCCTCCGATTCCTCCTCGGACATGGATGGAACTCGGTGTCCGCGATGAAATACGGCTTTCGGTGGCCGCCTAGAGGAACCGGAAGGTCTCGAGGTTCTTGGGAGCGAACGTCCGGATATTGAGTTCGTGATAGAGCCCGGAGGAGAGATCCTGAACGGACGACTCGTCGCCGTGGACACACAGGATCTTCTCGGGACGGGGGTTCATCGTCCGCACGAAGTTCATCAGCCCCTGGCGATCCGCATGCCCGGAAAAGCCATCCACGGTTTCGACGTCGAAGGAGAGATCGAGGTGTTTCGTCCGGCCGCCCTCGCCGACGACGGGCACCTCGGTCCAGCCGTTCTGGATCCGACGGCCCAAGGTCCCCTCGGCCTGGTAACCGACGAACACCATGCGGCTGCGCTCGCTGTTGGCCAGGAGTTCGAGCCAGGACATGATCGGGCCGCCCGTAACCATGCCGGAGGTCGACAGGATGATCGAGGGTTCGCCGTCGACGATGGCCTGGCGTTCGTCGTCGCCCTCGTCGATATGGTTGAACTGCTCGGCGAGGAACGGGTTCTCGTCCTCGTGGAAGATCCGTTCGCGGACATCGTCCCGGAGGTACTCCGGATAGGTCGTGTGGATCGCGGTCGCCTCCCAGATCATCCCGTCGAGGTGGACGGGCATCGTCGGGAGGTCGCCGCTGCGCATCGCCTCCTCGAGGACGAGCATGATCTCCTGGGATCGCCCCACAGCGAACGCCGGGATGAGGACCTTCCCGCCGTTCTCGTAGGTCTCACGGATGACTCGCTTGAGTTGCTCCTCGGCGTCTTCCTGATCGGTCTGGAAGTCGTTGCGACCGCCGTAGGTCGATTCCATGACCAGCGTCTCGACGCGCGGGAAATCATTGACCGCGCCGTTGAACAGCCGCGTATCGTCGTGGTGGATGTCACCGCTGAAGGCGACGTTATACAGCCCATTGCCGATGTGAAAATGGGCGATACTGCTGCCCAGAATGTGGCCGGCGTTGTGCAGGGTCAGTTTGACGTCCGGGGCGATATCGGT
This sequence comes from uncultured Halobacteriales archaeon, assembly GCA_964432005.1. Taxonomy (GTDB): domain Archaea; phylum Halobacteriota; class Halobacteria; order Halobacteriales; family SKNY01; genus SKNY01. The sequence goes on from CAYSMB010000004.1 coordinate 2,910, forward strand.
CACATCGCCATAATCGATGGGGATCGTATGCTTGATCGCCTCTCGAACCATTTCGGACTCGTACGGGGGCGTCCGCCCCTCCTTTGCCGCCACGTCCAGGTAGTCGAGTTGGAGCAGCCCCATCAGATCGCGGGTCGGTTCGGTAGTGTAGATCGGACCGTCATAACCGTATTTGAACAATAGGGGGAGCAGCGCGCTGTGGTCGAGATGGGCGTGCGTGAGGACCACCGCATGGATGCTGTTCGCCCCGGAAGCGAGGGCTTCGGGTACCTGAAGGTACGGTACCTCCCCTTCGGCGCCGGGTTTGTCCCCGCAATCGACCAGGATCCTGGTGTCGGGGGTGCTCAAGATGAACGACGCTCGGCCCACCTCGCGACAACAGCCGAGGGTCGTGATCCGCACCCAGTCCTCGTCGGAGAGCTGTTCGCGATGAATCTGTCTGCCGATCCGCTCCATGATGTCCCGGCGCTCCTCGCGTTCCTGTTTGAGGAAACTCCGGACGTTTCGGACCGTCGAGGACTCGATCGGCGGGGTGCGAACGACCTCCGGTGTCCACCCGACTTCGCGCGTGATCTCCCGTAGGGTACTGCCCCCACGTCCGATCACCATGCCCGGTTTCGCGGCCTCGATGACGACCTCCCCGGTATCCTCGTGAAAGTCGAGTTCGGTGACGTCCGCGTCCTCGGGAATCACGTCGAGGATTCGATCTTCGGCCTCATGGGGCGGAGAGAGGGCGTCCGGATCGGGTCTGACCGTGATTCGCTTGCGGAGTTTGCTCGCCAGGTTGCGAACGAGATCTCCGTTGCTGGCGAATTCTTTCGGGTCGCGGGTATAGATCACCAGTTCCGGCCCCTCATAACGGACATCCGAGACCGAAACGGTGTCGGGAAGTTCCTCGACGATCGTCGTCTTCAATTCATCCAGTTGTTGATCCACCAAGCTCATAGTAAAAACGCGGGACGGCTCACGTCCCCGGCAGCTCCTCTCGGCACGGTCGTCACCGCCGACCAATGACGTCGACTAAAGAGTGCGCTTCGCTGTCTCAAGGTCATGCTGCTGAGGTGCGGGAACGCCGACAAAACCCGCCTTGAGCGGGAGTAGCTTCCCATATTATAAAACCCTTTGCAACCGGAGCTTCGCCGGTCATGGACATTACCGTCGAGACGGTTCGTGCCGAGCGAGATCGGCTGCGCACGAACGCTCAAACCTACGTCAGCGATATCAACGAGACCCGGGACGCCCTCGGCGAGCACTTCGCCGTCGAGGTCGACGATGTCGAGGTCGATGAATTCACGGCCGCCGTCGAAGAGGTCTTTGCCGACGGGGATCGGGCCGTGAACGTCACGGCGCTGTGTGTCCTCCTTCGCGAAGTGCATGTCGCGGACGATTATCCGGGCTTCGTGGTCGACGAATTCCTGGGGCGTCGCCTCGCGTCGACGATCGCCGGCGGAGAGCCCCTTCGCACCCTCGCGGAGGCGACGTTTCACTTCGTGGACGTGCGCATCGATGATGCTGCCGCAAGCGCCGGTGAGGACGATCTCCGCGCCGGGATCGTGGGGGGATTTCAAACCATCCTCCCGGGATGGCCGTGGCGACGCTCGGAGAGTCCGTATGATCTACCCGGCTAGTCGGCGATGGCCTGGACGCAATCCTCACTCCAGCGGAGGTCGCCGTCCATCCAGACCGGGACGTCCTCCAGTTCGAGGAACCGGATGAGGTCCGCGCGATCGACCTCGAAGGTTTGCGCCGTCGGGTGAACGAAATACGGCACGTCCTCGGCGAGGTGGAACGAACAGAGGCTCCCCGGGCCGACGGATTCGGTCAGGTGCGTCTCGACGGCTACGACGAACCGGTCGTCATCGACCTCCCGCACCCGGCACGTGTACGGGATGCCGCTCTCGGTCCCGGTAAGATCAGCCTTGGGATCACCGACGATCGTATACCGATCGCCCCGGGGTTGAGCGTACCGCGCCGTGGCGAGCGAGATGCCGAGCGGAAATCCCCGGATCAGTCCCCGCGAGATCGCCGAACCGACGGCGACGGCCTTCGAGTTCCGGACACGATGGTGCGTCGCAATGCCGGCACATGCGCTGGCTTCGATCAACGCCATCGCCTGACCGGCCGATTTACACGAGTTGAGAAAGAACAGTTCCACCGCTGTTTCGTCGATCACATCAGTGTCGAGGTGCCCCTCGGCACAGACGAATCCGCCGGCGTCGATGTGACCAATATAGTGGAGGTAATCCGTCGGTCTGGCGAAGAGGTCGGCGAGTTCTTCGGGAGAGACATCGGTTGCGACGTCGACGTCGATCGGGGAGTCCGAACGGGCCGTGTACTTTGCCCGGACATCGTCGAGCTCGCGAGTCATTCGAGCGTCGTTGCACACGATTCGAACCGAAATCGACGCTCCCTGTCCGTCGCGAGTCACGCGATTCCGGAACGCTTGGGGAAAGGCGGGATGCTGGCCGATCGGGATGTCGTTACCGAGGGCGCGTGGATCGAGATCCCGGGAGGTCACTGTGCCCTCGTGGGGAAGGTCCGACCCCGCCCGGGCGGTACCGCCATCCGCGACGGGCCGGGTCCCGGCCGGCCGAACGCTGGCGAGATCATAGGACAGGAACGGCAGGCACTCCACCATCGACTCCGTCGGGGCCACGTAGGCCGGCTGGAGTTCGCCGGGGAGAAACGGGTCGATCTCTGATGCGGGAATGGCGAGATATTCCTCGACCCGGGTGGAAAGGCTCGCGTCGGTCAGCGCCGCCCAATCCTCGCAAGCACCCTCACCGATTTCTTGCCGGGCCGCCGGTTCGATGTCATACCAGACCTCCCCAGCGAGGATACTTTCGCCCAGTATACACCGGCGGAGGATCTCGCTGCATCGGTCGCCGAATGCGGCGCCCGTCCCGAGCTGTCTGACCCGCCGGCCTGACACGAGCAGGGCCCCCGCGTTTGCGGGGCGAAGATCCGCACCGAGGAAGTACGCCAACGGTGCGGCCATCGCCGCATGGAGATAGGTAGCTGGGGCTTCGATGGTGATGTCGGTATCGGGGGCGGATAGCCCCGCGGAGAGCTCGAAGCCCTCGGCGAACGTGACGGACGGCGGGTGGGCCCGTTCCCGCGGGAACGCCCGCGAGGGGTGGAAGTCGGTCATGTTCGCCCCGAGTGCGCCGACGGTGGCGAACACATCCTCGATGGCCGGCGTGGTCGAGACCGTTCCGGTCGGGGTGTGCGTCGGAGCCCGAACGCCGATGCGTACATCCGGATGCTCGACGCGCACGTGCGTCGTACCGTCGGCGGCCTCGATCGTGACGGCCCCTTCCACGAGGATGTAGACCTTCAGGGTGAGACAGAACTCGATGACCGCCGGGTCGCCCTCATGGCGAGTGATGCCGGCGCGTTTCGCGGTCCCGTGGAGCTGTCCGTCGGCCCCACGCAGGGCAATCGTTGGGGCACGATCGAGCGTGAGCGTCGATGTGTGAAGGGAGAATGCGCGCTCGACCGGGACGGGGAAAAGGTCGGTTGGGGCTTCCGAGATCCCGGCGGGGTCGTCGACACCGATGCGGGCGAAGGCATTCCCTGCGCTTTCGAAGAATTCCACCGTGTCTTCTTCGCCCACCGGTCGAACGCGTACCATCCTCTCAGTGGCGCTGCGACGGGATCCCATTAAAACATTCGGAGGGGCCCACGAGGAAGATAATTTTAGGTACCGGCCGTCGTAGCGGCGATCGTGTACCGGTACCCCTGTCCCGGTTGTCGATCGACGACGATCCTCCACGGGCGGGACTGTCCCTTCGAGAGCCGGAGTCGGGCATCGATCGAACGGGCACAGGCGGACGTCATTGCCGTCCTCTCCACCGAACCGGTCACACGCGAGACGCTTCGGGACGCCATCGATCAGCCGTGGGATAACCTGTACGAATCCACGTTGCGCATGCTCGTCCGAGACGCCCGCGTCGACCGCGAGCAAACGAGCAGCGGGGATCGGCTGTCGCTCGTTCCGCCGGACGAGATCGCCGACCGGATCGAACCCACCGACGAGCCCTTGCGGACGGTCTATGAACACGGTTCGGTCGCCGGAGCACACGATAACAGCGTGTTCGCGATGATCGCTTACTACGCCTCGAAGGGCTTGACGTGGGAGGACACCCGGCGGCAGGTGTTAAACTGGCTCGAGGAAAGCGGTACGTGGGCACGGGGTGGATTCGAAGAACCGACGCCGGAGGCCCTCGTCGACGACAAGCGCCACGTCTACGAGGAAGGGTACGGCTGGCTCGAGAAGGCCACGGCCGCAAAACGCGTGATCGATAATTCCCATCTCATCGAGGAGTGATCATTCCGCCTCGGGCTCGATGACGTGGTCGTTCCCCTTCCGATGGGCCACCTGAATCTCGTCGATCCGTGGCGGACCGGCCAACTCGATGGTCGCCTCGTATTCCACCTCGGCGATACAGGTCATACAAACCTCGGCTTCCTCGTCGGGTACGCGGTCGATCGCGACGGTCAGGACGCCGTCGTCGATCTTAGCCTCGTCCAGCTCCGCGACGTGGCAGGGGTCGGGTGCGGGGGTCGATCCCTGGATCGTGACGAACGGTCCCGTTAGCGTCGCGGACGCTTCATCAGTGCTTCCACAGTCGGTCGACAGCGTTTCGATGTCGGTCGTCTCGACCTGTGGCGCCGCGTCGGCCCCGAAGACCTCGAGGTCGTGAGTGCTCCCTACGGCGTGGGTCACCGTCGCCGTCTCGACTCCAGCCACGTTGCCTTCGACGCTCACGCGGTATGCGATCGCCCCCACGCACTCGACGCAGGCTACATCCCCTTCCAGCGTTGTTTCCACACCCACCGTTAGCTCGAGATGGCCGTCCTCGAGCACTGCGTTTTCCACCGAGGCGTCGTGACACGGATTCGGCGCCGGCGTCGTGCCCTCGATCCGGATCGCATCCTCGTTCTCGAACGCAACCGCCCAGTCATCGCGCGCGCCACCACAGTCACTTCCGGTCGTTCGGCCCGACGCGTCGATCGCCGGGTCGTCGTTCCCGCCGTCGCCGGGGTCGGCCGCCCGGTTGCCATTCAGACAACCGCCCAGAGTCGCGACCGTACCGATCGCTGCAAGGAGGTTGCGTCGTTTCATAGATACACAGGGGGATTGACGGAGTAAGTGCCTTCCCGAGGGCAAAATCGCGCTTTGAGTTAAGCCCGGAACAGTCATACGGCCCGCTCGCCGATTGCCGCCATTCATGTCCGAGAGCGAATTCGAACCGGAGCTCTACCGGTTCCCCGAGTTCTTCGATCGGCTCGAGGGGCGAGGACTCCTCCGGGCGCGGGATGCCGTCGAATCCGAGACCGAGATCGACGGAATGGTCTATCACCACCGTGGCGTCCAGGTCCCCGCCGAGACGGTGACGTTCCTCTGGAATCCCGACGACGAGACGCCTCCCGAATTCCGCCTCGACGCCGAGGGGATCGGCGAGCGTGGCGCGTGGGCGACCTTCGACGCGACCGCCACGTGGGACGTCTACGTCATGCTCTACGACGGCGGCGCGGTCATCGCTTGGATGAGCGATAGGGAGTTCGACCACGACGAGGCCGACGAGTTTTCGAGCAAAGCGCTGGCTATCCGGGCGGGGCGGTTTTCGTTTGCCGTGTTCTTCCTGTTTGGTCCGGACTGGATCGAGCGCGAAGAGTGGGCCCAAGCGTCGAGCGCGCCGGCCTTGCTGCAGCTCGGCGACGGCAACATGATCACCCCGGAATCCGTCGAGGAATTCTACGAACCCCTCGCGGCGGTCCCCGAGGAACTCCGACGTCCGCCGGAGTCGCCCCCGGATCACCTGGCGCTTCGCTCGGCCGGATTCGTCGAGACCGATTAATCGCCCCAGCCGCGGAAGGCCTCGTCTTGCTCGCCTTCCCGGAGGTCCCAACCGGCCGCATCCGCCGCTTCCTCGATCGGGAGATACTCCCAGTCCCGCCCGGCCAGTTCGGAAGCATCTTGATCGTCGCCGATGAGCACGTACCGATCGGCAGCCTGCTCCGGGCGCTGCCGGACGACCGCCAGACCCTCGAGGAGCCCCTGGGACCCGGAATGAAAGCCGTAATCGAGCCCGTGCTCCCGCGCGAAGCTCGTTTGGGCATACACGGGGCGGTCGCTCACGATCCCGACCGCGCGGGCCCATCCTTTCGTCTCCCCGAACACGAGCGCGGGCCGCTGGAGCCGTTCCAGACTCGCGAGGGTAAAGGCGACGGTGACCTGCTCGCCCGCGGCACGATCCTCAAGTGGAATCATGCGATCAGTAATGTCCCGTGACCTCGTCGGAGGTCCCTTCGACGGGATAGCCGGCCTCCCACCACCCCTCCAACCCTTCGTCGAGGGCATAGACGTCCGTGAATCCGTCCTCGATGAGGCTGGCCGCTCGCCGGCTCGACTGGGCGTGCGGACACACGCAGTAGGTCACGATTCGGGTATCCGTCGAGAGGCCGTCGGTCGGATCGTCCTCGGGGAACCCGTCCGGATAGGGACTGTGCTCGGCCCCCTCGATCCGCATTTCTTCGTATCCATTCGGTCGCGCGTCGAGAAAGAGAGCGGCCTCATCGCCGTGCCAATCGATGGCGGTATCCACGCCCACGAGGGGGACGTCGACGCCGTTCACGCTGACGTATTCCTCGGCCGATCCGTCGCCCAGACAGCCCGCCACGGGCACGCCTAACACCGTCGCAACGCCTCCAAGCACCAAACGGCGTTGCATGTAGACCGATAGATCCGCCGAGGAGCAAAACCGTGTCGGATCCAATGACGTCGGGGATCCGACGGGCAATCCCGGAGATCAGGCCGCGGCGTCCTCGCGCCACTTGATCGAACAGCCCATCGGGGATACGGTCTCCTGGCCGTAGGAGCCATCCGCCAGGATCGCGTCGATCGCGTCCCGCACGTACTGCTCGGAGATGTCCTCACCCTCGCGATCGTCATCGATCGCACCCTGGTAGACGAGCGTGCGGTCCTCGTCAAACACGAAGGCGTGCGGGGTGCATTCGGCGCCATAGGCCGCGGCGACCTCCTGGGACTCATCGCGGAGATACGGGAACGGGAACCCTTTCTCCTCGGCCCGATCGACCATGTGCTCGAAGGAATCCTCCGGATAGTTTTCCGTCTCGTTCGGATTGATCGCGACGACCTGTGCATCCTCGTCCGGATAGTCCTCTTCCAGAGCGATCAATCGGTCCTCGTAGGCCTGTGCCACGGGACAGTGATTACAGGTGAACACCACGACCAAGGCGTCCGCGTCGAACTCCTCGAGGGCGTGATCGTCACCGTCGACGCCGGGGAGTTCGAAGGACGGTGCTGTTGCGCCGTGATCGAGTGGAGTCACGTCCATAATTGTATTTGGAGGGCCGTTCTGATAACTGTACTGTCCCAGCAGCGCAAACCCTTTTATCACCCTCCGTGGAGGCCGGGATATGGAATCGGCGGCCGCCGATCGCCAGCGGGTGCTCGGCGGGTTGTTCATTCTCGCGAGCGTCCTCACGATACTCGCGCTGAGCAATGTGGTGGCGACGGTCTTTTTCGCCATCACGGTCGCGTACGTCCTCGCCCCGGCCAAGCGATGGGTACGACGGCGGGGTATCGGCGGTCGCGTCTCGACGATCATCGTGACCGTGGGGGCGGCGCTCGCGGTGGTACTCCTGTTCGCGCCGATCGGGATCGTCCTCCTCTATCGGCTCGAGGAGGCCTTCACGCTCCTGTCGGAATTCCCCGAAACCCTCGAGATCGAGTTCGGCGAGCAACGCGTCGAACTCCTCCTGACTGAATACGTGGATCCGGCCGAGCGATGGATCCGGGCCACCGCGATCGACCTTTCGCGGGGGTTGCCCGGTCTCCTGGTGAAATTCGCGCTATTCCTCTTCGTGGTCTTCGGACTGTTGCTCAACGAGCGGGACATCGGTGAAAGCGCGTACGCGGTCATTCCTCCGCGTCACCGAGACATCGCCGAACGACTCCACCAACGGGCACGGGATACACTGATCGCGATTTACGTTCTCCAGGGAGCGAGCGCGCTCGGAACGGTGATCGTCGCGATCCCCGTGTTTTATTTGTTCGGCTACGATTCCTGGGTCGCGCTCGCGACGATCGCCGGGATCCTCCAGTTCGTGCCGGTCATCGGCCCGAGCGTACTCATCGGGGCACTCGCCATCGCTGAGGCGATCGGCGGATCGGTCGTTACGGCCGCAATCTTGGTCGTGGTCGGCGGGGTAGCCATCGGCGCTCTGCCGGATCTCCTCATCCGGCCCTGGCTGGCGGAACTGACGACCGAGCTCTCGAGCGTGCTGTACTTCGTGGGATTCATCGGCGGACTGCTCAGCCTCGGCGCGATCGGGGTGATCGTCGGGCCACTGCTCATCGCGGTGCTCGTCGAGCTGGCCGAAATGGTGGCGACCGGGTTCGACGAAGACGCCGCGGCGGGCCCGGACGGCTACGCGGAGTGATCGGTCACACCCGCTCGGTGCGCGCGTTGAACTCCTCGGGCTCGAGGTATTCGTCGGTCTTCTGATCGTGAACGCGCTCGAACCGGCCCGTCGCGTCCTCGTCCCGGCGGTAGCATTCGCGACACCAGAACGCCAGGCCGGTGACCTCCCATCCCGTGTGTCCGCGGGGGCATCGATACCGCCACTTTTCGACGGTGTCCATCGGGAGTGCACCGTAACCCGGCCCACGGCAAAACGCTCCGCCTCGGAAGGGCGGTGAAAGTGAACGAGTCCCGCCGAGTGGAGGAACATTCTTCCCCTGGCTTGGTGGATAGCATGGCATGGACGATGAGCGCCTCCAGGCAGCCACCGAGCGATGGGTCGATGCCGGGCTTATCGATGGCGATACGGCCGCCGACATCCGTGAATTCGAGGCCGCGAGAGAGAAGCGCTCGTCCCACCAACTCACGACGATTCTTGCCGGGATGGGCGCGGCGTTGATCGGCGCGGGTATCCTCGTCTTTCTCGGCGCCAACTGGGACGGGCTCCCGGATTGGGGACGGGCCGCGATCCTGGTGGGCGTTCCCGTCGGCCTCGCGACCGGCAGCCTCGCGTTGGACCGCCGGGGGCTGGGACGGCCGGCCACTGGGACCTGGATCCTCGCGGCCATCAGCGTGGGTCCGAGCCTCTTCCTGTTGGCCGATCTGTACGCCCCGGACCTCGAAGCAACGATTCCGCTGTTCCTCTGGGGCGCGATCGCGGTTCCCATGGGACACGCCTTTCGCAGCCGCCTGGGAACCGGCGTCGGGTTGGTCGCGCTGTTGGCGGCCGGACCCCTCGTCGGTGACGGCCGGCCGGGGATTATGCTCGCCGGCGCGATCGCGACGATGTATCTCGCCGCGGCGATTCCGGTCCGGAAACGGTCGAGGCCTTTGGGCGAGACCTATCGCATTCTCGGACTCTCGGCGGTGATCGGCGCGTTCCTCTGGGGAACGATCGCGGCCGGTCGGTTCGTGGGGCCGGAGATACCGCTTGATCGCACAGCTGTCGTCGGAATGCTGGGAGCGCTCGGCGTCCTCGCGGCGGTCGGTCTTGCGTACCGGCGTGGGGACGTTCGCCGGGCGGAAGCGTCGCTCGTGGCCGTCGCGGCCATCGGCATTGTCGTACTCGGGGGCCTCCTGGCCACACTCGAGCCCTGGCCGTGGCTCGTCGGATTCTTCGCCGTCCATGGAGCGCTCCTGGTCGTGCTGATCGCCTTCGTCTCCCTGGCGCTGTCACTGGACGCGCCGATCCTAGTCAACCTCCTCGTGGTCGGCTTCTTCCTCCAGATCGTCACCTTGCTCGGGCCGTTGACCGATTTCCTCCCGGGCGCGTTGACGCTTGTCGTCGTCGGGCTGATCCTCCTCGGCGTGGCCATTGCCCTCGAGCGCGTTCGGCGACGGTTGCTCGAACGGGTCGTCGGACACTGACCGAAGTGTGGATTTTTACCGTCCTGCGTCGACGCCATTCCCATGCGCGCTGTCAGAGTCCACGAACCGGGCGGACCCGAGGCGCTCCGGATCGACCAGATCGATCGACCGGAGCCGAAGCGAGACGAAATCCTCGTCCGGGTCGCCGCGGCCGGGATCAACCCGGTCGACACGTACTTTCGGGAAGGATCCTACGAGCCTGTGGAACGGCCGTTCATCCCGGGGGTCGATTTTGCCGGTGACGTCGCGGCGGTCGGGTCGGACGTCTCGACGTTTGCGGAGGGCGAACGGGTCTTCGGAACCGGCATCGGGAACGCGTCCTATCACGGGAGCTACACCGAGTACGCCCGGGTTCCGGTCGATCGCGTGGTGAGGCTGCCGGATGGCGTCGATCCGGTGACCGCAGCGGCGGCGGGGGTCGTCGGAAGCACGGCGTGGCGAGCGCTGATCGAACTCGCCGATCTCTCGCTGGGCGATACCTGTCTGGTCCACGGCGGATCCGGCGGGGTCGGCCACGTCGGGGTACAACTCGCCGCGGCGGCCGGGGCAGAGGTCATCGCCACCGCCGGAGGCGCGTATACCGACCGGGTCGAGGCCCTCGGCGCCGACACGGTCCTCCGGTACGATCGATCCGATCTCGCCGCGGCCATCAAGGAGGTCGCACCGGCCGGCGTCGACGTGATCCTCGATCACATGCTCGCGCGCTACGCGTCGCTCGATGCCGGCGTCGGGGCCACCGGTGCGCGTGTCGTCGGGATCGGCGAGGATCGATCGGAGATGACCATCGGGGACGTCACCGACGCGCGGAGCCGGGACGTCCAATTTACCTTCATGAGCATGTTCAACGCCCCGGACCTCCGGCATCCGTTGGGTGGGATCGCCGATCAGCTCGCCACCGGCAACCTCGAGGTGGTCGTCGACCGGGCCTATCCTTTCGAGGAGGTCCAGGAAGCCCACCGGACGCTCGTCGAAGAGAGCTATCTCGGCAAGTTGGTGCTCACTCCCGAATGAGTAGCGTCGGCACCGTTCGGTCGGATTAAAGGTCGGGCCGGCGCTACCGCGTCCGTATGGACCTCTCCGACGCGACGCGGACTGTGGCGCGAACGATCCGCCATCGGCCGTCCGACTTCTTTCCGTTCTACTTGCTCGGGATGGTCGTGCTCGCGATCGCCCAGGTCCTCACGTATGCCGGTCTAGTAGTGCTACTGGGGTATTACGTCGTGAGCGGTCGGCTGGCGAGGTTCCGGGAGGAGATCGCCCAGGTACCTGAACCGCCGGACCCGGGTGCAAACCCGGATGCGTTTGCCGAATGGAGCGAACAGCTCGCGCCGGCCATCGAGCCACTGGTCTCCGGGCCCGCCCTGCTCATCGTTTTCGGAACGATCGTGGCGGGCGCGATCGCGCTCTTGCTCCTGAGTGCCGCGACGTCGGCCGGACAGTTGGCGACCTGTACGGCCCGATTGCGGGATCGATCCGGTACTTTGGGCGGGATCGCCGGATTCCGCCGTCACTGGCTCGGGATGGTGGGACTGTACCTCCTCGAGTTCATGCTCTGGAGCACGGCGACCGTCCTCGCGATCGCGCTGGTGTGGGTGTCCGCGCTGGTGTCCATCGCGCTCGCCCTGTTTGTGGCCATCTTCGTCGTCCTGGGATGGATCGCGGCGGCGATCGTCATTCGCGGCGTGTTCGTATTCGCGCCGGTGGCCCTGATCGTTGACGATGCGACCCCGCTCGGAGCCCTCCGGCGAAGCATCGGATTTATTCGGGCGGAGTTCGCCAACGCCGTCATCTACTATGCCGTCGCGATCGGCGTATTGATCGTCTTTTCGGGGGTCTCGGGCACGTTCGCCGCCCTGGGCGCGCCGGCGTTTTCCTCCCTCGCGTCGTTCCTCGTGGTGATCCCGGTCCTCGATCTGCTCAAGACGAGCTTCTACGGCGACTATCGGGGGACGATCGATCCACCCTCGGGATCGGAGATGGGCCTGGGAACGCAGATCTCGGCGGGGCTGGGCCGCGGGCTCCGGGAAACGCGTGCGTTCGTCCGGACCGCCCCTGCCGCCCACGGCGTCTCGCTGATCCTGCTGCTGATCGGGCTCGTCGCCGGTTGGCTGGCCGTCGAACCGTTGGTCGGAATCGTCGAGACCTCGATCGGCGAGCGCCTCGCGCTCTTGTTCGGACCGACGGCCCCACTGTACTTCTTCAGCAACAACCTCACCGTCGCCATCTCCATCACGATGGGCGGCCTCGCGCTCGGGCTACCGGCCGCGGCGCTGCTGTTCACGAACGGGTTCATGATCGCCGCCATCGCCCGGCTCGAACCCGCACCGTTCGAACTCCTCGCGTTCGTCATCCCCCACGGCATCTTCGAGTTCCCGGCGATCATCATCGCCGGCGCGCTCGGGCTCCACCTCGGCGCGGCCTTCTGGCGGACCTGGCTCGGATCGGCGGATCGGGAACACCTCGCCGCGGCGCTCCGTCGAAGTGTTTGGGTACTCGTCGGGATCGCGATCCTGCTGGCCGTGGCGGCGGTCATCGAGGGATACGTCAGCCCGTACTACTATCGGCCGTTCCTCTAAGAACGAGAGAGGGCGGGGAGCTCCTCGCGGCGCTCCTTGACGTCGTTGACGAACGCGCGGACGGAGACGCGCTTTTCCCCGACGATCGCGCCGAGCAGGGCGCCGGCCGCGGCGCCCGTGCTTGCCATATTCTTATTGAACAATCCTCCGGCAGCACCGCCGATGGCGGCGCCGATCGCAGCGAATTTTGCCCGGCTAAGGGCCAGCGTAAGCTTGCTCTTCATGCGCTATGGAACGCTACGCGGGGAAAACGTATAAGCCTACCTGGCCGCGGTCCGCTCATACCGACGATGTAGAGACGGGTGAGAGCCTTCATGGGACGGGGGGATCGAGTGATACTATGGAGGTGATGTTGCTCGCCGGGATCGTCGTCTCGGTGTTCGTCGGATACAATATCGGCGGGGCGACCACCGGGGTTTCCTTCGGCCCGGCCGTGGGTGCCAAAGTCCTTACCTCGATCGGGGCGGCGGTGCTGATGTCGATCTGTTTTTTCGTCGGCGGCTGGTTCATCGGTCCCGAGGTCGTCGAGACCCTCGGCGATGATCTCGTGGGGGCGGACGTCCTGACGCTCGAGTCCGGGATCGTCGTGATGTTCTTCATCGGTGTCGGGTTGCTTTTCGGGAACTGGTTCGGCGTACCAGCCTCGACGTCGATGACGGCCGTCGGGGCGATCGCCGGACTTGGTCTGGCGACGGGCACGCTCGCCTGGGACACCATGGGAGTGATCGTGGCGTGGTGGGTCGTCGCGCCCGTCCTTGCATTCTGGATCTGTGGGGTGATCGGGCGCTACTTCTATCCCCTCATCGTGCGATGGATCGCCATCCCAGCCCGTGAAGAGCCTCTGTTCGGGTTAACCCGGGAGGGCCCGGTCCCCGATCTCCGGCTCGCTTCGGACGTCGATCGGCGGGAACTCGGGGGTTCGCTCGTCGTCATCGCGATCGGGTGTTACATGGCATTCAGCTCGGGCGCGTCGAACGTCGCCAACGCGATCGCGCCGCTCGTCGGGAGCCGGGCGGTGACGATGGAAACCGGCGTCGCCATCGCCGGCATTGCCGTGGCGATCGGCGCCTTCACGATCGCGCGACGAACGTTGGCCACGATGGCCAACGAAGTCACCGCGCTGCCGTTGCCGGCGGCCATCGTGGTGATGACGGTCTCCGCGAGCATCGTCACGGTGTTGTCCATCCTTGGGATCCCGGTGCAGCTCGTCATCGTCGCGACCATGGCGATTGTCGGGCTGGGGTGGGGGCGGGCGACGCGGACGGTGACCGTGAGCGACGCAGTCCAAGGCGAGGGCGAGGCCGCGCTCTCGACGGGTGCCCTCAGTGCGGACGAACCGGGCGAGCGACTCCCCACGATCGGCGAGGAAGATCCCGACGAGCTCCCACGAACGTCGGATCTCTTCGATCCGAGCACCACCGCTCGTGTGATCGTCGTCCAGAACGTCGTGCCGCTCCTCGCAACCGTCGGGAGCTTCGTGGGCTTCCTCGTCCTCCCGATCTAGTCGCTCGGGTCCGAAGACAGCGACGGGACGTCCCCGGGAGTATCGAAGTCGTGGTAGTGTTCGCCGAGTTCCTTGCTCAAGATCGAGAGGGCCGCCGCCGCGCCGTCCCCGGCAGCAATAACGGCCTGCCATTCCTGCTCGCGAACCATGGCTCCCGTCGCGTATAGGTCATCGATACTCGTCTCCATCGATAGGGACACGTCGACGACGTCATCCGAAAACGCGCATCCGGCTTCCTCGGCGAGATCCCGATTTGCGCCCGTCGCGAGGACGACGTAGTCGGCGTCGTAGCTTCCTGTATCGGTCGATATTGTGAATCCATCACCGGCCGGCTCGACGGCCTGGACCTCCTCGCCGAGGGTGACACCGGCTCCTCGATCTTCGACTTGGGCTCGGGCGATGACCATGAATTCCGGGCCCGAAATGCTCCGGATCCCCGGATAGTTAAACAGATGCGCGCTCTCCATCCACGTCTCCTCGGTATCGAAGACCGCCGTCTCGAGTCCGTTTTTCGCGGTAAAGAGGGCCGCACTGAGCCCAGCCGGTCCACCTCCGACGACAATAACATCCGTCATATCGAACACTCCGTTCGCCATTGCCATAATACCTACCGGGTCGGGTGCGGCGAACCGCTACTCGACCGTCTCGGCAGGATCGACGACCGTCCCTTCGGTCCGATCCACACCGACCTGATCGCAGAGGTTAGCGAGCGGACACTTCGAGACTTCCTCAAGGCAAACGGGCGAACGGGCGCGACAGTATTCCCGACCGAATTGGATCGTTGCCGTATGGCCGAACCCGCACTTCTCCGGCGGGACGCCTTCGGAACCCTCGGTGCGACCCTCAAGGATCGCCCGGACGGCCTCGTGATCGGCATTGGCGGGTGCGACGCCGAGCCGGCGATACACCCGATGCACGTGCGTATCGACGGGGAAGACACCCTCGCGACCACCCGCGAACAGGAGAACACAGTCGGCGGTTTTTGGGCCGACCCCCCGCATCGATAGGAGCTCGTCCCGAACGGTCTCATACGGTTCGGACCGGACGAACCGATCGAACGCGTCCTGTCCGCCGAACTCCGTTTCGACGCGGTCGGCGATGATCCCGAGTACCTCGGCTTTTTGATTGTACAACCCCGCCGGGCGAATAGATGCGATGATCTCCTCCTCAGGAGCCTCGCGTAACGCTGCGGCGATTTCCGATTCGCCGTACCGATCGATCAAGGCATCGAAGGCGGGTTGACTGGCGACGTCGCTGGTATTTTGACTCAGGATCGTTCGAACGAGACACGCGAACGCGTCTTGCCCGCCGTAGGCCTTCCGCCAGTAGAGTTCGCCGAGCCGATCGACCACACGCTCGGCCCGTGAATGCGGGGACTGGCCGGATCGGGATTCGACGGCGGCTTCCCCGGATCCCCCGGCGATGTTCTCCGCGGGCTCCGGATCTTCTACCATGGCGGCGGTTCCAAACTCGACACATTAACCGCCGTCGATTCCGTCCGGTTCGCCCGTCAGCGTGACGTCCAGTGTATTTCCGCGGCGGAGCGCGGCAACGAGGTCCCGATCGACGTCGGCTGCGGCGTTGTCCGCGTTGACCATCACGGTCCGATCGTCGGTATGTCGACTGGTGCGGGCGATCAGACACCGGTCGCTCTCAAACGTTAGCTCCGGATGTCCACGCCCCTCGATGGTCTCACGGTGACCGCCGGCCGCGAGGGTCATAGTAATCCGCGTGTCCCGATCGGTCGCGGCGGCGACGAAATCCTCGTCGAAGGACGCCGGGGCGTGCTCGGCCTCGATTCCCACGATGCAATCGCCGTCCGGGGTGAGCCAATCATCCGTCGTGACCTCCAGGGTACTGGAATGGGTCGCCTCGACGTGTTCGTGGCCCTGAGCCCGGAGGCGTTCTCGCAACACGATCAGGCCTCCGTCGGTGCGGGCTCGCGGTGTTCGATCCACGATCGGGCGCCGAACTTCTGTTCGACGAGTTCGTCCATCCAGTCTAGTTCCGGGTCCGTCCACTCGCCGTCCCGCCCATGCGCCCACGATCGGAGTCGCCGTTCGAGCACCGCAACTGCCTCCGCGCGATCGAGGTCCGCGTGTTCGTCGATCGCGGTGACCCGCTCGGAGAAGACTCGGGCGGAAAGATCCCCGGCGTCGAAGCAGTTGACGTGCCGTTCCGGCTCGTTGTGAAAGATGAGCGAGCCGTGCTGGACGACTGCGGACTTGCGACGGTATTGGGCGTTGCCGCTGATCTTCGAGACGCCGCCGGCGTCATCCACCACCAGATCGTGTGACGGATGGAGCGCCCTTAGGTAACAAGACGGTTCGTAGCGGGCTTCGCGTTCCACGTCCGAAAAGTGCACGTCGACGCCCATGTCCTCGAGAGCGCTGATGACAGGCGCGCAAAGGAGTCGGTAGCATTCCATGAGGTCGCCAGGGAGTGCATCCCTCGGGGCGACGATCGAGTAGGCGATGTCTCCGTGGCGGTCGTGATAGATCCCCCCACCGCCGGTCGGGCGCCGGGTCACGTGGATCCCCTGTTCCGAACAGAACGACCAATCGACCGTCTCCGGGTCCTGGGCGTACCCGAGCGAGAGGGTGCTCGGCTCCCAGCCGTACACACGGACGCTCGCCAGCCCCTCTGCGGCCCGCTCGGCTGCGACAGCATCGAGCGCCATGTTTTCGGCGCCGGGTCGCTCGGCCGTCGGTAGGTGGCGAACGGGAATGTCCTCGAGGACGCCCATATCCATGGTCGGCGGTCCCGCGCTCAAAGCGGTTCCGCCTGTTCGCCGACGCAACATCCCGGGGGCTCGAAACCTGCAGGGCATGCGAGGGGAAACGCTCATAGCGAAGGAGCGAGAGTCCATCGGGAGTGAGCGCGGCGGTCCGATTGAACGACGGGATCGAGATCGAGACCGAGACCCTCGGGACCGTCAAATGCGACCCCGGCAATCCCGACGGGGACTGGAACGTCCTCTCGCATGCGCATACGGACCATCTCCCACGGCGGGTCGGAGAGCAGCCCATCGTCTCCTCGTCGCTGACCGCCGACCTCGCCGGTGCGCGGCGGGACCTCGCGATCGATCCGACGGTCCCGGAGAGGATCGAACTCGTCCCGTCCGGCCACATCGACGGGAGCCGAGCGGCAATAATCGAGGACCGGGATCGGCGCATCCTTTATACCGGCGACGTCGCCGTGCGCTCGCGTTTCGGGCTCGAGGGATTCCGGCCGCCGGACGCCGATGTCCTGATCGTCGAAGCGACCTACGGGGATCCTTCGTACACATTCCCCGCGCCAGATGTCCTCGAACAGGAAGTCGCCGGTTGGGTAGCCTCGAACCGCGATGGCCCGATGGTGTGTTTTGCCTACGCGCTGGGCAAGGCCCAACGGGTCCAACGACTCCTCGAACGCCTCGATGTCGACCGGGTATTCGCTGCCGAGACGATCGTCGAACTCAACGGTGTGATCGAGGCTACGACGGGCGCTTCCTTTCCGGCCGAGCCGTTCGACGACGAGGGTGACCTCGGCCCGGGGGAGGCGCTCGTCCTTCCCAGCGGTCGGGCCCAATCGAACCGGGTCGAGCCACTCGTAAGCCATCACGAGGCCGTGACTGCTGGGTTTTCCGGTTGGGCCGTCGATTCGGGATATCGATACCGCCGGGAGATCGATCGGGGATTTCCCCTCTCCGATCACTGTGATTTCGAGGAACTCCTGGATCTTGTCGCGCGCGTCAATCCGGAGCGGACATATCTACACCATGGATTCGCCGACGAGCTCGCCTCGGCATTGACGACCCGAGGATACGACACGCGGGCGCTCAAACAGCACCAGCCGCCGCTGGACGCCTTCTGAGCCCGCGAGGAACCGCATCCCGCGATCTGGCCGCAGGCCACTGGCCCGGCCGTATACGAATATTCAATATAGCGATATGGAATGTACTATTTATGGATTCCCCTTACCAACCGAGGATACGAAGGGTTTGGACACCGATCAGACTGTATGGTGAGAAACGTCGCTCCGGTGATGTCGGACCTCGAGGCAGCGGATTTCTATCTACTTTCCGGGATCGAACATGGCATGCGATTTGGCGAGTGGGTCAATCGGAAGAAACTGCCTTCCTTCTCTGGGCTCGAAGCGGAAGAAGTCGATTACCGGCTAGATCGTTGTCAACGGATGGAGCTGATCGAGCGGCGCACGATCCAGTATGAGGGGTACCGGCTGTTATTTGAGGGCTACGACGTGCTCGCACTGCACACGTTCGGAGAACGTGGGGTCATCACCGGCGTCGGCGCTCCGCTTGGTGAGGGGAAGGAAAGCGACGTCCTTGAAGTCACAAACGACCAACCCCGTGCGCTCAAATTCCATCGGGAAGGGCTCACCGACTTCCGCCGGGTGGACCGGGAGCGGGCGTACACGGCCGATCGGGAACACGTCTCGGAGCTATACACCGCGAGGAAGGCGGCCGAACAGGAATTCGAGGTGCTCGAAGCGCTCGACGGTACGGTTCGGGTCCCGTCCCCGATCGATCACAACCGGCATGCCATTCTCATGGAGCGGGTGGCGGGGGCGGAGCTCTCGCGCGCGCGTATGGCACCCGATGTCGTCGTCAGCCTCCTGGACGAGATACTCCAAGAAGTCGCTCGGACATACCGTTCGGGTTATATCCACACCGATCTCAGCGAGTATAACATCCTCGTGACCTCGGAGGCGTTCTGGCTGATCGACTGGCCTCAGGCGATCCCGACCGACCACCCCAACAGCAACGAACTGCTTCGTCGTGACATCGAGAACGTCATCGCCTTCTTCGAACGCAAACACCCCTCGGTTTTCTCGGAATCGCCGGATATCGAACTGATTGCCGAGCGGATCAAGGATGGAACCGTCGATCGGATCATTCGGAAACGGTACGCGTAAACTATATATCGCGATATGAAATCGAAGCGTGGCCCTGAAACTACCCTTTACCAGCCAAACATGGGAACCACACCGTCTGAACCGGGAGGAAGCGATCAAAATTCGAATCACGTTCTCGAAAGATCAATTCTCGTCTTCAGTGCTGCCTTCTTAACGCACGTGGGCAATGATGACGATAAACGCCAACAGGAGTAACGCAACCGGAGGCGCGATCTTCCCGATGTCATCGCCCATCGCAAGGTGCGTGCCGATGGCACCGAGCAGGACCAAGACAAGAAGCGTTCCGCCGGCCAGCGTGAGTTCGGGCCACAAAATGATACCGAACAGGAGTGCGATGGCACCGAATATCTCCATAAATCCAGTCAGGATACGGAACCATTGGGGATAGCCGAATCAATCGAAGTCGCTTACCTGAGACTCAGCGCCCGCGATTTTGAGGCCCCCGAATGCAGCCATCACCGTTCCGACGAGTCCCTGGATGCCCAGAGCAACTGAATGGATACCGATCATTCCCCGGCTTCCTCCAGTTCGGCAACAAGGCCATCACCGAATACGTCCTTCGTGCCCTCCGGCCCGCCAATGGTCAGATGGGTCTCTTTGTACGGAGGCACCACCTCGATCGTATATTCCGCGAACGAACAACAGACGAGTTCGTTTGATACGAATTCCGCAACTGCCGGCAACGCCTCGTCCGTCCCCTCGAAGACGAGGCGATAGCCGTTGCGACGTCCCTGCGAGTGCGAGTAGGTCTCGATCATGATCTCCCGGACGGCTTCCGGCCGCTGTTCGTCTTGTTCCTCTGTCAACGTGCAGGCGACAGGCGGTATGGAGTCGTGTTCGCTCATGCTCCACGTCCACTTTGGAACCCGAATTATTTATACTGTCAAGTCCAAAGTCTCGAACGTAATTTCGCCGATCAAACCTATGAGCGAGCACACCCACGCCACCAGAAACGGGGGAGAAGAGGCCCGATGCTACTGCCAACTCGAGGGTCTCATCGAGTTGATCAGCAGAAAATACGCCATCAATGTGATCTGTGCGGTCGGATTTATGGAGCCGGTGCGCTTCGGAGAGCTTGAGGAAGCCTTCGAACGTGTCAGCAGTTCCACCCTCAGCGCTCGTCTGGAGGAATTGACCGATGCCGACGTCCTCGAACGGCACCAATTCGACGAGATCCCACCCCGCGTGGAGTACCATCTGACGGATACGGGCGAAGAACTCTGCGACCTACTCATACCACTTTTAGAGTGGTTAGACCAGCATTGTCCGGAGGAATAGCCCCAGGGGTTGCTCGCCCGGGCGCGCCGGTTCGAGTGCTCGGGTGCGGCACGGTCGGCCTGCTGGGCAATCCAGCCGGTCTCTCGGACCGAACGGATATAGCATCCGGGCCGCAAGTGAGCCCATGGAATACGATCGGGATCTCACCGTCGAGGAATCGAGGCTGGCGGACCTCACCTCGGTGGCCGAGGTTCCGCCACTCGGTCTCATCGAGCAACAATGGGACACTGATCCCGTTCCCGAGGATCGCATCACAACGGTCGCGGCCCAAGCGGTCGGTGGGCTTGCCCTCACGGACGTCCCGGCCGGCGGAGAGGTGGCCGTGGGCGTGGGGAGCCGTGGGATCGCAAATCTCGGCGCGATCGTCTCGGGCGTCATTGCGGGCTTGCGCGATCGAAACCTGGAACCGTTCATCGTGCCGGCGATGGGAAGCCACGGCGGCGCGACCGCGGAGGGACAGCGAGAAATGCTCGAA
>CAYSMB010000005.1:0-19827 GCA_964432005.1 uncultured Halobacteriales archaeon
GTGGCCGTCCGCCTCGTCCGCGAGGATCGATCCGACGAGCGCGAGCCGGGCGAGCGCCTGGAGACGGATCTCGGGGTCCTCGAGATCCCCGAGAACGAGACACCCGGCGATGTCGTCGAAACGCATCTGGGCCATCCCTTCGACGTGCGGAGCCTCCGGCTCCCCGATTGTTTCGAACACTTCGATCGGTCGGGCGCCCCCATGCTCCCGCGGGACGTCGGGCTGGTCTGCGGGCTGACGGGTCTCCAGGTGGGCGATCGCGTACTCGACGTGGGTACCGGAACGGGGATCCTGGCGGCCGGGATGGCGATGTCGGGCGCGGAGGTCCTCAGCTTCGAACGGGACGCGGAGGCGGCCAGGGTTGCCCGTGACAACATGGCGATGGCCGATCTCGACGTTGACATCCGCAACGAAGACGCGCGAGCGGCCATCGAATCGGGCGAGCTCGGTCGCTTCGACGTCGTGACCCTGGATACCGGCGATGCGGACGCGATCGCCATCGAGGTCGGGGAGCTCCTCGTCCCTGGGGGATACGTCGCCGCGTACTCGCCGTTCGTCGAGCAGACCCGCGAGGTCGTCGAGGCAGCCCGGGATACGCTGGCCGACGTGCGAGCGATCGAGACGATCCAGCGAGAGCTCGATGTCGATGCACGCGGCACGCGGCCGAGCACGTCGCCGGTCGGCCACACGGGATACCTTACGATCGGCCGTCGGCCCTAGTGGTCGTCCTCGCGCCACTTGTGGCTACACTCGGTACAGATGAGGAATCGTGTCTCGGATTCGTCCGCCGATCGGATCTGCTGGAGATAAAACTGCGCACGGTCGTTGCCACATTCCGGACAGGTGACTTCCGTCGTCGGGAGCCCCGCGTCTTCGGGCGATGACTCGATGATCTCGGCCGTCTCCTGGCCCTGGGTGACGACAAATTCGCCCTCCTGGTCCTTGCCCTGCTCATGGCCGCAGCTCTGACAGACCCAGACGTCCCCCTCGGCCACCATCATCGATCCGCACTCCTCGCAGAACTCCATTGTTGCAAGCGCGAGGGGACGACTTTGGAAAATTGCTTCGATCACGGCACGAACCGACGCCGGCCGGCAGTTATCGCTCGGTTAAGTTAGTGGTTCTCGGCGACTGGTTCGCTCGATGTGGGACGCGGGAGCGACTCCCCGATGAAAGAGCGTCTGCGCGGGTGGCTCGAGCGGCTCATCCCCTCCGGATCCGTAGCGGATCGAACGATCAAGAGCGGGTTCTGGATGAGCGGGATGCAGGTCTCGAATCGAGTCTTTCAGATCCTCATGCTGATCATCCTCGCCAGGCTGCTGGCACCGCGCCATTTCGGATTGCTCGGCATTGCGCTGGTCAGCCTGACGGCGACCAAACAGTTCACGAATATCGGGGTCAACGCGGCCCTCGTCCACAACAAGGACGACGACGTCGATTCCTACCTCGACACGACGTGGTGTCTCGAGGGCGGCCGGGGGCTGTTGCTCTTTGGCATCCTCTTCATCGGTGCTCCCTACATCGCGGGATTCTTCAACGAACCGGGGGCCACGTGGGTCGTTCGTCTGATCGGCCTGAACCCCTTGCTCTATGGTCTCCGTAATCCGGCAGTCGTGTACTTCACGAAGGATCTCGCCTTTCACAAGGAGTTCGTGTACAGCGCAAGCGGTGGGCTCGCCCAGTTCGTCGTCGGTGTCGGGTGGGCGCTCCTGTCGCCAACGGTCTGGGCGCTCGTCGCCGCCTTCGTCGCCAGCGAGTTGGTCCGAACCATCCTCTCGTACGTGCTCCACGGCTATCGTCCATGGCCGTCCTTTGACTGGGATCACGCCCGGGAGCTCGTCGATTACGGCAAATGGATCACGGCGGGATCGATCATCTACTTCCTCTATAGCCGTGGCGACGACGCGTTCGTCGGGTGGTTTCTCTCCGCGACGGCCCTCGGGTTTTACCAGTACGCCTACCAGCTTGCCGACGCGCCGTCGACGGAGGTCTCCGAGACGATCTCCCGGATCACCTTCCCCGCCTACGCCGAGCTTCAGGAGGATTCGGCCAAGCTCCGCGAGATGTTTCTCAAGACCACCCGGTTTACCGCGTTTCTCGCGTTCCCGATGGCGCTCGGGATCGCGTTGGTGACGCCGAGCTTCGTCCCGGCGGTCCTCGGAGCCGATTGGACCCCGACGATCCTGACGATGCAACTGCTGGCCATGTACGGATTGCTCCACGCGATCACGCGGAACTTCGGGTCGCTATGGAAGGCAATCGGACGTCCGGATCTGACGACCAAACTGGGGGTCGTGCGGGTCCTCAGCATCGGGGCGTTGATCTGGCCGGCCACGGCCATGTGGGGGATCGCGGGGACCGCGATGACCGTGGTCGGGGTGTATCTGTTCCCGATGCTCCCGCTCGACGTGTACTTCATCGCCCGGACGACCGAGATCCGGATCGTGGAGGTCCTCCGGGAGTTCCTCTATCCGGCCGTCGCCGGTGGGACGATGTTCGGGGTGCTCTGGCTGGCCCGTTCGGTCCTGAGCGTCCCGCCCCTCGTCGAGTTCCTCCTGCTGATCCCCGCCGGCGTGACGCTCTACGCGGCGGTCTCCCTCCTCCTCGATCGGCAGTTCGACTGGGGCATGCGCCGGAATCTCGAATCGATCCTGGCGGGTGTCGCCCGGTGACACGTACCACGCCGTGAAGACCCCAAAACACGCAAATAGCCTCGGTCACGTCGGATCGGTGGATGGCGTTGTCGGACGAGGATCGCGATCGGCTGGCGGACATCGTGCGCTTGCAGCCGACGAAAAACGGCGAACTCCAGGAACGCTGGGGGATGGAAAGCGGCAGCGAGGTCCACCAGTACCTCGAGTCGGTGCTGGCCGACTATTATTACCGCGACGACAACAGCCTGATCCGGGCCACGGAGGAGGCCCAGGATCTCGTGGACGTCGAACCCGGCGTCGAGGGCGAGGCCGACGGCGACCTGGTGGTCCGCGTGCCGGAACTCGAACGGCAGGTCCTCGATGTCCTGCCGGAACCGGGGGAACGGTCGATGAGCGTCGTGGCGACGTATCACGCCCTCGAGGACGCGTACGGCTTCGACGGTGACGTCGACGACGTCCGAAACGCCCTCCAACGGCTCCGCCGGAAGGGCGCCGTTGACGTAAACTACCGCATGGTCCCCACGTACGTGCTGGCCCGGCCCGGCGATCGGATCACCGTCGAGGCCATGGCGGCGGACTGAGCTATCGTCGGCGATCCCGCTGGCGCTCGTACAGCGATCGGGCGCCCTTCCCGGGGCCGCCCTCGATGGGCCAGCCCTTCGTCCGCCACGCGGGGGGTTCGGGCTCGAAATCCGGGCAGCCCCCGTGGCACTCGGCCGCCCGCTGAGGACGACCTTTCGCCGAACACCTCGGTTCGTGGGTCAACGAGTCCGGCTCTAGCTCGAAATGCCGACAGTCGGTCCGCATTCGCTCGCACACGTTCCGCCAGCCCCGGCCGTACGCGCGCTCGTAGATCTCTCGCCGTCGATCGCGTTTCTCCTCGGCGGGGACGAAGTCGATCCGCGCAGCCGATCGATCGCTGTCCGAGCCGCTCGGGCGTTCGAGAATGCGGGTGCCCACACCGGTGACGTCGAGCTGCCGTGGGTGCCAGATGACCTCGGCCGTCAGTCGGTCCGGATCGATTTCGAGGATGCCCACCTCGACCGGCATCGCCTCGAGGAGCGCCGGCGGCACCGGGTCCTCGGTGGCCGCCGTTGCGAGCCAGACCTCGTCGGCCAGGCCGAGCGCGACGTCGTACTCGAGCTGCTCGGCCAGCGTCCGCGCGGCGCTGGCATCGAGATCCGGTTTGTGCTCGATGGCGACGAGTCGATCGACCCAGTCGGGATACGGCCAGTTCCGGCGGAGCTCGATCCGGTTGCCGTTCCGCCGCGTCTCGATCACCCCCCGATCGGCCGCCGCGTGGACTGCCTCGCGGACGTACCGCCACGGGTATCCCGGCTCGGGCAGCGCGTTGCGGTACCAGGCCCACTCGACCGGGGCGTGCCGAACGACGTGGAGAAGGTCCCCGTCCATCTGGTCCGGGCCGAATCGACGCCTGGCCGCCAGCCCCGACGGATCGCATTCGAGAACGATGGTGTCCCAGCGCCGATGGGCGGTGCCGAGCTGCCGGGCGACGATGGCCTCGCCGATGTCGTCGCCGGCTGGGGGCCACGCTAGTTCCGCCCACCGGCAGGCGTGCAGTTCGAATTCGAACTCCGAGTGGACCACGGGGATTGCCTCAGAGGTCCACGTCGTCGAGGGCGTCGTGGGCGTCCCGGAGGATGTCCCGCGGGCCGTCCTGTGTCACGGTGTTGATGGCCTGTTCGTAGTCGCGCCACTGCAGATCGCGATGTTCCTTCGAGAGTTCGGCGCTGGTCTCGAAGGATTTCGCGATAAACAGGTGGACCGTCTTGTGGATCGTGGTTCCGTTGGCCTGGAACATGTAGTCGTACTCGTCCCGGAAGCCGTCGATCAGGCGGAAGTCGTCGATCCCGGCCTCCTCGCGTACCTCGCGTATCGCCGTCTGCTGGAGCTCCTCTCCAGCCTCGACGCCGCCCTTCGGAAATTCCCAATCCCCCGGGCGGCTCTTGAGGAGAAGGTATTCGCGTTCGCCCCGGGAATCCCGGAAAAGGATCGCCCCGGCGCTCGTCGCTTCGACTGGCATCTTGAATGGTCGTAGCTGACGAATCGTATTGAGAATATCGGAGACCGGAAACCGAACGTGTCGCTTTTGGCCACGGCTGTCGAACGGTGGGCTGACCCGATGGCCTACGTGACCAAGATCACCCTCCGGAGCGGTGATCGGGTCGTCCTCGACGAGACCGTCGGGGAGCTCAAGGAGTTCGTTACGCGCAAGGGCGCCGAGCTCACGGGCCCGCACCCGCGGCCCCCGACGGAGCTGAGCGTCGACCTGCCGAAACGGCTCACCGGGGGGCGCCCGTGCTTCCCGCCCTGGGATTACACCGTCTACGTCCGGGACCTCGAGGTCAAAGGCTACGACGACATCGCCCGATCGATGGCCGAACATTCCTACCCAGCGAGCGTCCACGTGACCATCGAGGTCGATCAGGTCGGCTCTATCCGTTGAACTTTATTCCTCGGGAGTTAGTTTTCGGCCATGGAGAGCACCGGGACGCTCGATCGACTCGTCGCGTTACGTCGGGAACTCCACCAGCATCCGGAGCCGGCATGGCGCGAATTTTACACGACCGCGAGGATCGTCGAAGAACTCGAACGGATCGCGGCCGACGAGATGCTCCTCGGACCGGAGGCCATCGATCCGTCGGCCCGGTGGGGGGTTCCCGACGATCCCGCCGAGATCGAGCGGTGGGCCGAGCGTGCCCTGGAAGACGGGGCGTCGCCGGAACTCGTCGAGCGCATGGCGGGCGGGCAGACCGGCGTGATCGGCGTGCTCGACCGGGGCGAGGGGCCACATATCGCGTTGCGCGTCGACATCGACGCGCTATTCCGGGAAGAATCGGCCGACGCCGAACACGCGCCCGCCGCTGGCGGCTATCGCTCGACCAGGGAGGAGATGATGCATGCCTGCGGGCACGACGCCCACGCCACCATCGGGGTCGGGGTCTTCGAACGGCTCGCGGAGAGTGACTTCTCGGGACGGTTTTCGATCATCTTCCAGCCGGCCGAGGAGGAGGCCGGGGGCGGCCGGGCGATCGTCGAGGGCGGACATCTCGACGACGTCGATCACCTCTTCGCGATCCACGTCGGTCTCGACCATCCGACTGGCGAGGTCGTCGCGGGGGTCGATGACTTCCTCGCGGTTACGAACATCGAGGCGACCTTCCATGGAGAAGGCGCACACGCCGGTGCCCGGCCCGAACTCGGGAAGAATGCCGTCCAGGCGCTGGCCACGGCGGTCGAGAACCTCTACGGTATCGCCCGGCACAACGACGGGATCACCCGCGTCAACGTCGGCCGCGTCGAGGGGGGTTCGGCCTCGAACATCGTTCCCGAACGAGCCCGCCTCGAAGGCGAGGTCCGCGGGGGCACGACGCCGCTGCGCGATTACATGCGCGGTCGGGCTGCGGCCGTCCTCGAATCCGCGGCGGCGATGCACGATTGCACGGTCGAAACGCGTTTCGGGCCGGAGGTCCCCAGTGCCACCAGCGACGAGTCGTTGATCGGTATGGTCGAACGGGTCGCCGAGGGCGTCGACGGGGTGACCAACGTCATGCACCGAGACCGACTCGGGGGGAGCGAGGACGCGACGTTCCTGATGCGTCACGTCCAGGAGCGGGGCGGGGACGCCTGCTACGTCGGGATCGGCACCGACCATCCCGGGGGACACCACACCGCCACCTTCGACGTAGACGAGGCGAGTATTCCCATCGGGATCGACGTGCTGGCCGGGGCCATCCAGGACCTGTTCGATCGGCACTAGGCCGGCGCTTGCGATCGCGGTTCGCTTCCCGTCTGGAGCCGCCAGAGCTGGGCATACGTGCGGTCGTGTTCGAGCAACGCGTCGTGGGTTCCCCGCTCGACGATTTCGCCGTCCTCGAGCACCAGAATGCGGTCGGCATGGCGGATGACCGAGAGTCGATGGGCGATGGCGATCGTCGTGCGTTTGCTATCGGCGATCGCCTCCCGAAGTGCCGCCTCGGTCTCCATGTCGACGTGGCTGGTCGCCTCGTCGAGCAGGAGGATCGGGCGATCGGAGACGAAGGCCCGCGCCAGCGCAAGTCGTTGACGTTGCCCCCCGGAGAGATTGCTTCCCCCTTCCTCGAGCACGTGTTCGAATTGCTCGGGACGGTCGTCGACGAATTCGCCGAGGTTCGCCCGTTCGGCGGCCCGGGCCAGCGCCGCGGCGTCGGCGTCCGGCCGCCCGTATCTGATGTTCTCGGCCACGGTTCCGCTGAAGATACCCGGGTCCTGGAGCACGACTCCGATGGACGACCGCACGCGCTCGTCGGAGACGTTGCGCGTGTCGCGTCCACCGATGCGGATCTCGCCCCGGTCGGGCGCGTAAAACTGCAATAGCAACTTCGCGATGGTCGTTTTGCCCGAACCCGTCGGCCCGACGATCCCGACGAACTCCCCCGGCTCGACGGTAAACGAGACGCCACGGAGGGCGGGCTCGTCGCTTCCGGGATACCCGAAGCGCACCGCGTCGAAGGCGATACGGCCGGCAATGGCCGCGTCGGCGTCCGGTTCCGATGTCGGCGAACCGACGTGGGTCCGGAGCGCGGCGATGCGGTAAGCCGAGGCCCGGCCGTCGTGCCAGTCGTCGACGAGCTGGGCGCCCTGGACCAGCGGCGTCGTGAACTGCTGACCGAGGAGGAGAAACGAGACCAGGGTCCCCACCCGGAGCGGCCGCGTGAACGCCAATGGTGGCCCGTGCAGGATCCATGTCCCACCCAGCGCCAGTACCCCGGCGAAACCGCTCCACTGGATCAGGGACATCGTCGGATAGAACTTCGCCCGCGTCCGGATGACCGACCACCGCCCCGCCCGGAGTGCCCCCGAGGCCGCCGCGACCATCTCGGCCTCGATCGGCTCGCGGGTGTACGCTTTGACGGTGGTGATCCCCGAAATCGTATTGTGGAGCCGGGCGCTCAGCGCGCCCACGAGCTGGCGGACCTGCCGGTGTTTCGGCGCAAGCCGCCGCACGAAGGCCCGTGCGGTGAGCGCGAGCAACGGAATCAGCACCGTCATCACGAGGGCCAGTTGCCAGTGCATGGCGAACAGGAGGACCGTGATCGCGAGAAATCTGGCAGCAATCTCGATGGACTGGGCGAGCGAGCGTTCGAGCAGCCGGTTGAGCTGGTTGACGTCGTCGTTGAGGACGCTGACCAGCTGGCCGGTCTGCTCGGATTCGAAAAAGGCGAGGTCAAGCGCCTGGAGGGCCCCGAAAGTCTCCGTTCGGATGTCGTGCTGGATCGCCTGGGCGATCCGTCCCCAACACCACGTTCCCAACCAGGCGGTCACGGCGCCCACCGACGCGAGCAAGACGATCATCCCGGCGACGGTCAGGATCCGGCCCGATCCGCCGGCCGGGGCCCACGCGTCGGGGACGAACGGCACGCCGGCGGCCTCCGCGAGGAGCACCTCGTCGATGACCGTCTCGACCAGGTAGATGGGTAACAGTGTGGCGACGGGACTGGCGATCGCGGCGAGGGTTCCGAGGGCCAAGAGCCCGACGTGAGCGCGCAGGTGCGGGGCCAGGAGGGTAACCAGGGGGCGATCGACGTCAGCCATGGCTTCGAAGTGGAGGGCGTCGGACATGGGGCGGTCATCCCCGGTGGGTGCGGCCTCGCCTAAGAACCGCCGGCCTAGTACTTCGCGTCGGCGCCGGTCCGCTCGTAGATGCGTTCCATGATCCGATCGCGTTCGGTCTGCCACGCATCGAACCCGTCGGGGTGGTCCGGATAGGACTCGTAGTGTTCGAGGAGTTCGTCGGCGAGGCCTTTCGTCCGCATCAACGTGCGGATCAGGCCCCAGTAGCCGAAGCTATCGATCGCGATCCGGAGCTTCAGGCCGAGCCCGAGGTCGGTCGTCCCCCCGTAGAGGGCCTCCGCGAGCTTCTGGCCGGGTAAGGCCGCGAGCAGCCCCATGAGCTCGTCGACGTCGACGGCCGTCGAGAGGATGTTGTAGACGTCGAGGGCGGCATAGCGCGCGCCGAAGTGCTCCATGACGTTGACATTGTAGTCCCAGAGATCGGCCTCGCTCACGCCCCCGTTCTCGATTGCTCCGATGGCTTCCTCCCCAGCGTACGCGCCCGCGTAGGCCGCTCCAGCGATTCCGCCGCCGGTCGTCGGGTTGACGTGACCCGCGGCATCCCCGACGGCCATGAAGCCGGGCGCCACGGCCGAATCATATGGCCGGCGCGTCGGGAGGGCCGCCCCGAGCTTGTCCTTGACCCGCGCACTGGCGAACTCGGGCCGTGCCCGCAGATCCCGTTTGAGCACGTCGACGAGTTCCATCGGATCCTCGTTCATCTGGAAGCCGAGGCCCGCGTTGATTTCGGTGCCCGTCCGGGGAAAATACCAGAGATAGCCCGCCGCCCGCTCGGTGGGCTTGAACACCAGCGCGTCCTTCCAGGGGACTTCCTCGTCGACCTCGACGATCTCCCGGTAGGCCGAACAGAACTGCGAGTAACGCACGTTCGTATCGAAGGTCGTCCCGTTTGCGTCGAGGTCGTCCTGGAGGATCGACATCGCCCCCGCGCCGTCGATGACCACATCGGCCTCGTACGTGGTCACGTTCCCGTTCCGTGCGGCCCGGACGCCGACGACCCGGCCGTCCTCGTCCTGCTCCACACCCTGCACGACCGTGTCGTATCGGAAGTCAACGCCCGCGTCGGTGGCACCCTCGATCAGACATTGCCCGTATCGCCACCGATCCACGACCGCCAGCTCGCCGGGAACGGGGATTTCCAGAACCGTATCGTGATCCGGGATCTCGAAGCGCCCGTGATCGACGTCCGTGTTCGTGATCGCGGGCTCGAGGTAGTCCTTCGGGATCGCCGCAGGGAAATCCGTCGCCCCTTTGAGCGCGTCGCCGCATGCGATGTGGCCGGCCTCGTTCTCGGATTTGCGCTCGAGGACCACGACATCGTACCCGGCCTTTGCGACCGTCGCCGCGGCGTAGTTGCCGGCGGTCCCCGCTCCGACGACGATGAGGTCCCACGTCGCATCGTGCGCCGGGTCATCCCCGTCCGCGGCTGTCGCCATGTCACGCGGTGGGAGGGGTTGCGCCTAAACTCTTTATGGGCGAGGGGAACGAAAATTTTTGATACCGCTGGGCGAAGCCGGGGTCATGGCGGAGTACACCGTCGAGTTCGTCAGGACGGGCGAGACGATCACGGTCGAGGACACCGAGACGATCCTGCGACGGTGTATCGAGGAAGGCATCGCTCAGGAGTACTCCTGCCGCGTGGGGATGTGCCTGGCGTGTTCGGCCGAGATTCTCGAGGGGGAGGTGACCCAGCCGGCGGCACGCGGGCTGACCGCCGAAGAAGCCGAACAGTTCGCGCTCACCTGCATGGCGCGGCCGCGCTCGGATCTCAAACTCGACCGGGGTGAATATCCGCCGAGCCTCGAGGCCACTCACGCCGGTTCGCCGGGCCCGGTGACCGCGGACGATTGATCGGCCCAGGTTTAACCGCCGGGCACGCCTACTGATCGTATGAGCGGACAGGCCGGGACAATCTCACAGCTCCTCGAAGACGGCGTCATCGCCGTATTGCGTGGCGCCGACGAGGAGCACCTCGCGCCGATCGGGGAAGCGCTGGTGGCTGGAGGCATTACGGTGCTTGAGGTCACGGCGGAAGGAAGCGGCGCAGCCGGACGGCTCGAGCGCCTCGGCGAGCTGTACGGGGCTGATCCCGACGTCCTCCTGGGGGCGGGGACGGTCCTCGACGAACCGACGGCGGTTCGGATGATCGATGCGGGCGCGCAATTCATCGTGACGCCATCGTTCTCGGAGGCAGTGATGCGGGCCGGCCACCGTCACGGCGTTCCGGTGATTCCGGGGATCATGACGCCGACGGAGGCCCAGCGGGCGCTGGAGGCCGGCACTGACGTCGTCAAGGTCTTCCCGGCGTCGACGGTGGGCCACGGCCATCTACGGGCGTTGACTGGGCCGTTTCCGCAGTTACGCCTGATCCCGACCGGGGGCATCGACCTCGAGAACGCCCGATCGTTCCTCGACGCGGGCGCCGTCGGGCTTGGAATCGGGAGCGCGCTCGTGAGCGATGACGTCCTCGCAACCGAGGACTGGCAGGCCCTCGAGGAGCGCGCCAGACAGTTCGCCGCGCTGGTCGAGGACGCGTGACGCGGCAGCTCACCCGGCATCTTGTGCGCGAGTGACCAGTGGATCCGTGCGCGATGGCTACGTGAACTGTGCCTCTCGATCCTGAACCGTCCGATATGCCCGGGCCGCGTCGTCGGTCGCCGCCTCGAGGCGCCGGTTCACGCCATCGACCACGTCCTCGTCGTCGAGGTACGGGACGTTACATTCGACGATGAAGCGGGCCGCCTCCAGGGCCCCATGCGTGAGCGTTGCGCCGACGATGGCGTCCGGCACGGCGTTTTGCTTCCCCCGCGCGACGACCGTCGTCGCGGCCTCAAGGACCCCCGCCGTCTCCTCGACGATCGAGAGCGGGACCTCCGTGAGCTCCTCGAGCTCGGTCTGGCCGACCGACACATCGGGATTGCCGAAATACGCCTCGACGAGCTGCTCGTCTTCGGCGGCAAGCGAGAGCAGCACCGCCCGGCGCTCCCGGAGCTCGTCTCGGGCGGTCACGAGGTCCTCATCCTCGTCCTCGATCGAGAGGAGACAGACGTTCTCACAGGTCGCGGCACCGACCGCCCCCACCAGGGCCGCACTCGAGCCACCGCCGGGGGCAATCTCCCCAGAGGCGATCGACGACAAGGACTCCTCGAGCGTGCGTTCGCGCATCATGTGTATGCGACCGCATGGGGCGAATAAAGATCTGCGTTCTCCACTCGGACTCGATCACTCCTGCGGCTTTGCCGGCGTGTCTGTCACCGATGCCATCGCGTCGAGGCGGTTCATCGCGTCGACCGTCCGCAACACGTCGACGCTGCGGCCGGGCGGAAACACCAGGTCGTCGGTCCCGCGAACGTGGTCGAGGACCTGCTCGGAGGCATGTTCGGGGGCCGCCGCGATCCCCGCGTCCTCCGCGGCCAGCCACTCCATCACGCGAAGGTCGCTCTTGCTGTCGCCCAGCATGACGGCAAAGGGGTCCGTCAGTCCCAGCACCTCGTATGCGGCGCGCACGCCGGCGGCCTTGTGGAGCGCCCGGCTGCTGATCTCCGCGGCATCGCCCGGATACAGCGCGAGGTCGATCGCGTCGAAGCGCTCTCGCGTGCCCCCGGGGATCTCCCCCGGATCGATCCCGGGCCTCGCGTCCCGGCTGGACAACGCGCTCGCGATCTCCGGATCGTTCGCGGCGTAGAACGCGTGCGCCCACTCCGATCCGGTCGGCGCGTCGGCGACGACCTCCCCGAGCAGGTCAAGGAGGTAGACCAGTGCCCGTTCGACGATCTCGACGGCCGGTTCGCTGCCGGTCTCGAAATTCGGCTTGAGCGTGACGTTGAACTCGTTGCCCTGGAGGTGACACTCGCGGCGGACGCGCTCGGGCGCCCCCCGGAGGATCCGCGAGCGGATACGATCGAACGTCGCGACGGTGTCGTCGGGCAGCTCCTCATACAGCAACCGTTTCGTTTCAGTGCCGTGGCCCGGGGTGAACACGCCGGTGCCGCCCTCGTAGACGATGCTCAGGTCGCCCGAGTGGACGACCGAGCTGCCCAATCCCTGGATCGCGAACCCCTTCACGTTCTCGAGGGTCTGTCCGGTGCAGATGATAATCGGCACGCCGCGGTCGTGGAAATCCTGGAGGACCGCCAGCGTGGAGCGGGGGATCTCGTTGTCGGTCGAGCCGGCCGATCGCAACGTTTCGTCGACGTCGAGGACCAGGACATCGACGGCCCGACCGTATTTCGCGTGCAAATCAAGTGCCGTGAAGGCCTGATCGCGGGTCACGCGGGCCACGATCTCCGCCAGCGGGCGTCCGCCGGGGGTCGCCCGCCCGATCCGTTCCTTCCGGGTCTCGAGTTCGTTGTCGGCGCGTTCCCAGTACTCGAGCGCGACGCGAGAGTCCGCCGGCGGGAAGATATCGACGAAGCGCTGATACTCGCGAAGCGTGGCCGTGTCGAACTCCGAATAGAGACGATAGAGGAGATCGTACCGGCGCATAACGCTTTCACGCTCGTGAGGTCCCTAAATGGCGCGGTCCCGGGCCAGTTCATTTAGGGTCGGCGCGGCCCTGGGGATGACATGAAGAACGTCGACGACCTCATTGAGGACGCCGCGCGATTGGCCGACCGGGGCCTATCGAAGGGCGAGATCGCCGACGAGCTGAACGTCTCCCGGGAGACCGCGAGCTGGCTCGTCGATCGCACTGACGACCGGGCGGAGGCGGCCCCCCGTCAGCCGCTCCAGGACGTCCACGTCGACTGGAGCGCCATCGGCCGGGACAGTGCCCGGCTCGGGCACGTCGCTCGCGCAATTGCAGA
Organism: uncultured Halobacteriales archaeon; assembly: GCA_964432005.1. Classification (GTDB taxonomy): domain Archaea; phylum Halobacteriota; class Halobacteria; order Halobacteriales; family SKNY01; genus SKNY01. The sequence goes on from CAYSMB010000005.1 coordinate 13,094, forward strand.
CCTCCTAGGCAAGCACGGTGACGAGATTGATCTCACGGTGGGCATCGAGAAGGCCGGGGCGCCACTGGCGACGATGGCCGGCCACGAGCTGGACACAGACCTGGCCACCTACGCGCCGCGCAAGCACCAGTGGGAGGAGGGGGAACTCGGCGACCTCGAAGGTGGATTCTCGAGGAACTTCGCGACCATCCGGGGGCGGGCATGTTACATCGTCGACGACACGATCACCACGGGCACGACGATGGCCGAAACCATCGAGGCCGTTCGGGCGGCCGGGGGCGACCCCGTCTGCGGAGCGGTCCTGGTCGACAAGCGGGGGATCGATGAGATCGAAGGCGTCCCGATCCACTCGCTCGTCCAGGTCATCCCCGTCAACGGCGAGGGGTAACTCGCAAGACATTTTCCGCGGGGGGCCCAACGTGATCCCATGACGTTCCAGCCCGACCAAGAACTGGACCCGGATGAGGTCACGCGGCTCGTCGACGAGGCCATCGAAGACAACGAGGTGGTCGTATTCATCAAGGGCAATCGCCTGATGCCCCAGTGTGGGTTTTCACAGCGCGCACTGAACCTGATCTCCCAGCATCGCGAGGATTTCGAGGTCGTGGACACCCTGCAGGCGCTCGACGCGTTCCGTGAGGCACTCGAACGCCACAGCGGGTGGGAAACGATCCCCCAGACCTACGTCGACGGCGAATTCGTCGGCGGCAGCGACATCCTCGCGGAGCTCGACGAGCGCGGTGAACTGGGGCAGACGCTGCAGGCGGCGTGAGTGCCCGCCCGGAGTTTCTTTCTCCGTCGGGCCGCCGGTCGAAAGGATAGCCGCTAAATGCTTCGATCCCCTACTCCGAGCCAAGAAGACGGCTTTTGGCCGTCTCGCCCCTAGCTATGACAGGAGAAGTGTTTAAACTGCATTCGACGTTGGAACTTCCCTTCGAGGACCTCCAGGAATACCTGGAGGATCCCGACCTGCCCGAGGGCATGGTCGGGATCGATCTGACTCGACGGAACAATACGCTGATTATCAAGGCAGTGCCCGAGGAGGGGATCGTCAGCAAGTACACGCCGCCCGCGCAGCTGAAGGCCAGCGTCACGGAAGTCCGGGTCTATGAGGAAGAGCCGGAGGCCCAGATGGGGACCGCCGGGCCGCCGCGATGGGGCGAGGACGAGGAGGAGATCCCCTCGGAGCTGGTGGAGTATGCAGCGTTCAAGGGCGATCGCGAGACGGTCCTCCAGAACAGCGCGCTCCAGTATGCTATGTTCGAGGTCCTCCGGGATATCGCGTATCGCTCCGAGAAGGGGACGCTGACGGCGATCACCTCCAACGACGGGGAACTGGAAGCCACACGCATCGTCGAGGGCGAGGAGCGGCCGGCGACGGTCGAGGTCGTCGAGGGGCCGACGGATTCGGGATCCGGGAACGGCGTCGATTGGCGGAGTAACGAATTCATTTCGGACTGAACGCCGACATTGTACGGACACCGGACGTCAGGGAAAGGGGGCCTACTAGGGTTTCGTGATTGGCGGTTAGTATTCGAAGTATGGTCCTTCGCTGCGGATCAAAAAGGGCGAGCACTCTTCCGTGGTTGTTCCGTGCTGGCGTACGATTCTTGACGCGCGTTGATCGATCTCCGCGGTAATCCTCGGACGCTGGCGCCTCCTGGTGAGCCGCGGCCAGGAATAGAACCATTTCTGAGGTGATAAACAGAGAGCCCTTTGAGGACGGAGCCGCCATATCGAGGAGGATGGCCGAAAGTCGATCCGTCGTCATCGCCGCCTTGATCGCGAACGGGGCGATCGCGGTCATGAAGTTCGTCGGCTTTTCGATCACCGGCAGTCCGGCGATGCTTTCGGAAACCTACCATTCGATTTCGGATACCGGCAACCAAGTCTTCCTCCTGGTCGGCCTCCGTTTCGGCGACCGGGGCCGGTCGGCAACACACCCATTCGGCACCGGCAAGGCGGAATTCTTCTATAGCTTTCTGGTCGCGGTGTTGCTCTTCGGGATCGCCGGATGGGAGAGTGCACGGCACGGGTGGCATGCCATCCAGCATCCGACCGTTCGGGGGCCCGGCGAAGCAATGGTATTGGGGTTCGAGATTCCCGGGATCTGGGTGAACTACGCGGTCTTGCTCGGGGCCATTGCCTTCGAGGCGTGGGCCTTCAACAAGGCGTATGCCGGCATGCAAGCCGAGATGGACGCCCACGGCTGGACCAGCATCCGCGAGACCTTCTGGAAAACGAAGAATACGGTGACGCTGACTGCGTTTACCGAGGACGCGCTCGCGGGGTTCGGTGCCGGGTTCGCCCTCTTCGGGATTTGGCTCTCCCGGGTTACCGGCAATCCACTGTACGACGCGGTCGCGTCATTTCTCATCGGGCTGTTGCTCATGGGTTTCGCGTTGTTGCTCGCGTGGGAGAACAAACGGCTACTGCTCGGGGAGGGTTTCCTCGGCGAGGATCAACGCGAACTCAGATCGATCATCCTCGAGACGGATGGCGTCGTCGAGGTGGTCGACCTCCGTTCGGTCTACTTTGGGCCGGATGACGCCCTCGTGACCGCGAGCGTCGAGTTCGAGGATGGCATGACCACCGGGGAGATCGAAACGCTGATCGACACGATGGAGGCGGCGATTACCGAATGGGACGCGGATGTCAACGCCGTCTTCATCGAACCCTCGCCCTGACGGATCTTCGCGTGAGGAATACTTGCCCATCTTCGAGCTCAGGAACGACCCGATCGAGACGATCGAAGCCAACGGGGTCAGCTTCCTTCCGATTCCCCGGCCGATTGGGAGTAGCACCCCGCGACGCATACATTCAAGGTCGACGACACGGAGGGTGTCGAGCACGTGACCCGGAGCTTCAATTACGTGATCGTCGGTGCCGGTTCGGCGGGGTGTGCTCTCGCACATCGCCTCTCCGAGGATGCAGATATGGACGTCCTGGTCCTCGAGGCCGGGCAGCCCGACGACAAACCCGAGATCCACGGGCCGACCCAGTTTCCGAAGTTGATGCGTTCGGAGGTCGATTGGGATTACTCGACGGTGCCCCAGCCGGGGCTGAACGGCCGGGAGGAGTACTGGCCGCGGGGCAAGACGCTGGGCGGCTCTTCCGCGATCAACGCGATGATGTACGTGCGAGGCAATCCCGCCGACTACGATCGGTGGGCCGAGCTGGGCAACGACGGCTGGGCGTGGGCGGACATGCTCGAGGTCTTCCGGCGGATGGAGGACTACGCCTGTGGGAACGGCGAGTTACATGGTACCGGGGGGCCACTCCATGTCCAGCAGGAACATCCCTACGGTACCGTCACGGAGGCGTTGATCGAGGCCGCGGTCGAGGTCGGGTTCGAGCGCAACGAGAACATCAACGGAGCGACCCAGGCCGGGATGGGCCCCATTCCCGTGACGGTGAAGGATGGACGGCGACAGAGCGCTGCGGTCGCCTATCTGCATCCGACGCTTGATCGGGACAACCTCGTCGCTCGCACTGGCGCTCGAGTCACGCGGGTGCTCTTCGATGGGCGACGAGCGAGAGGTGTGGCATACGTGGAGGATGGCCAGCGTCGGGAAGTCCAGGCCGACGAGGTGATCCTCTCGGCGGGCGCAGTCGACACGCCGAAACTGCTGATGCTCTCGGGAATCGGCCCGGCTGGGCATCTGGCATCCCACGACATCGACGTCCGCGTCGATCTGCCCGGCGTCGGCCGGAACCTGCAGGATCACCTCACCGCATCCGCAGCCTACGAGTGTACTGCCGATCCGGAGATCCACCCGGACGAGGTCCTCTGTCAGGTGACCGGGTTCGAACGGAGCGATCCCGACCGCCGGCGACCCGACATCCAGTACTTCCTCGCCCGGGTGTACTTCATGCGGCACGGCTTCGATAACCCATCCGATGGGAACGGGTTCACCCCGAGCTGTACCGTCCTCCACCCGAAGAGCCGGGGGCGCATCGAACTGGCCGACGACGATCCGTTCGCCGATCCACTGATCGATCCAAACTATCTCAAGTCGGAAGAAGACCTTGACACGCTCGTGCGCGGCATGCAGCGGGCACGCGACATCGGCCACGCGGACGCCCTCGCCGGGATACGTGCCGCGGAGCTTTGGCCGGAGACCGACGACCTCGAGACCCACATCCGGTCGACCGCCCAGACGCTCTATCACCCCGTCGGGACGGCAAAAATGGGCGATGACGCGATGGCGGTCGTCGACGATCGGCTTCGGGTCCGCGGTGTCGATGGGCTCCGCGTCGTCGACGCCGCGATCATGCCCGAGATCACCAGCGGCAACACGAACGCCCCCGCGATCGCCATCGGCGAACGGGCCGCGGATTTCATCCGCGAGGCGGGCTGATTACGTTCGCGAATCGATGTCAGGGCGCCGATGAAAGCGGGGTCGAATTCATGTGGGCCTCCTCCCAGGCCTTGCGATCTTCCATGACGGATCTGCCCTTCTCGGTGAGCTCGTACCGGTTGGTGCGGCGATCGATCTGGCCCTTCGAGACGAGGCCTGCCTCCACCAGGGCGTCGAGATTGGGGTACAACCGGCCGTGGTTGATCTCCGATTCGTAATACTCCTCCATTTCCTCCTTGATGGCCAGGCCATACGGCGTATCGATACCGGCGATGACAACCAGGAGATCCCGTTGGAAAGCCGTGAGGTCCTCCATACAAACATATTGTAGCTCCAAACAGTTAACCGAGTTACCTAAATAGTTTAGTAGCGGCTAACGCGCACCGCTGCTACCATGCCGTTGAGTTCGGACCCGTGGTGACGGACCGATCGGCCATGGTTATTGGCGTTCCAGAAGGGTGGACACCACTTGAGTAGAACCAACATACGTTGGGTCAGGACGTATATATCCCTAGATGTACTGTTTCTCAAGGAATGGAACTCTCCTTAGAATGTGTATGCGGCGAGGAGATCACCGGGTCCACACGCGGGGAGGAGAGGGCCGCCGACCTCAGGATTCCATGCGAGGGGTGCGGGGCAATGTATGCCATCTCGCTGACGCGGCTCCGACCGGTCAACGCGGAGACTGAATAACCCTGGATTACGAGGCCGAACTTTTCGTTAATCTCAAACGCCCCAGCAGCGGGGCCCCGGACGTCTCGACCGCACGAGACCGAGTTGAAACACTAAAGCATCGCTGCGGTCGTACCCTCGGGATCGAGGGGTTCGATCCATATGGCCAAGCCTCGGGGCGATGAATCCACGAATCATGCCACAATCCCGCCGAGTCCGCCGGGAATACCCATCATCGGGCATGGACCGAAATTCGCTCGTGATCCGGTCGGCGCGTTCGACGAGTGGGCCGCGGTGGGTGACGTCATCCGATTGCGCATCATCGGCCAGTCATTGTATCTCGTGACCCATCCGGATCTGATCGAGCGCATCCTCGTGGAGGAGCAACACAGGTTCACGATCAGCCCGAACCAGCGGCAGGCCTTCGAGGGTGTGGAGGATCACGCGATGTCAACCGCAAGCGGCGAGGACTGGAGCCGGTACCGACGTGCCGCACACCCCGCGTTCACCAAGGACACGATCGACGGGTATCGTGATCGGATGGCGTCGGTCACAGCGTCGTTCGTGGACCGATGGTCGGACGGGGATCGGACCGATCTGTTGCGGGCAATGCGGCGGCTCACCGTCCAAATCCTCGGGGAGACGTTGATCGGCGAGGATCTGCGAGGCCGCGAGGACGTCGTGATCGAGGCGGCCGACGCGGTCGTCGCGAGATCCCGGTTCGACCGACCGGGCCAGCTGTTGCCCGACTGGGTTCCGACACCGACTGACCGTCGATTTCGGCGAACGGTCAACCGACTGAACGCGTACATCGGGGAACTGGTCGAGGACCGATCACGGGGGAACGACGGAGCGGACCGGGACGTCTGCTCGGTCCTGTTAGACGCCCACGAGCGGGACGAGCTATCCCGCGAGGAGGTGCGAGGGAATCTGGCCGCCTTCATGCTGGCGGGCCACGAGTCGCCCTCGGGCACGCTGACGCGAACATGGTATCTCCTGAATCGACATCCTGCGGTACGGGACACGTTGCGCGAGGAGTACGATGCCGTCGTCGCGGGTGATCGTCCGGGCGCAGAGGACTACGACGCGCTCGAGCGTCACCGACACGTAATCGACGAAACGCTCCGCGTCTACCCGCCCACAGCTGGCGTCGCTCGCATGGCGACCGAAGACATCGACCTCGGTAGGTACCGCCTGCCGGCCGAAAGCACGGTAATCATGCCTCAATGGATTCCTCACCGGGACGAGCGGTGGTGGGACGGGCCCGAAACGTTCCGGCCCGACCGTTGGACCGATCCGGATCCTGATCGACCGGATTACGCCTACTTCCCCTTCGGGGGCGGCCCACGCACGTGTATCGGGAATCACTTCGCTCGCCAGGAACTCACGATTGCCCTGGCGACGATGGTCGGTCGCGTGGATCTCGATATCGAGTCCGATCAGCCCCTCGAGTTTCTGCCCGCGATTCAACTACGCCCGAGGAATGACCTGACCGCAGAAATCAGGAAACTCGACCGGTAACGGTCGGGCAAAGCGATCGGCGACCGGCTGACTACGAGGAAGTGACGTTCGACGGCTGGTCGTCCGATTCGTTGTCCGCCGGCGCGTCCTCCTCGGACGATTCCTCATTGTCACCATCGTCGTCGACTTCCTCGACATCGACATCCTCGCCGACGAGGCCGAACTCGCCGATCACCGGTT
>CAYSMB010000005.1:19837-23148 GCA_964432005.1 uncultured Halobacteriales archaeon
ATGTACCCACCGTCTCCCCGTCGAATCACGTTGATGTCGAAGACGAACGCGACCGCGCTGTCGGGAGCGATCTCGAACGGTCGGACGATTTTGAGCTTCTCGCTGGGGAGTTTGACTTCCAGTTCGATCGGTTCCTCGTCGTCCTCTGAGGTATCGTCCGCTTCGTCGGATTCTTGATCTGCTTCGCCGCTTTCATCCTCCGGTCGGTTGCCCTGTCCCGGATGGGCCTCCGGATCGTATTGATCGCTCGCGATTCCCTCGACCTCGTCGACGTAGAGATGAATCGAAGCGTACCGACCCGTTTCGAGGGGTAAATCAGCGATCTGTGTGGCGCGTTCGCCAACGAGGCGCGTCAAGTCAGCCCGTTCACCATCGAGGTCGATTTCCACGAACCCGCCCTGTCCCTCCTCGTCCTCGGATGCATCGTCGTCTTCTCCATCTTCGCCCTCCTCTTCCTCATCGTCCAGATCCTCTTCATCGTCCTCGGCGGTTTCGTTCTCCGTTCCATCGTCGTCTTCCCCGCGCTCCTCATCCTGTTCTTCGTCCTCTTCTTCATCCTCCACTTCCTCGTCATCGTCCTCGGCGGTTTCGTTCTCCGTTCCATCGTCGTCATTGGGTTCCGAATCCTCCAGCTCATCGTCTTCCACGGTACCGTTTTCGGGGTCTGATTCGTTCCCCGGTGCATCGTCCTCGTCGTCCTCATCCTTCGCTTGGAAGACTCGGGCCTTGTCGAAGGTGACGTTCAGTTCGCTGAAATCCTGGATGGCGGCTGGTTGGTCGCTGATCAACAACCGGAACCGTCCTGTGGTCTCGCCGTCGTCCCCTCCGTCCGCGGTGTTCTCGCTCGGGTCCGTTTCGTTGGTGACGCCGGCACATCCTGCGACCATTGCCGACCCGACCCCGGCCCCGACCGCGAGGAACCCGCGGCGATGAAGCCGTGCGGAGGTCGACGCGCCACGGGCTGGTGGGTCGTCGTCACGATTGATCGGCGTTTGATCGGTTGGCATGGGTGTTTATGAACCCCGACAGATCAAGTAGTAGCGGCATCGTTAAGCGGGATTAAGGCCTTTTTCGCCCATTATAATCGCCAGAGGCCGGAGGGGAAACGAAAATGGGCTGTTTCAAACGCACCCTTAGGGCGAAAGTTTAAAAAGAAGACACAAAGCGACGATGCTTATGTGGTCCGGGGGCGGTCGACGATCGACTGTGAGAATTCCGCGAGATACGTCGCACCCAGCGTCGCGGCCACGATCGCACCGACGAGATTAAACGCCATATCGCCGATCGTGTCGGCGATCCCGTGCTGGGCAAGGGCGGCATCGACCTCGAGCGACCGAGCCGCGGCGTCGGCACCGAATTCGGCCAGTTCCCACACCACGCCGACGGAAAGGGTGAACAGGAGGATAAACCCGAACATCGCCGTCGAAGGGAGATAGACCCGGTCGGAATGAAGATCGATCGCACGGACGCTCACATATCCGGCTGCCGCCACGAGAGACGAGGACATGGCATGAGTCAGGCTATCCCACAGCGCGACGAGATCGTACAACCCCGCAGAACCCAGCGCGTGGAGGACGGCCGCGACCGTGAGCCAGGCGATCAGTTCAGGTTCGAGGGGGATACGAATGTTCCGCTGGAGCGCCGCCGGCAGGAACGTTACGCCGAGTGCGAGTCCGGCGTTCACGGTGGTCGGGACGTCGCGGACGACGAAACCGAAGACGAGGAGTCCAGCGAGCCCGATCTGAAGGGCATAGGAAAGCTGGCGGAGAGGCGCCACCGGCAAATCGAGGCGGTCGCTGAGAGACCGGCGCTCGTGCGGGGGACGGGCCGGCACCTCCCGGCCATCGGGCGGAAGCCCACCGAGTCGGCGCAAGTATCCATACAAGAGGACGCCGGCGATGGACCCGGCCATGGCGGCGAAGAGGAAATCCATCATCATCGCAGCGTTCGCGGCGTCGCTGCTGCCATTGCTAATAATGTATTCCCTGTCCAGGAGGTGATCGGTCGCCCAGAGCGCTACGTTCCAGACAGCGGCGCTCGAGATGGTGGCGAGGATCACCACTCCCACGCTAAACGCCCCGGTCATCCGGACCGACGTCCAGCGATGGACGTCGACCGCAATGATGAGGGCGACCGTGGCGACCGCGAGATATCGCGTGACCGAGGCCAGTGGGCTGGCCCCAAACAGCGTCGCGTCGACCACCGGAACGAGCGCGAGCACGATCAGGATCCACGGAGGCATGGCCATCGGGTTCCGAGTGGCTGCCGCCGGGGCGAGGACGAGCGCCAACGCGGCCCCGGAAAAGAAAAACCACCGGTGGTTTCCCCGCATGCCGAGGTAGATCGCGAGGGTCCCGAGAACCACGAGTCCCGTCCACGCCAACACAGCATTCAGCCGGCCCATCGCTCCAAAGCGGCCATCACGCATGGGAGCCTACGACTCCCCCGGCGGATACCCGTCGATCTCGACCCGGTCGCCCACCGTGACACCGGTCATGTTGGTATATCCGTACGGCACTTCGAGCACATACGTTCCGTACCCCGCGTAATGCGTGTCCGCGGGACCGTCCGGCACCGGCGCCGCATGGATCGCGGTGATCGTTCCGTTCCGATCGATGAACACGATGTCGATCGGGAAGGCCATGTCACGCATGACATACCGGTGTCTCCCGGGCTCATCATGAACGAAGAGCATGCCCTGGTCGGCGTCCAACGTTTCTGTGTCGCTGAGACCAATATATCGGAGTCGTTCGGTATCCGCGATCCGTACCTTTACCGTCGTGAGCAGGGTATCCTCCTCGTAGATCGTGACCTCCGTCCGTTCGTAGGTCTGGTTCGTGGGTGCCAGGATGGTCGGGGTCCCGACGGTTGCGATCAGGAGGACGCTCACGATCGCGATCGTCGTCGCCCCCGAGAGCAACCACCGGTGCTGCATGTAGCCTCCCTCTATCGGACGGGACGATCAAGAACCTGTTGGCGTCGCCTCAGCCGGAGAGAGCGGCACGTCCCACCTGCCCGGTTCGGCGTAGAATCGACAGAAACGCCGAGCGGTGCGCGATGAAGAAGGCCCCGCCGAGGACGATGTAAATGCCGCTGAACACCATCAGGAACTCGAAACTCGTGAGTGGCACCGCGAAGATATCCCGCACGATCACGAACTCGATGAGGACCTGCGTGCAAAACAACACCAACAGGACCAGCGCCTCACGGACTGAGATCTCGAAGTTGAGGAGAATCGAAATCGCGAAGAACGATTGTGCCGCGGTCAACCAGATCTCGCCGGCCTGTTTCTGATCGAATGGCAGCGTGCC
>CAYSMB010000006.1:0-5833 GCA_964432005.1 uncultured Halobacteriales archaeon
GACGTCGCGGCGACCCGGGATGCGACCATCGTCGCCGACGAATTCTCCCGGGAACAATCGGAGCACGATACCCTCGAAGTCCGGGCGATCAAACCCCGTAGCAAGGCGGAACTCGCGCGGCATCTCGATCGGATCGGTGCGCCTGCAGCCGCCGTGGCTGACAGCCGCCGATACGCCTTCGAACTGCGAGATCTCGATACCGTGAGCGTCACCCTGCTCGAGCATCTCGCCACTGACGCCGGTGCCCACGTCGTCTCGGGGAACGATGGGGTCTACATGCTCCTGGCCACCACGCGGGAACTGCATACGCTGGAGGAGGCCGTCCGCGACGAATCCGAGGACCTCGCGGCGGCGCTGGACTGGATGCGGGACGTGACAGGATGACCGGGGCCGTGCCTTGGGCGACATGGAAACCGATCTACGAGGCCATCCGAATGGATTTCGATTACGAGCAAGCACGCGACGAAGCGGCACGCGACGCACTCGCGAGGCTGTGCCAGGATCGAGTGCTGGGACTCGATGATCTACCCACTGCCCGCGGCCGGACCGTCGGCGTCGCCGGCGGGGCGAGCACGCTCCGCTCGGACGTCGACGAACTGGAAACGGCCGATCTCGTGTTCGCGGCCTCGACGGCGACGGAGGTCCTCGCCGAGGTCGGCGTCGACGTGGACGTCCACGTCACGGATCTCGACAAGGACGAGGAGACCACGGTAGGGCGGAGCAACGCCGGCCAGCCGGTCGCACTCCATGCCCATGGGGACAACCGCTCGGCGCTCGAACGACACGTTCCGCGCATGGACACGCGGTTCTTGCTCCCGACGACGCAAGTCGAGCCGGTCGGAGACGTGGTGAACGTCGGGGGATTCACCGACGGGGATCGAGCGGCCTTTCTGGCCGACGCGCTCGGTGCTGACCGTCTCGTGTTCGCCGGCTGGGCGTTCGAGGATCCGTCCGTATCCCGGGAGAAACGTCGGAAACTGCACTGGGCCGCCCGGTTGCTCCACTGGCTCGAGCGCCGCCGGAACGAACGATTCGACGTCCTGTCGACGGTCCGAACGGACCTCGAGGTAAGTCAGCTTCCGGATCCACGACACGATTAAATGGTCGGCCCGCCAGCGCTCGGACATGAGCATCACCGTCTACGAACTCGACGGCTGTCCGTGGTGCGAGCGGGTGACCGACCGACTCCAGGAGCTCGACATCGAATACGAGTCGGTGTGGGTCGATCAACTCCACTCCGAACGCAACGAGGTCAAGCGGGTGTCCGGCCAGCGGCAAGTCCCCGTGCTGGTCAACGAAGAACACGGCGTAACGATGCCGGAATCGGACAACATCCTCGAGTACCTCGAAGCCAACGACGCCTGATCGGCAGGCCCTTTTTGGTCACGGGGCGTCTCCTTCCGACGATGAGCCAACGATCCGACGTGCCCGAGGACGAAGAGGAATGGCGCGACCGACTCTCCGAGGAGGAGTACAAGATCCTGCGCGAAAGGGGGACCGAACCGGCGTTCAGCGGCGACCTCCTCGACGTGAAAGACGACGGCACCTTCCGGTGTCGAGGATGTGGGACGCCGCTGTTCGATTCCGAGACCAAATTCGACTCCGGAAGCGGGTGGCCCAGTTTCTGGGACGCGGTCGATGACGACCGCATCGAGACGAGACCGGACCACAGCCACGGGACGACGCGGACGGAGATTCTCTGTGGGAACTGCGGTGGTCACCTCGGACACCTCTTCGACGACGGGCCGGAGCCGACCGGCAAACGATACTGCGTCAATTCCGCGTCGCTGGAATTCGACCCCGAGGAGTAAGGCCGGCTTACCACATCGCCCGGAAGACGTCCTCGATCTCCGATTGTTCTGCATTGAGCTCCCGCGGCGCCGCGTCCATGAACGGATCCGCGATGACCGCGGCCGCGAGGTCCGGAATGTCGTCCCGATCGACACCCTCGAGCGTTCGGAGCTGGGACGGCAATTCGAGGGCATCTCGGACGGCTGCGACCGCGTCGACGATACCCGCGACATCGTCTGGGGGCGTCACATCGAGGGCTTCGCCCACCAGTTCCCGTCGACCGTCGACCTGCTCGAAGAGGTCTTCGAGGACGTGGGGTGCCGCAATCGCATGCGCGACGCCCTGCTGGACCTCGTAATCCCGTTGGATCGCGTGGCCGAACGAGTGGATGATCGAGGCCCGGTAGTGGCGGGGCGAGGACAACCCGTACTGGGCGGCGGCGATCCCGCGCAGCATGCCGGCCAGGTCCGCATCGCTCGTCTCGTTGTCGTGGATGGCCGGAAGGTGCTCCGAGAGCAACCGCACGCCGCGCACCGCGACCCCATCGGTGATCGGATTGTGATGGCGGGTATAGAGCATCTCGATGCCCTTGTCGAAGCCGTTCATCGCCGAGCGAGCGAGGATATGATCCGGCGTCGTGCGGAAGAGCTCGAGGTCGTGAAACACGGCCGTCGGCATCAGCCGCGGGTCCGAGAACCCATCGCTCGGGACGTCGCGCTTTTCCTGGCCCTCGGGATCGAGACTCAGATTCACGCCGGCGACCTGGGAGATGTCGGCGCCCGGCAGCGTCGTGGGGATCGCGATCATATCGATGAACGAGACATCCGATGGCGGGGTGGTGACCGCCTCCTCGCGCACGAAGCGCTCGGCGACAGCCTCGGGGGAATCGTCGTAGCCGACGAGGACCCGGATCTGCTTGGCGACGTCTAGGCTACTGCCCCCGCCGACCGCCACGATCGCATCCGCTCCCAGTTCCTCGACCATCTCGGCGCCGCTCACGGCCGAGGCGATGTATTTCGGTGGCGTCACCGCGTCGCACGTCCGGACGTGGGAGGTGCCCAGTCCGGTCCGGATCGGCTCCATCACATCGGGGATCTCCGCAAGCGTTCCGTCGGTGACGATCAGCGCCCGCGAGGACCCGTTGTCGGCGAGTACGTCGTCGAGCCCATCGACGACCCCTGGCCCCTGGTGGATGGCGGGTGGCGCGTACTCGAACGTAAACGGTGTGTGGTCCATGGTCAGGAATCTCCGTTCGAGATAAAGAAACTTCCCGGCTCAGGCGGATGCCGATATCTCGACGGTGTAGCCGTCGGGATCCTCGATCAAGGCCATGATCCGCCCCCACGGCACTTCGCGGGGCTCCATGAGGACGGCGCGCTCGCTATCGGCAACCCGTTGTACGATGTCCTCGACGGTGCCCTCATCGTCGACTCCGATCGCCACGATCACACCCTCGCCGCGCGGGTCTTCCGGGACGGAAAGGCCGAAATCATCGAGGACGGCCTCATCGAAGTCCTCCTCGAGGACGAGCGTGGCATCGCCGGTCGCGAATTCGACATTGCTATCGGCGATCTCCGCCGGTTCGAGCCCGATGATGTCGCGATAAAACGAGAGCGATGCGTCGAGATCCGTCACCATCAGGAGGGTCTGATGGAGCGTAGATGCCATACGTTACCGACACCAGAGGAACGAATTTAAAGCTTCTATCCGCCGCGACTATACTTTGACTTCCCCGAGGCCGTCGATTTCCGGCTTGACCTCATCACGGAAGAGCTCAAGGCTCCTCCGCATCTTATCGTCCGGCAGGTCACCGAATTGGAACAAGCCGACCAACCGGCCGAATCCATCGACATACTCGTATTGGTCTTCGATTTTTTCGACCACGGTTTCCGGCGAGCCGACGAGGATTTCCCCGAACTCGTCGAAATCGTCGAAGTCGTAATTGTAGGCGAACTCACCATGTTCGGTCAGGTTCTCCTCGTAGACCTCCCAGTTGTCCTCGTTGAACGGCGTCTCGCCCATGAATCCCGACACGACACCGAAGTGCACCCCCGCCGTCAACGTGCGGTAGAACTTCCGGAGGTGAGCGTCGGCCTCCTCGCGGGCTTTCTCGTCCGTCTCGGCCACGTAAATGGCCCGCATCAGGCTGAAGGCATCGTCGCCGGGGGTCCAGCCGGACTCCTCGGCGAACTGACGATACGTATCGAACCGTTCCTTGATCTTGTCGATCGATTGGAAAACCAGCCCGGTCGGGACCTGATTCTCCGCGGTAAACCTGAGGGACTCCTCGGACTCGGCTGGCATCCAGAGCGGGGGATGTGGGTCCTGGTACGGCCGAGGCCAGATGTAGACGTTCTCGTATTGGAAGTATTCGCCATCCCAGTCGAAGGGTTCGTCCGCGGTCCAGGCCTTAATAATCAAATCCCACGCCTCCTCGAACCGCGGTCGCGATTCTTCCATATCGATACCATAGGCGAGATATTCGCTGGGGATCCCACGGGGGAATCCGCTGATAATACGGCCCTCGGAGATGTTATCGAGCATCGCGAGTTCCTCGGCGAGCCGAATCGGGTTCCCGCGGATGGCTGGCAGGTTGCCGAAGAACGCGATCGTAACGTCCTCCGTCCGGGCCACGAGGTTCGCGGCGGTGATGTTGGGGCTCGGCTGAAGCCCATATGCGTTGAAATGATGTTCGTTCACCCCGAGCCCATCATAACCGAGCTCCGCGGCGTATTCGAGCTGGTCGAGGTACTCGTTGTAGTACCCCGCTCCCTTTTCCGGATCGAAGTCGTACTCGACCCACGGCCAGGCGGACCGGGTCTCGTCGATATCGTCCACGTCCCGATATGGCATCAGGTGGAAGACGTATGTCTCCATGGGAGAGAACGACTCGTGACAACACTTAAATGTGACTCACGTCTCCATATCAACGCACGGATAGGACACCGGATCGCCGGGCGGCTTGGCCCCGGGTGCTGGGGCCAGGACCGGCCCGCATACCAACCTATTCGGGGCCGGCGGGCCACCGCTTTTCGTTCCTGTCTCGGTAGATGTCGGTACCGACCCGGTTCGGTCGGTGCCCGTCGCATCAAAAATCCGATCGTTCGACGATGATCTGACTGTCCTCCACGCGGACCAACACCTCCTCGCCGACCTCTAAGCCGGCGACAGTGAGCTCATCCCGATGAAGCGTCAGGTTGGCGTTCCGGTAGCCCTCGTCTGCATCCTTCGGACCAGCGGGACTGAGCGTCTTCCGACGGACCATTGGCGTCCGACACTGGTCGGGTGAGGTATTTGATGATTGTTATGTCCTTGCGGCGAGGCCGGTCGTGAGCGCGCAACGGCCGTTCGCCTCCGGCCCAAGAGACGCTGGCGTGGTGTCGAGGCACGAGGGTTTATGGGCTCGAACCCCTGCCATCCCGTTATGTCCCACCACACCGAGGAGGCTGCGATCGACCGGAAGGCCATCGCGCTCGAATATTTCCGGCGGCTCGATCGAGGCGGAGATCTACTAGAGTTGTTTGCAGAGGATGCCAGGGTCTACTTCCCGAAATACGGAATCGCGACAGGTCGGGACGCTATCGGCGAGATGTTCGCCGATCTGGGATCGGTCGTGAACGATCTCTCGCATGATTACGAGACGTTCAACTACGTCATCGACGGGGACATGGTCGTCGTCGAAGGGACGAGCACCGGCGAGACTGCGGACGGTGTCGCGTGGCGACCCGACGGAACGCCCGGCGGCGGGCGGTGGTGTGATGTCTTCGAGATCAGGGACGGAGAAATCCAGCGACTGTTCATCTATCTCGATCCGGACTACGCGGGAGCTGACACCGAACGGTACCCCTGGTTGTAGGTGGAGAACCCCGAGCGGAGGTTTCTTGAGGTGCTGAGCGAAAGCCGGAGGCATGTCAGAGCTTCTCACAGGAAAGACGGCCGTCGTCACCGGTGGGGCGAGCGGCATCGGGCGGGGGATCGCCCTTGCGCTCGCGGGTCACGGAGCCGACATCGTGATCGCCGATATCAACGAGGAGCCACAGAC
>CAYSMB010000006.1:5843-22932 GCA_964432005.1 uncultured Halobacteriales archaeon
CCTCGAGGCCATCACGCGGGACACGGACGCGGCGGCCACGTTCGTTGAATGTGACGTTCGCGAACGGGAGGATCTCGTCCAGGCGGTCGAGGCGGCCGAGACGTACGGCGGGATCGACGTGATGGTCAACAACGCCGGGATCGTCCATCCAGTGGAATTCTTCGAGGCCCGCGACGAGGACTTCTATCAGTTGATCGATATCAACCTCAAAGGGGTCTATTTCGGTAGCCAGGTCGCGGGCGAACGGATGCTTGAGCGGGGAAGCGGATCGATCATCAATATCGCTAGCACCGCAGCAGAGCAGGGCTTCGTCGAACCCGGAGCGATGCTGTACAGCGCCGCCAAAGGCGGAGTGAAGTCAATGACCTTCGGGATAGCCGAGTTGCTCGGTCCCGACGTGCGCGTGAACGCCATCCAGCCAGGATTTATCGACGAAACGGGGCTCGCGGCCGACCAGACCGAGGAACTAGCACGCCAGCGGGCGAAAGAGACAAGCCTCGACCGATTGGGCACCCCCGAAGATATCGGCAATGTGGCGGTGTTCTTGGCGAGCGACCTTTCCTCGTATATCACCGCCCAAGGCATCTACGTGGACGGCGGCTGGGTCAACATCGGCGGGCCGTAATCGATCGTCCCTTCCGACTACCGTGCGGGATTGAGGACGGTGCGCAATCAGGTCATCTCGATGGCCGCCGGCACGAGTCGGTTGGCGGCGGGCCTAGCGTGTCGGCACCAAAACAGTTTAGACCTGTTCGTATTTATAGAAGATCAGTTTCATAAATGCTGGAAGCCGACCGCGTGTCCAAGAGTTTCGGCGGGTTGGTGGCAGTCGACCAAGTCGGCCTCGAGGTCGGCGAGGAAGAAATCGTCGGCCTGATCGGCCCGAACGGCGCCGGCAAGACAACCCTCTTCAACCTCATCGGCGGCGTGTATGCACCCGACGAGGGGAGCATTCGGTTCAACGGCACCGAGCTGGTCGGCCAACCACCGCACGTGATCGCCAACTTCGGGATCACCCGAACGTTCCAGACCGCCCGGACGTTTAACGAACTCACCGTCCTCGAAAACGTGGTCGGCGGCGCAGTCTTCGGAAAAGATGACGCCCAATCCCTCCAAGAAGAGCGCGAGAAGTGTCTAGAATACCTGGAATTTCTCGGACTCGAGGACGAGGTCGACGCGCAGGCGAGCAGCTTGACGATTGCCGATCGAAAGCAACTGGAATTGGCCCGGGCGCTGGCGGCAGAACCGGAACTGATCCTCGTCGACGAAATCGCCAGCGGACTCACCCCCGCCGCGATCGAGGAACTCTCGGGTAACGTCGAAGCAGTGCGATCGAATTACGGCATTTCGGTGTTCTGGATCGAGCACGTGATGGACGCGATCATGGCGAGTACCGACCGCATCATCGTCCTGAATCAAGGGGAAGTCATCGCGCGCGGGACGCCCGAGGAGATCCAACAGCATCCGCAGGTCGAGGAGGCCTACCTCGGAGGGGTCGAGGTATGATCACCGTCGACCATCTCGATGTCCACTACGGGGACCTCCAGGTCATCTGGAACGTCTCCCTCGAGGTCCGGGACGAGGATTCAATCGTCGCGATCGTCGGTCCGAACGGCGCCGGGAAAACGACGCTTCTCAAGACGCTGTCGGGCCTCATCGATCCATCGAACGGAACGATCGAGATTCTCGGAGAGGATATCGACGGGCTCTCTTCGGCCGACATCGTGAAGCTCGGATTCGCCCAAGTATCCGAGGAGCGGAATCTCTTCGGGGACTTGAGCGTCCGTGACAACCTTCGAATGGGCGCGTACACGCGTTCGGACGAATTCGAGCAAACGCTCGATGAGGTCTTCGAGATGTTTCCCGTTCTCCAGGAACGCCAACAGCAGAAGGCGGGGACGCTCAGCGGCGGTGAACAACAGATGCTGGCGATCGGTCGCGGGCTGATGGCCGACCCCGAGATCCTCGCCCTGGATGAGCCCTCCGGTGCGCTCGCGCCGCAACTGGCCAGTCGGGTCTTCGATAAGATCGAGGAAATCAGCGATGACATCACGGTGTTGCTCGTCGAACAGCACGTCGATCACGCCCTGGAGATGGCCGATCGCGCGTATTTGTTGGAAAACGGGAACGTCGCGACGGAAGGGTCAGGAAGCGAACTGTTAGAGAGCGATCACGTTCGTGAGAGCTACCTGAGCGCGTGAGCGTCGGGTCCAAAGGTTTAATAACGCCGACAATTGTTTCCGCTTCGTAGCAATGCCCCAGAAGGCGCTTTCGACAATCGACAGGCGGAGTTATCTAAAGGCAACCGGCGCGGGGATCGCGATCGGCTCGGTCGCCGGCTGTCTCGGTGGCGAGGACGATACGATTCTCATCAGTAGCCTCCAGCCACTCTCGGGGGTCTTCGCCCAGTACGGCCCGCGACACCGGGACGGCGCGGATTACGCCGCGTCGATCCTGAACGACGATGGCGGCGTCCTCGATCGCGAGGTGGAGCTGAACCACGTCGATACCGGAAGTACTGGGGACGAAGCGTCGACCTCATTCCTTGACCACATCGAGGAAGGGGCCGTCGCCGGGATCGGCCCGGGATCCTCGGAAGCCGCTGTCCAGGCCGGACAGGTGGCAAACGACGAGGAAGTCCCGCTCTTCCTGCACGCGGCAGGGGGTTCCGCGATCACGGACCCGGAAAACCGGTACATCTTCCGGACGAATCTGGCCGCAACGCCCCAATCCGCGCGGGCTATCAGCCAACTGATCGAACAGCGCGGGTATACCGAAGGGGCCTGTATTTACGAAGACGGTTTGTGGGGCGACGAGTTCCGGGCTGGTATCGAGGAGTACCTACCGGACGGCGTCACGCTGCATACCGATTCAGCGCCGATCCCCGAGTCGGACTTCACCCCGATCCTGCGGGAGTTCCCGGAGGACATCGAGTTTTTCATGGGTACGGCTCACCCGGCCGGTAACGCGCAGATGTTTCCCCAGGCACTCGATCTGGGATTCGAGTTCGATCTCTGGACGGCGGCCATCACACCGATGGAAGCGGACTGGCAGGAGCTCGGTGAACAAACGACCCAAACGGATTACTGTTCGTTCAATCAGGTCGACTTTTACTCGGACAGTTACGCGGAAATCGCCGAACAGTACCTCGAGGATACGGGCGGTATCTTCGATCACGCGCAAGCGGGTGGGTATCTCGCGGTCATGCTCATTGCGGATGCGATCGAGGAAGCGGACTCGACCGATCCCGCCGACATGGGCGAGGCGCTCCGTGAAGGCTCGTTCGACCTCGACATCTACGCGAACCCGATCGAGTACACCGAGTACGGGGAGATGGATAACGTCGTCCAGATCTACAATGGGTTCGAAGCCGGGGATCCGCCCGAACACTGGCCGGACGATACTGAGTTCTCGCCACGGGAGATCTTCCGTTCGGAACCGATGCCCGCCTACGACCACTCGCTAGATATCTAGACGCGACGTCGGTTTTCCTCCGTATCCGTCCCCGGGGTAGGCGAAAGTGCTATCCTTTTGAAATCGGCAGGACTTCGCGGGAGCGCTCGACGAGTTCGTACTCCTCGACCCACTCCTTGATCTGTGGGACGATCCCCTGTCTGAAATAGAGGAACAGCACGATGAGGAGGACGCCGAACATGATCGAGCGATATTCGGCGTAGTCCCGGAGCTGTCGGTTGATCCAGACGATCACCGCTGCCCCCACGAGCGGCCCGTACATGGTCCGGAGACCGCCCACGACGAGCATGATGAGCACCAGCACGTCGACCTCGATGAACTCGAAGGTCCCCGGCGAGAGGAACCCCGATCGCTGCCCGAAGAACGGCCCCGCCAGGCCGATGGTGAACGTCGCGATGAACCCCGCGAGGACCTTGTAGCGAACGACATCCACACCGATCGACTCGGCCGCGCCTTGGTCCTGCCGAATCATCTCGAAGGCGAGGCCGTACTTCGAATGCATCAGATAGTAGTACAGCCCCATCAGGGCAAGCAGGATGATCCCGATGATGTAAAAGAGGACGAAGTCATCGCTGATCAGCGGGAGTTCGGACAACTGCGGGATGGTGAGGCCGGTGACCCGCAGCCCCGTGGCGCCTCCGGTAATATCGCGATAATGGTTGATCAGCTCGATAAACGAGAACTGCAGCGCCAGCGTGATGATCGCGATGACGATGATGCCCAACCCTCGTCGGGCGGCCACGAAGGTCACGAGGGCACCGACGCCCCCAGCCAGGAGCGCGCCCACGAGAATCGTGGCCCACGGACTTACGCCGAGATAATTCGCGAGCAGGATCGAGACGTACCCACCGATGGCTGCCATCGCCCCGGTAAAGAGGAGCAGCTGATCGGTATGTCCGAACACGATGTTCAACGCGAGGGCCAGGATCGCGAGCAACCCGATCAGCTGGAACATGCGGGGCATCGTTCGCGATCCCGGGAAGAACAACGGCGGGATGAGCAACATGGCGATGCCCAAGACGACGATCTTGGCCAGGTCCCGGTTCATTGCAGACCCTCCGGTTTGATCAGCAACACGATAATCGCGATTGCGAACAGCGATATCGACGCCGCGTACGTGCTGAGGTAGGCCGTGATAAACGTCGAGAGGATCCCAAGCGCGAGGCCAGCGACGACGACGCCGACGATGCTCGTCATCCCGCCGACGATCGAGACGACAATGGCAATGGTCGTGAGCTCGAAGGTAAAGCCGACGTTTTGACTAAACGCGATCCCCCAGAGGAGACCGGCGAACGCGGCGATCCCGATACTGAACGCCCAGATGAACATCCGCATGCGGTCGATGTCGATCCCGCACAATGCGGCACCGGTTTCGTCCTGCATGATCGTCCGGGTCGCGATCCCGACGCTGCTCCGGCTGAAGAACACGTACATCCCGGCGAAGGTGAGCAAAGACACGATGATTATCAAGATCGAACTCCCCTGAATCGTCGCGCCGAGCACTTCCTGCGATGGGAGGTTCAACGGGACCGTATAGTCCCCAGAGTACCGGAGGGCGATCGCCCCTTCAATCGCGATCGCCAGGCCGAGCGTCACGAAAATCCCGAGCAGCAACCGTTCCTCGCCCTCGGAACGGTAGACAAGTTTGAACACGGACCGCTCGATGGCCATGCCGATCAAGACGGTCACGGCAATGGCGATCACCATCGCGGCGACCAGCGGGATGGTCCCCGCGAGTTCGACGGTGACCAAGATCGCGATAACCATGAACACGCCGAGTGCGAGGTTGAGGATTCCGCCCATGCCAAAGACGAGAGTGATTCCGAGCCCGAGCATCGCGTAGAGGAACCCTCGGCGGAGCCCGTCGACGATCATTACCCCCACGTCGATCAGCAAGTCGACGGTCATGCTACCTACTTTCGCCCTCCACTAGGTCGGCTTTAGTTGTTGTGGTAACATCTGTACGGGACGTCCGAGATATCGGGACCACCGGGGAATCGAGGCGACCTGCCGGCGGTCTAGATGACCTTATTATCATTCTGCTAAGAGGCAGCGGGCCAGGCGCGACCACCACGACGCTTTTCCCGGACGAGCACATCCCGACGGGACACATGCAGTTCTGCGAGGAATGCGGTTCGATGCTGATCGCCTCGGACGGCCGGATGATCTGTACGGCCCAGGACTGCGAGTACGAAACTTCGACGGACCGGGACCGGGCGGAGGCGTTCGTCTCGACGGAATCTCAGAGCGAGGCGGAGGTCATCGAGACCGAGGAAGGAGCCTCTTTCGAAGGGAAACCCACCGCCGAGGTGTACTGCGATGAGTGCGGCCACGATCGGGCCTGGTATACGATCAAGCAAACGGCCTCGGCGGACGAGCCACCGACGCGGTTTTACAAGTGTACCGAGTGTGGGTACCGTTGGCGGGACTACAACTGATGTCGACAACGACACGCGAGGACGGCCGGTGGGTCGAAGTCCATCCGGGCAAGCACGTCCTCGTCGAATTCGATCCCGATCGGACGTTTCACTGTGTCGACGAGTGTACCTGGTGCTGTCACCACGGCGTGTTGCTATACGAACCTGATATTTTCGCGCTGGCGGAGCACGCGTCCCTCGGAGAGGCGACGACCGAAGCACGTGGTAACCGATTTATCAAGCAAACGGAGAAGTCCCAAGATGCCCCGGCGGGAGCCGACGGGAAGGCCTGTCATTTCCTTGACGGTGAGGGGATGTGCAGTCTCCACGCCGCGCACGACTGGAAGCCGAGCCGGTGTTCGGTGTTCCCGCTCGAGATCGAGGTTCGCGACGGGACCTTCGTTGTCGACGTTCGGGAAGACGCGGAGACCCACTGCGAGGGCCTCGATGTAAGTGAGCGACGGCTCATCGACCATTTGGACGCGTTTCTCCCGCCGGTCCTCTGGGAGATCGACGACCCGACGACCGCGATCGAGTTGTAAGGCGGGCGACGAACGTCCTACGCCCACAGCCCATAGAGCGCTTCCGTCGGTGCGTCGGCGATCCGCTCGTCGTCGAGCACCACGCCCGAGACGTCCTCGGTGACGACGCCGATCTCCGTGATCTCGGACCCGACCCGTTCGCCCAGCGGGCGGTCGACCCTCTCCGGCGGAACGGTCGCGAGAAGTGCCCCGGATCCGAACGTGCAAAGCGGGTCGATATCCATAACGGCCGCAAGCTCACCGGTCTCGGCGCGGATCGGAATGTCCGCCCGGCGCACACGCAGTCCTAGTTCGTTGGCCCCCGCGAGTTCGACAAGGCCGGCGAGAATACCGCCTTCCGTCGGGTCGTGCATCCCGGTCGCGACCTCCGCCATCGCGAGCGCGTCGGGAACCACGCTGATCTCATCGATAAACCCGGCCGCTCGATCGATGGTCTCGTCATCGACACCGCCCGCGCTTAGCTCCTCCCGGAAATCCGTGGCGAGGATCGCCGTTCCCTCCAAGCCCGCCGGACCGACAAGGAGCACACGATCGCCAGGAGAGGCCCCGCCCGTGGGCACGTACCGGTCCGTCACGCCCATCGCCGTGAGCGACAGGAGCGGCCGCTCGAGAGCGGGCAAATACTCGGCGTGGCCGCCCACGATCGAGACTTCCAGTCGCCGGGCGGCCTCATCGAGTTGCGTCGTGATCGCGTCGACCGTTTCCGGCGAATCGGCGGGGAGAAACATGGTGTTTGTCAGCCACCGCGGCTGGGCGCCGGAGGCCGCGACGTCATTGCATACGATATGGGGCGCGAGGGTCCCGATCCGGTCGGCTGCGAGGGAAAGTGGGTCGGCGTTTACCACGAGGGTCCGCCCGTCGAGATCGATGGCCGCCGTATCCTCGCCGTAGGCAGGGCCTTGCTGGACGGAGACATCGTCAACGCCGGTCCGATCGAGGATCTGCTCGGCGAGCGCTTCCGGCGGCAGTTTGCCGATCATGCCCCGGGCTCGGGGGCCGCGCGAAAAA
Organism: uncultured Halobacteriales archaeon; assembly: GCA_964432005.1. Taxonomy (GTDB): domain Archaea; phylum Halobacteriota; class Halobacteria; order Halobacteriales; family SKNY01; genus SKNY01. Next base: position 13,285 of record CAYSMB010000006.1, read on the forward strand.
CCTGTTCGGACGCCGGTTACTCGTAGGACCCGTTCCCTCGCTCGAAGCGATAGACCATTTCCCACAACGCCGGTTCGATGTCCTCGCCGCCGGCTGCCTCCTCGAGTTTGTCCTGGAGCGTTTCGGAAACGGTGATCTCGGGCATCATCATCTATTCGGACGTGGAAGCCTTGAACGTGCCGTGAGTCGGAACCGAGTTATCGCCTCGGCGGACGATCACGTCACGAGGTATCACGCCCCGCGGATCCTTTAAATGGACCAAGCGCGTCGATTTAGAGATGAGTGAAGATCAACGGAAGCCGCTCCGAATGCCGAGCGGCGACGAACTGTTTGCTGTCGTCACCGACCATCTCGGCGGCAACCATGTGCAGTTGCGCTGTGCGGACGGCGTAGAACGACTCGGGCGCATTCCCGGTCGCATGCGGTTCCGGACCTGGATCGAGGTCGACGACGTTGTACTAGCCGAGCCCTGGGACTGGCAGGACGAAAAGGCGACCATCGAGTGGCGATACGAGAATCAGGACGCCGACCAGCTCCGACGCGAAGGTCACATCCAGTAGCGACCCCGTTCGGTAAGTGCTCGTTTACAATCCGATAGCGGGCCGCTCGTTCCGAGCGGCGACACACTGTGGCGATCCAAGGACGCCGGTTCGAGCGACTACGCCCAACCCTCCGACGGGTTCGCCCGGACGAGTACCGGACGATCGCCGAACGGTTCGGACAGACGTTTGAGACCTTCCGGTGGAAGTACCTGCATAATCCCTGGACGGACGGCCCGCCAGTCTTCGTCCAGTGGAGCGGCGGGAAACTGCTGGGCGCGATCGGATGGATCCGTCTACAGGTGAATGGTTCCGACGGCCCGGTCGACATCGTCGTACCCGGCGACACCGCCGTCCCGGACCATCACGATGGTCTCGGCCGATCGCTGATCGACCGGAGTCTCGCCCGCCTCGCTCAGCGGGGAGTCGTGCTCGCCGTCGCAGCCCCTCTACCCTCTGAAACTCCGACGCCAGGGATACAAGATTGGCATACAACCGGCCCCGTCGAGACGCAAGTCCACCTCCGGCGCCCATCTACACTTATCCCGAACATCGAGCCCATCGACCCTCTCGTCCGCGGGGTCCTCAGCGGGATGGTGCGGTTGAATCGAAGCGTCCGATCGTGGCATCGGACCGTCGAACCCGATCCGACCGACGTGCAGCGATCCGACGCGGTTCCCGGCCGAGCCATTGACTTGCTCGCGACGACCGAGGGCGTCGGAACGGTTCGCCGCTCGAGGCGCTTTTGGCGCTGGCGATGTCGCGATCCCCGGGCGCGCGTTCGATCGTACAGAAGATTCCGCCATGGGGAAGCCGACCTCGCCGCGGTGACTGTGACGACCCAACGCGACCGCACCAGCATCCTCGGACTGGACGGCAGCGCAGATAGCCCACAAGCCCGTGCCGCCTTGCTCGCAGCGATCCTCGAAGAGACCGCCGGCGCTGACCTCGTTCACGTCCCGGATGTCTCCATCCCCGAGGGAGCACAGGAACGACTCGGCGTCTTCAATTCGCGGGAGTGGCCGCTATCCTTGCTCGTTTCCGAGCCACCCCAGCAGGTGCGGGTGCTCGATGCCGACCGGTCCGATCGGGTGCCCGGATGGATTCCGCCGTTGGGCGTCGCCGAACGGAGCCTCTAGGGCCGCCCGGACCTCTCTTTGAGTGCGACCCACCAGAGCGCGAGGAGCGCCACCAAGAGGCCGAAGCCCGGAATCGCGTCGTCCCCGGCATCATCGGAGACGTTCCCCGACGTTTCATTCGTGTCGGTGTCCCCATCCTCCTGCCCCGGGTCGCTATCGTCCGGCGGCGTCGGGCTCGAATCGTCTTCGAGTTCGATATCGACCGTTTGGTGGATTCGCGGCAGGTCCTCGAGCGTCGGTGCCGTGACGATCTGGAGGTCGGCATCGTTAATCTCGATGGTGACGACCATGTCGAAGTCGCTCCCGGCGCCGAACCGCCAGGTGTGATCCTGACCGGCGACCGGTTCCCCGCCGCGATATCGCGCGAGGGCCTCGTAGGCCTCGAGGAACTCCGCGGCGTCCTCGTGGCTGGCCCACCGACTGCGCCAGACGCTGCCGGTATCCTCGCCGTTGGTGTACACGTACAGTCGATCCCCCCGCCACCCATCGGTCTGATCGAGATCGTAATTGAACGGATCGAAAGGATCGACGTTGAGGCCGGTCTCGTCGAAGTTCTGGAACTCGGTCGCCGAGAGGATGCGCTCGTTCGCGTCGGCCTCCGCGGACTGGCCCATCAGGATCGCGGACATGCCCGCCCGGCCGATGACGTTGTAATCCGGGCCATCGGGTATCTCCAGACGCTCCCACGGGTCGTCGCTCATATCGGGGACCATGACGAGTTCCGGCGCCACCGTCCCGTACGTCCCCGGATCGATCGTGTGGAGCGTGGCCCGGGGCATGTCGTCGAACAGCGCGTTGACGGCCGCCGTGCCGTTGCGTTCGTGGGCGCGCTCGACGAACGTCGGGCCGTCGCTGTACGGTTGGAAGCTGATGAAGTACTGCGCCCAGTTCGGTGGGGGCCCGCCAGCACCCTGGGCGGCCTCCAGACATGAATCGCCCCAGTCGCCGGCCTCGCATCGGTCCCGATAGGCGAGTTCGAGCCGGCGGGCGTCACCCTCGATCACGCCGAGGATGGCCTTGTCCCGATCGGTCGTCTCCCGATTGTACCGCGAGAGGTTGAAATGTTGATCCTGGAGGGCGTGGACGAGCTCGTGGGCGAGGATCCCCTCGTCGATCGTCAAGGTATCGGGATCGTCGGTGATCACGATTATGTGGTCCTGTTCGAAGTCATAGATGCCGCCGGAGGTCACTTCCCGGGCCTCTTGGCGGATCTCGATCGAATCGGCGTCGCTCCCGATCGCGAGGAGGGTTTCGAACTGCTGGTTGTCGAACCGCCGGGTCGGCTCGCCGATCGATTCGAAAAAGGTCGCTTGTTCCTCGGCAAACGCCTCCCGATCCATGATCTCGATGGGGGGCATTTCGTCGAAGGACAGACACCGCAGCGCCTCGACGCGTGCAGCTGTGCGGGCGCTCAAGTGTTCCAGCTGGTCCGGGCTCAGATTATCGCCGATCTCGACGTCGAGTGACTCGTTGTACCAGTAGCCGTCGAACCAGCCGATCGTATCGTTCCCTGCTTCCGGGGGCGCGAAGTCTTCGGGGGGTTCGACTGCACATTCGGCCACCAGCCGGTCGTCCGGGATGGCCCCGGCGGTACCAGCCATCCCACCTACCACGACGATGATCCCCAACAACACGAGGACGTGGAGGAGGAACCGCCGGGGACGCATGGTAGAAGGTGACAACCGCCGATAATAAGATTGGTGGTAGCCGGCTTCCGAGCCGGAGGACTATGCCGACGGGGGGCGATCGTGTGGGCATGGTCGTTTCGCTCCGGATGCGATGGCAGGATCTCCTCTTTGTCAACTATCCGCTCGATCCCGCACGATTACGGCCGCTCGTGCCATCCGACCTGACCATCGACCCCCATCGCGGGGACGCGTGGGTGTCGGTGATCCCCTTCGTGAACCGGGCGCTTCGCCCCGCCGGGTTCCCCGAGCGCCTCGGCATCCGGCTGCCCGAGCTCAACGTGCGAACCTACGTCCGTCACGACGGTACCGCCGCGGTCTACTTCTTCAGCCTCGACGCCGACAGCCTGGTCAGCGTGATCGGCGCTCGGCTATTCCATGATCTCCCGTACTATTTCGCGGACGTGGCGATGGATCGGTCGGACGGGGCGATAAGCTTCGAGAGCCGACGGCGCCATCCCGGAGCACGACCGGGGCGGTTTCGGGGTCGGTACCGCCCGACCGGCGACACGTTCCCTGCCACCGAACGCCCGCTGACGTCGTTTCTGTTCGAGCGATACCGCTTTTATACCGAAGACACGTACGGTCGGATCCGATATACCGACGTTTCACACGAGCCCTGGTCGGTCGCGAAAGCCGAGGCCTCCATCGAGGTCGAGACCGTCCGGGCGGCCAGCGGGATTCCGGAGAGCGATGGGGCGCCGACGCTGCACTACAGCCCCGGCGTCGATGTCCGGGCGAGCCCCAGCCGCCGAGGCTGATGCGACTGGACCCAAAGCAAAGTCGCTATGTCCCCGCGTCGCCGAGGACTGACCATCAATGGTCCGCGTGAGCGTGATCGGCTGTGGGAACATGGGGAGTGCGATCGCACGAGGACTCGCTCGTGCTGGCCATGACGGCGTCACGGTCTATGACGTCGATCCCGACGCCTTTGAGGCCGTCTCGGGATACGACGTGGCGACGACGACCGACGTCCGGGACGTCGAGGGGGCCGACGTCGTGTTCGTCGCCGTCAAGCCCCATCTCGTCGACACCGTGCTGGAGGATCTCAACCTCGACGAGGATCAGACCCTCGTCTCGATTGCCGCGGGCGTGTCCCGGGACTTCGTGGCCGAACGGAGCGACGCCCGCGTCGTTCGCCTGATGCCGAACCTCGCCGCCGAGTGGGGGTCGATGGCGGGTGCTATTGCGGGCCCGGCCCCCGAGGAAGTGATCGGGTTGCTCGAGGACGTGGGGGTCGCGGTCGAACTCGAGGAGCCGCTGATGGAGACCGCCACGGCGCTCAACGGGAGTGGCCCGGCGTTCGTCTTCTACCTGATCGAGAGTCTCGCGGCCGCCGGCGAGGCACACGGCCTCGACCGGGAGGACGCCCGGACGCTGGCCGCCCAGACGTTCAAGGGTGGCGCCGAGACGGTCCTCCGGTCCGAACATACGATCGAGGAGCTCATCGACGCCGTCTGTTCGCCCCAGGGGACGACCATCGAGGGGATGCGCGTGCTCCGTGAAAGTGACGTCCACGAGTCGCTCCGCGCGGCGCTGGACGCGGCCGAGCGCCGGGCCGTCGAGTTATCGGAGGAAGTGACCCATGAGTGACGGCCTCGAGCTCGATTCCGTCGAGACGGCGCGGGCGAAGGCCGCCAACGCCGGTCGCGCCGTCGTGAAGGCCGGGACGAACTCGGTGACTGACGCCGATTCGCGGCTCGACGTCGAGAAGATCGACACCCTCGTCGACGACGTGATGCACCTCGTCGAGCGGGGGACGGAAGTGCTGTTGATCTCCTCGGGTGCCATCGGGGCCGGGATGGGTCGTGTGAGCCAGGAGCGCGACTCGATCGAGGAGTCCCAGGCGCTCTCGACGGTCGGTCAACCGCACCTGATGCGGCGGTATGAGGAGAGCTTCGAGCGCTACGACCGCATGACCGCCCAGCTGTTGCTGACCGAACAGGACCTCGAGCACCCGACGCGATTTCAGAACCTCCGCAACACGGTCGAAACGTTGCTCGAGTGGGATATCGTCCCGATCATCAACGAAAACGACGCCGTCGCCACCGACGAAATCCGGATCGGTGACAACGACATGCTGTCCTCGTCGGTCGCGATCGGCCTCGACGCCGACCTGCTCGTGACGCTGACCGACGTCGGCGGCGTCTACACCGGCCATCCCGAACACGACGACTCCGCCGAGCTCATCGAGATCGTCGGGGCGAACTACGAGCGGATCGACCGCATCATCGAGGGCAGCGCCTCGGCGGAGTTCGGCGGGATCCGTACGAAGGTCGAAGGGGCCCGCGACGTGAGCGAGCACGGCATCCCCGCGATCATCGCGAACTCGGTGGACGGTGACGTCCTCCAGCGAATCGTTAACGAAAAGCCCGTCGGCACGCTGTTTCTGCCCGTAAACGGTGAGCGAAATGAGTGAACCCGTCACGGAGCGTCCGACCGAGGAGAAGGCCGCCCAGGCGGCCCGGGCCGCCCTCTCGCTGGCGGGCCGTTCGGACGCCGAACGATCGGCGTCGCTCGAGGCCATCGCCACGGGGATCGAGGAACGCCGCGAGGAAATCTTAGACGCAAACGAGACCGACGTCGCGGCGGCCGAGGAACGCCTGGCGGCCGGCGAGTACACCAAGGCCTTCGTCGATCGCCTGAAACTCTCGGAGACCAAAATCGACGAGATCGCCGCGATGGTGCGCAGCGTCGCCGGCCAGGCCGATCCGCTTGGCCGCACCCTGTCGGCACGTGAACTGGACGACGGATTGCAGTTGTACCGCCAGAGCGTCCCCCTCGGCGTCGTCGGGACGATCTTCGAATCCCGTCCGGACGCGCTGGTCCAGATTGCCGCGCTGTGCCTGAAATCTGGCAATGGCGTGATTCTGAAGGGCGGGAGCGAGGCCCTGCACACGAACCGGGTTCTCTACGACGTGATTGCCGAGGCCAGTGGGGAGATGCCCGATGGCTGGGCCCAACTCACCGAGGCGCGCGAGGACGTCGACACCCTCCTCGGGCTCGACGAGCACGTGGACCTCATCATGCCCCGCGGAAGCTCGGAGTTCGTCCGCTACATCCAGGACAATACGCACATCCCCGTGCTCGGGCACGCCGAAGGGATCTGTCACGTGTTTGTCGACACGGACGCAGATCTCTCGATGGCCGAAGAGATCGCGTACGACGCCAAGGTCCAGTACCCCGCCGTCTGTAACGCCGTCGAGACGCTCCTGGTCCACGAGGAAGTCGCGGACTCGTTCCTGCCGGACATCGGCGAGCGCTACGAGGGGGCCGACGTGACCATGCGCGGGGACGAACGGGCCGCCGACATCCTCGATATTCCCCGCGCTACCGGGTCGGACTGGTCGACCGAATACGGCGATCTCGAGATCTCCATCCGGATCGTCGACTCCTTGGACGCCGCCGTCGATCACATCATCGAGTACGGTTCCAAGCACACCGACGCCATCGTGACCGAGGACGATACGCGGGCCCGACGGTTCATGCGGAGCGTCGACTCCGCGAGCGTCTTTCACAACGCCTCGACCCGGTTCGCCGACGGCTACCGTTACGGCCTCGGCGCCGAGGTCGGCATCAGCACGGGCAAGACCCATGCCAGAGGCCCAGTGGGCCTCGAGGGGCTGACGACATACAAATACTATCTCGAGGGTGACGGCCACCGAGTGGCCGATTACGTGGGGGAGGCGGCGAGGCCGTTCCAGCACACCGATCTCGACGCGGTCTGGCCACCGGAGTGACTCATGTCCACTGCGGTGCGCGTTGGGGCGCCCGCGGGTAGGCGATCGACACCGCCGTCCCCCCGTCCTCACTCGAGAAGGAGATGTCCCCGCCGCTCGCCCGGGCACCCCAATACGCGAGCCAGAGGCCCAGCCCCTGCCCGTGATCGACCGCCGTTTCCCGGCCCCGCTCGAGGACGTCTAACTCCTCGTCCGGAATACCGGCCCCGTTATCGGCGAACTCGATGACGATCTCGTCGTCCCGCGTCTGGACGGTGATGGTGACGACAGGATCGGCGGCGTCGTTATGCTCTGCAGCATTTTCGAGGATGTTTTCGACGGCGATCGCCAGGGCGTCGGGGTTGTCCGTTCGCAACGTCACCGCGTCAGGACACGCCAACGTAAATCGAATCCCAGGGTAGGTGGCCGCGAAGCGCTCGCGCCGCTCCGCCAGGAATGACCCGAGGTCGACCTCCGTCTCGTCTCGTCGTGTCGGGTCCACCGACGAGGTCATCCGGCGGGCCTTCTCGGCCATGTCCATGAGTTCCTCGGCACGCTCGCGGATCGTTCGGGCATACTCCCCCTCGCCATCCGCTGCTTCGCGTTCGAGCGTGTCGGCATGGCCCGCGATCACCGTCATGCCGTTCCGGATGTTATGCCGGAGAATGCGGCTGCTCACCTCGAGTTGCTGTTGATACGTACGCAGATCGGTCACGTCCCGGAGGACGAGCACGAACCCGATCGTTTTCTCTCCCCCGTCTCGGAGGGGCCAGACCCGGAGATCGAACGTCCGGGCCCCGGCATCGATGAGCTCACCATCGAGGGTGGAGACGTCGTCGGCCCGAAACACCGTATCGATCGAATCCCCGATCTCAAGCGTCGGTTCGAGCACGCGGCGGGCGATCGCGTTGATATCTTCGACTCGTCCGTCGCCGTCCACGACGATGACGCCGTCGCCCATCTCTTCGAGCGCCCGTTCCCGGGCCAGGACCGACCGATCCAAGAGGGAAAACCGAAAGATCGCGAAGCCGAAGATGATCGCCGATAGCGCGAACACGAACGGGGTCACATCGAGTCCCGCGATCGGGCTCGCCTCGAGGGTGTACGAGATATGGCTCAGGAACGGCGGGAATACCGCCAGCAACAGGAGCGCGTGCTGTCCCCTCCGTCTTGCTGATACACGGAGAAGTCTCGCCGCGATCATCAGGACGCCGATCCCGACGATGGCGTAGGCGAAGACGATGTGAGCGTAGTAGAGGGGCCCGAAGGCCAACGCCCCAATCACGCCCAGCTCGGTCGTCAGGACTTCGAGGTCCGTCCAAACCGTCCCATGGAGACCGTTCGTCACCGCGAGGGCAAAAAAGAGGACGGGCTCGAGCACTAGGCCGCCGAGCCGGTGGCGAGACAGCCATCCCTCCAGCTCCAGGAGTTCGAGGACGAACGCAAACCAGAGAACCGGAACGAACCCGGCAACGCCGAGGGTCAGTCCCTGGAGGAACCAGGCCAACGAGACATGTGTCGCGCCGAGCTGCATGCCGTAAATGAGCGACCAGAGGGTCAATGCCACCATGAGGCCGAAGAAACTCCGCGCGGACCGCTCCCCTCGATGGTGCCAAGCGTAGATCGCGAGGGTCGCACAAAGCACCGACGCGAACAGGCCGAACAGCGTAAACACCGAGAACGTCCACACCATTCGATCGACAGTCGCTGGAGACTCGGCCACATATATAAGGCTGTATCGATGAATCGGGTGACACCCGGGTATCGGGCTCATTCTGGGAATTCGAAATCGAACCGAGTTCTCAGACGCAGAGCTATTGAGGATGGCCGATCGAGCTCCCACCATGGGCGACCCGCCCTGTGACATGCGCCTGTGTGTCCGGTGTGACGCGGAGATCCCGCCGGACGCCGATCGATGTCCGGCATGCGACACGCCGGTCCAGCGGACCTGACGGGGGAAACCTCTTTCACCTACACCCGTTAGGTGGGTTCGATGGTGTACACCAAGCAAAATTACAGCGACGTCGAAGAGCACGGCGGAGCGTTGCGCGTGATGCGGGACGCGCTCGATTGCGAACAGATGGGATTCTCGGTGCTCGAGTGCGATCCCGGTTGGGAGGGCCGGGAACACGCCCACATCGGCCACGACGAGGACTCGATCATGGCGAACGACCACGAGGAGGTGTACTTCCTGGTCGAAGGGGCGGCGACCATCGAGATTGAAGGGGAGGCGATTGACCTCGAGGAGGGCGATGCCGTCCGCGTCGCACCGGCGGCGACCAGGCAGATCCGGAATGGGGAGGCACCCAGCACGTTCGTGGTCGCGGGCGCTCCCTGAGGTAGCCCATAATCGCATGAGGGCGGGGTGAAGTGAGCGTAATTTTTATTACGAATCAGAACCATACTTTCGATTGGCCTCAGGGTGATCAGCCATGGCCCTGCCGACTAGTCCGACCAGTTCGTGGCTGCAGAACAGCGCGTTCCCGAGCCGCCTCTTCGAAACCGGTCGTAACGACTACGAACTGTACGAAGAGGACGACGAGTTCGTCCTCAGCGTCGAGATGCC
>CAYSMB010000007.1:0-22707 GCA_964432005.1 uncultured Halobacteriales archaeon
GGAGGCGATCATCAACGGCGCGAACGCGATCCAACTCGGCCAGCGCGACGTCGTCATTGCGGGCGGGGTCGAGTCGATGACGCGGGTCCCGATGCAGGGTGGGTACTCGTACCTCCACCCGGAACTCGACGAGCAGTACAACGTCAACTCGTTGCACATGGGCATGACCGCGGAGAAAGTCGCCGAGGAGTTCGATATCCTCCGGGAAGATCAAGACGAGTACGCGCTGCGGAGCCACCAGCGTGCGGGGGCCGCGACGGACGAAGGTCGGTTCGACGACCAGCTCGTGCCCGTCGACACCGAAGACGGGAGCCTCGAGATGGACGAGGGCATCCGCCCCGATACCAGCCTCGAGCAGCTCAACGATCTCTCACCGGCCTTCGTCGGCGACGGAACGGTCACGGCCGGCAACGCGTCCCAGATCTCCGACGGGGCCGCCGGCGTGGTTTTGACCAGCGAAGCGTTCGCCGACGAGCATGGCCTCGAGCCGATGGCCCGCGTCGGCCAGAACCACGTTGCGGGCGTCGATCCCACGATGATGGGGATCGGGCCGGTCCCCGCCACCCGTGGATTGTTCGACCTTGTGGATCGCTCGATCGAGGACTACGACCTGGTCGAGCTCAATGAAGCCTTCGCGAGCCAGACGCTGTACTGTAAGCGGCAGCTGGGCGTCCCCGACGAGAAGTTCAACGTAAACGGCGGAGCGATCGCCGTCGGCCACCCCTTGGGTGCCAGCGGCGCACGGCTGCCCGTGACGCTCGTCCACGAGATGATCCGCCAAGATGTCGAGCGGGGCCTCGCCACGCTCTGTGTCGGCTTCGGCCAGGGTGCCGCGATCGAGTTCGCGCGCTGAGCGACGGCTCACCGATCCCGGTACGTTTTTTGCCCCGAATATCGAGGTATCCACCAATGTCGACGAGTTCTCGACCCTCCGCCCAGCTGTCCCCGACCGAACGGATCGTCCAGCGCGTGGCCGAACGCGTCGATCGCGATCCGCTTGACCTCCCGCCCCTCTACGAAGCGGTCGATCCCGACGCCCTGAACGTGTTGATCGACGGGCTCGATTCCGGATCGGTCACCTTCGAATACGTGGACGAACTGGTCACCGTCCGAAGCGACGGGACCGTCGAGGTCGGCGTCACGGTCGAGCAGGCCGCGACCGCCGCGCGCCCCCAGGACTAATCCGCGTTCGTCGCCGGCGGCGAATTTCCGTTGTTTCCTAGCCCCAGTGGAGTCATAGCTCAGCCGTCCTCGTCGATGCGGATGCCACTCACGCGGTCGACGACCCGGGCGCCCTCTACCGGGACGGTGGTTGCATCGGCGTCAGGGTGGCCGCCGTATCCCGCACTCAGGACCCGCATCAACACGGCCTCGATCCCTTCCCCGGTCCGGGTGAGATTCTCCTCTTCGACCTCGATGACGTAGCCGGTCGTGATGTTGGGGGAGGTCGGGAAAAAACAGAGAACCCGGCCATCTTCGGTCCGATTGCCCGTGTCGAAGGCGTTGACCCGGAGGCCCTGCCACGTCTCGACCTTGACCGGCTCGATCTCGCCGGTCGAACTGCGGAGTGCCGTCTCGATAGCGAGGTGGGCGGCATTGTAGACGACGCGCAGGCCGGGGATGCGGTTGATCCCGGCCGTGATGAGGTCGGCCAGGAGGACGCCGAGGGCCGTTCGCATGAGGTAGCCGACGGCCGTCACGAGCGCGAAGAAGACGACGAGGGCGGTCACCACGCGAAGCCACGGCGGCTCGACGCCCGCGACGAGGGGCAAATCGGCGATCCAGCGGAACACGTACTGGATGACCAGCAGGACGATGGCGACGGGAGCCACGACGATGAGTCCGCTCGCGAGGTTCCGCCGCAGCACTCCCATCTCGACCGCCGTTCGCCTGGAAGCCCCATGAGCGTTCCCCTCGAACGTCGGCGACCGCGGGGGTTAACCCGTGCCGGCGCGACCCCCCGGACCGATGGCAGCCCAGCTCGCAGCCGAGGAGCCCGACCGAACGAGCTTTTCCGCGTCCGTCCAGGCGGTCGAGGGCAGAGCCGTCCGGTTGGAACGGACATACTTCTATGCGGCCGCGGGGGGCCAGCCGGCCGATCGCGGCACGATCAAGGACATCCCCGTCGAAGACGTCACCCGCACCGATGCAGGGACCGTCCATACGCTGGCCGACCCGCCGAACTTCTCCCCGGGCGAGACGGTAGAAGCACGCATCGACGAAACGTTCCGTACGTACTGTCGACGCGCCCATTCGGCGAGCCACGTGGTCTACGGGGCCGCCCGGGACGGGCTCGACGACCTCGGGTACGGGGGTTTCGACATCGGCGCGCAAAAGGTCCGCATCGACTTTCGCACGACGACCGACGTCGACGACGAGTTGCTCACCGAGCTCGAATCGCGGGCGAACCGCGCTGTCTGGGAGAGCCGGCCGGTCTCGTGGGAGACCCTCCCGCCCGAGGCGATCGAGGAGCGGCCGGGTGTCGCGTTCAACACGAAGACGGAGGAAGGCGTCTTCGACGCCGGCGAGGACGTCCGTGTGGTCGAAATCGAGGCGCCGACCCTGGGCGAAGGGACGTGGTGGGACCGGGCGGCCTGTGGGGGCACCCACGTCAGCAACACCCGGGAGATCGGTCCGATCGCGGTGCTCGGTCGCTCGAACCCCGGCGAAGGGTTGACACGGATCGAACTGGCCGTCGGCCCGGCCGCGATCGACCATCGTGCCGAACTCGCCGACACGGCCCGCACGGCGGCTCATCGTCTTGGTGTGCCAGTCCCGGAGGTCCCCGAGCGCGTCGCCGAGCTCCAGGACGAGCGCGAGCGGCTGGCATCCGAGCGACAGGACGCGGTCGATCGGGCCATCGTGGCCCAACTGGACGCGGTGGACCCCGTCGAGCGCGAGGGGGCGGTGTGGCTGATCGCCAGCGTGAACGGGGTCGACGCCGACGGCCTCGCCCGTCATGCCCGTCAACGGCGAACCGACGGACGTCCGGTCGTGGCGCTCGTCAACGAGGAACGGCCGCTCCAGCTGGCCGTCGCGACGACCGGGGACGTGGACGCGGCCGCGCTCGTCGAGGAGGTCACGGACGCCTTCAGCGGTGGGGGCGGGGGTGGCCCGGAGTTCGCCCAGGGCGGAGGCATCGACGCGAGCCCCGACGACGTCCTCGAGACGCTCGGGCGATGACCACACCGCGCGTATTCGATGAAGTCGACGGCACGGACGTCCGAGACGCCATTCGCGAGCACGTCCGTCGGTCCGGCGAGCCGGCGTTTGCGATTTGGCCCCCGGACCGACGCGTCTCCTACGGCCCCCGGGATCATGAGCTGGCGAGCGAGGAGTCGGTGCGGTCGATGGCGGCAGCGAACGGGTATGCCCTTCACGAGCGGCCGATGGGGGGTCGGCCGGTGGTGCTGGGGCCCGGCACCCTGGCGCTCCTCTGGGCGGTCCCCAGCGACGTTGGCACGGTCCCCGAACGGTACGAACACGTCCGAGCGGGGGTCCGTGAGGGGCTCTCGGCGATCGGAATCGAGGTACTTCCCGGGACCGCCCGCGGAACCTTCTGGCCCGGCCAGTACGGCCTCTTCGCGGACGGTAAGGTGGCCGGGTTCGCCCAACGGGCCGACAGGGACGTCGCCGTCGTCGGCGGGATCGTTCTCGTCGAGGCTCGCGAGGAGGTCGTGTCCATGTTGGAGACGGTCTACGACGCGATCGGGGAACCGTTCGATCCGGATGTAGTCGGCAGCATCGCCGCCGCCGGGGGGCCATCGGACCTGCCGCCCGTCAAGCGAGCGCTCGAAACCGCATTCCGCGATCGGACCTTTTAGGGACGCGGTTGTCCCACCGCGCACATGCTCATCCGGAACGCCACGTTCCCCGACGGTCGCACCCGGGACCTCCGGATCCGGGACGACCGGATCGCGGACGTCGAAGACCGGTTGGATGCCGAGCCGCGTGAGGGAACCATCGACGCGGCGGGCCTCCGGGTCATGCCCGGCGCCATCGACGTCCACGTGCACTTCCGCGAACCCGGGGGGTCCCACAAGGAGACGTGGGCGAGCGGGTCCGGGAGCGCGGCGGCCGGCGGCGTGACGACGGTCGTCGACCAACCCAACACTCAGCCCCCGACCGTGACGGGGGCCGCCTTCGACGAGAAACTCGCGTACGCCGAGGACGCGATCGTCGACTACGGGATCAACGGAGGCGTCGCCCCGGACTGGGATCCGGAAAGCCTGTTCGAGCGGCCGCTCTTTGCCCTGGGTGAGATCTTTCTCGCGGACTCGACCGGCGAGATGGGGATCGACCTCGAGCTGTTCGAGGCCGCCCTCGAGGAGGCCGAGGCGGCGGGGGTGCCGGTGACGGTCCACGCCGAGGACGATGGAGCGTTCGACGAGGAGGTGCGAGAGCGGTCCGATCCGGGCGCCTGGAGCGCCTACCGGCCGCCGGCCGCGGAGGTCGAAGCGATCGAGCACGTGGTCGCGGCTGCTGGCGAACGGGACGTTCCCATCCACATCGCCCACGCGAGCACGGCGGAAGGGATCGACATCGCGGCCGAGGGCGGGCTGACCTGTGAGGTGACGCCCCACCACCTGTTTCTCTCGACCGATGATCTGCCGGAGTTGGGCACGCACGGGCGGATGAACCCGCCGCTGCGCGGGGAAGAAACGCGAGCGGCCCTCTGGGAGCGGCTGGTCGACGGGACCGTCGATATGGTCGCCAGCGACCACGCACCCCATACCGCCGCCGAAAAAGACGCGGACATCTGGGAGGCCCCGAGCGGCGTACCGGGGGTCGAGACGCTGCTGCCGCTCCTCCTTGCGGCCGCCGAACGCGGGGAACTCACCTACGAGCGTGTCACCGAGGTGACGGCCCGACGGCCGGCCGAGGTGTTCGATCTGCCGGACAAGGGGGCACTCGCGGCCGGACGACACGCCGACGTCGTCCTCGTGGACCCGAGCGAGACCCGCTCCATCCAGGCGGAATCGTTGCGCACGGCCTGCGATTGGACGCCGTTCGAGGGGATGGAGGGGATCTTCCCGATCCTGACGATGGTCCGCGGCCGGATCGTCTTCGAAGACGGACGACTCGGGGATCCGATCGGCGAGAACGTTCGCGACTGAGCGCCGCCGCGTCCGGGACCGCCAAGGGCGCTCGGATCGCCGGGTGGGCCTCAGTCGTGTCCGTCCGCTTCCGCCCGTCCGAACTCGTGGCCGCAGGCCGGACACTCGATGTCGTCGTGGCGGAGCTGATCGCTCGCGTCCCGAACCTCGCGCATGACACTCGAGATGCGCTCTTCGGCAGCCAGCTCCTCGTCGACCGAGAGTTCCACCCCCTCGACTTCCAGGAGGAACTTCGCCACCTCGGTGCACTCGTACATGACATCATCGAGTTCTTCGGCGGTGAAGAAATCCGACATCGCCCCGTAAAGAAACGTCGCGCCGGACTTGCGGACCTTCCCCTCGAAGGCCGAACGGGCTTGATTGACTGCCTGTGGCGAGTAGGTATCGGTCATGAACGGGACGAGTCCGGGGAGGTGCTCGCCGATTTTCGTCATCTCCACGCCGGTCTCGGTGCGAAAGTCAGCACACAGCCGGGAGATCGCCCATTCCCGGGCGGTGATGTAGGTCCGATCGCGCAGGAACTCGTTGACCCGTTCGTAGGCGGCGCTGTCGATTTTCTTGAACCGATCGTACGTTTGGACGTCCGCGGGCACCCGATCGTCGGCGTCGTCCGCCGGCGACGGGCCGTCGCCTTCGGGACCCGGGGGCTCCTCTTCCATGTCGACGCCGTGCGGTTGGCGCGGCCAAAAGGGTACCGTCCACCTAGGGACCGCCCGCCGACCAAAGGAGCGGATTAACAAAGCACGGCCGCGGTCTCCGTTTACCAGCCCTCCGCGGTGTCCAATGATGCGTGAGTCCTCGCTGGCGCCACCTGGCGGTCCCCCGAGCGACAGCACCCACCCGGTGTCGCACCGACGCGACCGCCGGGTGGCGTTGACGGCGCTGCAGGAAGCGTTCGACTATGCCGCCGATCGGGACTTTCGGGGATGGGATTACTCCGACGGGATGAGCAGCCCGCTTCGCGAGTATTTCCCGGGCGATAATACCTGGATGAACCTCGCTCTCCAGGAGACCATCAAGCGGGCCCCGATCAATCTGCGGCCCGCCTTCGGCGTCCCGCGACGTCGGAACTTCAAAGGCTGTGGGCTCTTTGCCGGGGGGGCCGTCACGGCCTACGAGCTGACCGGCCGGGAACGGTTCCTCGAGGCTGCTGAAGAACTCGTCGAGTGGCTCGTCGAGCACCGTCGGGAGCAACCATTCGGCTGGGGGCACAACCACGCCCTGCAGGTGCCGGACCGCCGGATTCCCCGGAACACCCCGAACATCGTCTCGACGACCTACGTCGCTCGCGCGATGATGGCCCTCTCGACGCACGCGTCGGTGCCCGATTACGCCCGGTTGCCCGACCAGGTGGCCTCGCTCGTTCGGGACTCCCTGTTAGACCGGACGGACGCGGGGCCGAGGCTCCGATACGACGCGGAGGCCCCCACCGGCAAGTACGTCCTCAACGCGAACGCGCTCGTCGGAGCGTTGCTCGTCGAGATCGGCGAGACGTTCGGACGTTCGTCGATGCGGACGCTCGGGGAGGAACTCCTCGATTACGTCGTGTCCCGGCAGCATCCGCTGGGCGGTTGGGAATACATGGAGCCGGCGACGGCCTCGCATCTCTCGATGGACAATCACCATACCGGCTTCATCGTCGAATCGCTCCTCCGGTATCGGGCTTGCACCGGCGACGATCGCTACGACGAATACCTCGAACGGGGATTGGCATTCTACCGCGACGTGCTGTTCGACCAAAACGGCGCGCCGCGGTGGGACGAGTGGAACCGATATCCCCGCGACATCCACGGCGCGGCCCAGGGAATCGTGACCTTCAGCCTCGCCGGACAGGCGCATTTCGCCTCGCGCATCGCCGGGTGGACGCTCGAGCGAATGTACCGGAACGGGCGCTTTTACTACCGAAAGGGCCGAGTTCACACGCGCCGGGTCACGCTCATGCGATGGTGTCAGGCCTGGATGGTCTATGCCCTCTCGCGCTATCTCGGCTCGACCGCTGACGAACCGCCCCGGTCGCTCGGGCTCGAGCTCGAGACGGTTCGGGGTCCGTGAACGTTCGTAGGCGGGAACTTACAACCTGTCCTGACGGTCCGCCATCAATGGATGCCGCCGCGTCGGGACATCCTCGCCAGCATGGGTGCGGTCATTGCTACCGCCGGATGTGTCGGGGTGCCCCCGGACGAACGTGGGGACGAGACGGATGGCGCCGACGGCGCCCCGAATCGTTCCACCGGGTCCCCACCCCCCGATCCGGCCGGGACTCCGTCGAACGCGTCCGGCGACGCGGAGGACGACCAAGATGGGCCTCCCCAGCGCAATCCCCTCGACGACTTCGAAGACCTCTCACACTGGGAGGTCATCGACGGGAGCTTGCACCGGGATACGGACGTCGCGGCGATCGGCGACGCGTGCGCCAGGATCGAGGTGGACGCCGATCAGGTTCGGGCCGCGATCCGGGCCGAGTTCGCGGAGGCCATGGATCTCTCCGGACTGCATCCTCACCTCGCAGTCAGGTCCGAGGAGACGTGTTACCCGCGCATTCGGCTTCACGACGATTCCGGAGATTACCTCGAATTTCGCGCTGTCGTCCGCGGGGGCCTCCAGATCCAACCGGTCGAATTCGGGATCAGCGAGGTCGTCGGTGCACCGACCCTCCCGGAGGTACGTCGCATCGAATTTAGCCAGTACGTCGGCAGCGGGGAGCGCGCCAGATTCTGGATCGACGATCTCCGTGTGAGCGAGCGACTCGACCCCGGCGTGATCCTGATCCACTTCGACGATTCGCTCCGGACGGACTTCACGGAGGCGTTGCCGGTGTTAGAGACCTACGACATGACGGCGGCGACGTTCGTCAATCCCGACTACCTCGGTCGCGAAGTCGGTGGAAAGCCCCGATTGACGCTCGATCAGCTCGTAGCCCTGGACGAGGCTGGGTGGGACGTCGGCAGTCACACGCGGACGCATACGGACCTCGCCGCGGCCGACCGGGCCACCGTCGAACGGGAGGTGGCCTCGGCCAAGGAATGGCTCGTCGAACACGGCTTCGAGAACGGCGCGAGATACTTCGTATACCCCTATGCCAGCTACGACCAGACCGCCATCGACATTGTCCTCGACCACCACGACGTCGCGTTCGGGAGCGGGTGGCCGGCCACCGGGCGGTGTCGGAATCCCGCACTCGTGCCCAGAGCGCTGGGCGATGGAAGCTTCGAGGCCGCAAAGCGCGTGATCGACCTGACCGCCCGGTTCGGCGGTATCAGCACGATCTTCTATCATCACCTGTCCGGGGAACAACGTCGGACCTTTGAACGGACCATGTCATACCTGGCGGCGAGACGGAACGCCGGCGACGTCCGCGTCAGCTCGGTCAGCGATGTCGCCTCCTCGCTGCTCGCGAACCAAGGCCGATCGTAACGCGTCGATGATTGTCACGGAAATTCTGATAACGAATCGAGAATATCTTACAACTCAATAAGTGATAGAAACAAAACACTTAACACGGTTATGGTAGAGTTTCCGAACGCATGGCACGCAAGCTGGGCGGTACTACGGCGGAGAGCGACGGCGATAGCGCCGAGGGTGGGGACACCGACGACACCCCCACGCTGCTCGGGCGTCGGGACTACGTCATGTTGGGGATGGCTGCCGTCGCCGCGACGGCGGGGGCGTCCGCGACGTCGACCGACGAGTCGTCACGGGTGACCCGTGGCGGCGTGACGTTCTCGCGAGTGGTCGACGCTGTGGACGACCTCGGGATGGATCCATCGGGGGCGGCTTCGATCGCGCCACAACTGCGCGAGCTCGAGGCGAATACGCTCGTGCGCTTTCCGGACGGCCGATTCCGTCTGGACGAACGCGTCGAGCTCGAACTGCCCGGCAGTCTGGGCCTCGAGGCGGTCGGCGACGCGGTCATCGAGGCAGCCTCCCCCGAAATCGGCCTGGATGTCGCGGTCACCGATACGGTCTACTACAGCGGTTTCACCCACGACGAACGATCGGGCGGCGTCCGCCATCGGTGGCGGGCCGATGGGGGCATCGATCTGCGCGACGTCGAGGTTCGGCGGGGGGGAACGGTTACCCCCGACACGACGGTCGCATCGACGGACCCGGCATCCTACCGGACGATCGTGCTCGACCCCGGTGAGCAACGCGTCTACGAACTGAGCGACGGCGAAGCCTTCGAGAACGTCCTGATCGACCAACGGGCCGAGGGGGCGATGTTCGTCATTACGACCGCTCCGGGCGCGAGCAACTGGACGATCCGGAACGTCGGCTGGAAGGGCCTGGCGCCGACCGGGAGCGAACGCATTCAGACGTTCCTCATCAACGTCGCGGGCGATGGCGTCATCGAGAACATCTTCCTCGATCAGCGCGACCACAATGGCGGTGGGCCGGGCTCGGACGTCGGAGCGATCTGGACATACTCGGATCGCCATCACGGCCACATCGAGTGCCGACACAATTTCATCGCCGGCGTCGGCAACAACGGCTGTTACGACGCGGGAGACGGCTGGGCGCACATGGAGTCGACTGGAACGGTCTCGCACGAATATAGCTACCACCGCGACAACACGCCCTCGAACTTCCGACCGGGCAAAACGGGGAGCGTGGTGCGCAACTGCGTCGCGGTCGCCAACGACCCGGACGGGCTGCGGGGCGGCTACCCCGCGACGGGGAGCCAGCTGACCCGGGCCTGCTGGGCCTGGCACAATCCCGACATCCGCCTGGAAAACTGTGCCATCTGGTGGGACCCGGCGGACGTCGCCCCGTCCGCGCCCTTCTGGGCGACCGTCCGAAGCCGGTCCGAGAGCGCGAATTGTTCCCTGCGCGTTATCGATTGTGATATCAACGCGAGCTGGTCGGAGGCCAACAGCCTCTCGCACGGCAGCGGTGACGTGATCTTCGAGAATCTCGGCAACGATCCCGGTGTCGGCGTGCTCGGGGAAGGTGTTCCCCTCTCGCCGGAGATGGCGGCGCGGGGCGAGCGGGCCCTCCCGCCGGAACTCGGCACGGCGCCGGGCGGCGGGCACGATCCGGCCGAGGCAACCGCCCCATCATCGACCGAGTCATGGTCCTACGATCGCGCCTCCGGCGTCCACACCGATCTCCCACACGAGCTCGTCATCGAGCACGTCGATCCCGGCGAGCGCGTTACGTACGAGATCGAGGTCGTCGGGGAGATCGAGCCGGGGGAGTTCGAGTACCCGCCGACCGTCGACGGCTCGGTCGCCCGGGGCGCGGTCGGACCCGACCGGGGGCTGGACAACCTCTATTACGACGGCCAGATCACCGGCCTCGAAGGCGAGAACCTCGACCGGGTTCGGATCGCGCGGGCGGATCCGCAGAGCAGGGAGATCGTCGAGGAGATCGATCCCGCGACCGTCGGGCAACGCACGACGCTCGAGCGGACGATCCGGATCGTCCCGACTGGCGAGGTCGGCCACTACGATATTACGGTCTCCGAGGAACTCCGGGACGATCCCGAGACTGATTTCGACGCGGCGGGCAACATCTCCGGCCGAAACGCGGAGGGAACGGTCTCGGAGCAAGCCCACGGGTTTCGGTTCGCCGGAGAACTGACGGACTTCAACCTGAACGGCGACGTGGAACTCCGGGTCGACGGTGAGGTCATCGAGGCCACGGGAGGCACGCCCCGCACACTCATCCGGTTCGACGGCGTCGGCCAATCCGGTGTGGCACGATATCATCTGGAAGCCTCGGGGACCGTCGAATACGCCAGCAGCTTTTCCTCGAAGCGGGACCGTCGCTGGGATCTCCCCTGGACGCGCGTGGACGACGGCACCGTCACCGGTTCGCTCGTCGATCGGATCGACGCGTATCATTTCGACGGGAACCTTCTGTCCCTCCACGTAGAGGGTCCTGCCGATGTGCATCTGGAACGGGACTGAGCCCGCTTCGGCCCTCCATCGGTTCCGTTCGACAGCCAAATCGTTTTATCGCCGGTCCGGGACCCCTCGGGCATGCACGTGGTACTGGGCATCGGCGGCGCCGAGGATTCCCGCTTGGCGCTCGAGGAAACGGTTCGACGGACCGCGACGACGGGCGACGCGTTGACCGTCGCGATCCTCGATGCCCTCGCGGACGATCCCGCGAAACTCGAACGCGAGGTCAAGGATGCGCTCGCGCCACACGACATCCGGGCCAACGTGACCCATCTCGACGGGGAGCCAGGGCCCGCCATCACGGAGTTCGCGGCCACGGAGGGGTTCGATCGCATCGTACTCGGGGGCGGGCACCGAAGTCCCATGGGGAAGATCTCGCTCGGGGAAGTGGCGGAGTTCGTGATCCTGAACGCCGACACGTCGGTCACCCTGGTCAGATGACCGAGTACCCGGAGACGGCGGTCGGCGGGTTCGCCCGGCCGCCACAGGAGATCACTCGCCCCGTCGGGACCGTCCGCATCGACTCGATCTCGAAGACGGACGAGGAGGTCGAGGCGCTGATCGCCATGTACGAGGACTTCGATCCGGCCGATCGGGCCCAGGGCATCCCCCCGATCGGGCGGGATCGGATCGAGGCCTGGCTGGACAATGTCCTCGGCGAGGGCGTCGACGTGATCGCCGCGCAGGACGGAGGGATCCTCGGTCACGCGACGTTGGTGTCGGATGGCAACGGCGAGTACGAGCTGGCGATCTTCGTCCACCAGGACCATCGCCGGCAGGGGATCGGCTCGGCGATGCTCGGAGTGTTGCTCGGTGCGGCCGCCGATGCCGGGATCGAGTACGTATGGCTCTCGGTCGAGCGGTGGAACACGGGGGCGATCAAACTCTACGAGTCCGTGGGCTTCGAGACGTGTGACTCGGGGAGTTTCGAACTGGAGATGGCGCTCCGGCTTGCTCCTTAGACGGCCAACACCGGTTGGCTCGCGTACAACAGCGCGTACTCGGCAGCCTTCGTCAGCACGCCCTCGGCGGCACTGTCCCCGTATGATTTGCGGGGGATCACCAGGAAGTCGGCGTCGAATGCCTCGGCGGCGTCCAGGATGACGCTGCCCGGATGGACGAGCTTCTCCTCGGTCGAGAACCCGTAGGCCGTGCCGGTGCGCAACGGGACGTCGCCGGCTTCGTCGCGAACCTCCTCGAGGAAGGCCGCCGCATCCGTCGAGAGGTCCTCGGCCATCACCTCCCCGCGATGGACGTCCTCGACCGCCTCCCCGTGGACGTACAGCGCCACGAGCTCGGCGGCATACCGATCGGCAAGCGCGACGGCGTACGTCGACGCCTCGAAGGAGGGATCGCTGCCGTCGACGGCGACGAGCATCGTCCCCACGGCGGGCGGGTCCATACCTGATCTGCGCGAGCGGGGCTCAAAAAGCCCATCCCGATGGGCTTATTGACCGGTTCGGGCAACCGACAGGCGATGATCGACCGCCTCGTCCTCGCGACGGATGGCTCGGCGAGTATCGAGCGCGCCACCGCCGTCGCCATCGACCTCGCCGAGCGGTTCGAGGCGACGATCCACGCCCTCTACGTCATCGACGAGGACGACCTCGACGCGGCGCCGGCCGACGTGCGCGAGGGGCTGCGATCGGGGCTCGAGGACCGATCGACCGGTGCGTTGGGGATGATCAGGGACGAAGCCGACACGGCAGTTGCCGCGGAGGTACGGACCGGTCGGCCGGGCGTCGAGATCGTGAGTTACGCCGAGGAAGTCGATGCGGACATCGTGGCCATCGGGACCCGCGGTCGCCACGGCGAGCATCGGCTGCTGCTCGGCAGCGTCGCCGAGGAGGTCGTCCGTCGGTGTCCGATCCCGGTGCTGACCGTCCGTCAGCTCGCGAACGGATCATCGGCTACTTGACCAGGCACCCGTATGCGACGCTATGGACCGGGACGTCATCGCCGACGACGACTTACCGCTCTCCCGCAAGTCACGACTCCCGGGCGAGGGCTTTTTCGAACTCGAAGAGATCAAAGAGCGTGAACGTGACGCGCAGGCCGAAGCCGCGCTCGCGGACGCGGAGGTTGCTGCGATCGCCGACCCCGATCCCGACGGGATGGCGTGTGTGGCCCTGCTCCGGTCGGTCCACGGGGACGTCGCCTTCCTCCCGGCGGGGCCACACGATCTATCCTCGGCCCTAGAGCGCGTGGAGGCCTACGGAGCAGCGGGAATGGACCTCTACGTTTGCGACCTCGCACCGGATGAGTACGAGTACGTCGCCGATCCGCTCGAGGCGATCCGGGAACGGGGCGACGCGGTCACCTGGCTCGATCACCATCAGTGGGCAGACGGGGTGGCGGCGGCCGTGCGGGATCTGGGGGTCGATCTGGTCGTCGGGGATTCCGAGGAGGAATGTACGGCCGACGTGGGCGTCCGGACGCTACCGGGGGAGATCCCACCGCATCTCGAGGAACTCGCGGTCGTCACGCGCGATCACGACCTCTGGATCAAGGAGGACCCCCGGAGCGACGACCTCGCCGATTTTGCCTACTGGTCCGAACCCGAGGAATACGTTGATGTCATCGCCGAACACGGTGCGGATCTCCCCGCGGAGGTCGAGTCGTTGCTCGCGGAACGGCGAGTCGAGAAGCAGGCGTTGATCGAGCTCGCCGTCGACCGGGCACGGTTCGTCGAGATCGGGGACTGGACCGTCGGGGTCACTTACGGGCGGTGTTCACAGAACGAAGTCGCCGAGGGGCTTCGCCAACAGGGCGCGGACGCGTCGGTCGTCGTCAAGCCAGCCGGCAGTGCGAGCATTCGCGGGACAGAATCCTTCGAGCGATGTCACGAAGTCGCCGCCCAGGTCAACGGCGGCGGCCATCCCCGGGCGGCGGGGTGCAAGCCGCCGATCTACGACGACATGCTCGATTACGCCCACCATTGGGTGACCGACGGCGCCGTGGCCCAGCAGCGGATCCTCACCGCGTTCGAAGCGCTCGTCGAGTAATCAGTGTCCCTCGTCCTCGATGGAGCGGGCGATCGAATCGAGCGAGTTCGTCGGGGGATCGATCGCCGGATAGACGGTCGACTCGCCCGGGCCCCGGAGGCCGATGGCGTAGTTGGGGGTGATCACGTCGACGTGGACCGAATCCCCCGGATGTCGATCCCGTTCGTCCAGCCAGGACTGGAGCCGATCGGTCCCCGGATTCCCCGACTTCGCCGCCCCGGCGCTGTCGTAGACGCCCGTGATCCGATCGGCCGTCTCGCCGGGCTGGCGGGAGATCCGGCCGAACCGGATCGACTCCGAGAGCACCACCCGGATGGTCGACTCGTCGGGAAGGATCCCGGCTGGGATTTCGAGGCGGCGTCGGTGACCGCCGTGGCGGGCCACCGTCGCGCGGACGTGCTCGAGAGAAGGGTGATCGTGTGGGATGCGATCCACGGTCACTCGTCGTCGGCGTCCTCGTCGAGGAGGTCCTCGAACGCCTCGTCGCCGGTTTCGGTGACTTTCGCGTTGATCTGGACGGTCTCATCGCTGATCTCGGCGCCGCGAACCGTGACACGTCGCCGCTCGCCGTCGCGCTCGGGCTGGTATCCCGTGCCGCCGGTCAGGAGGACCTCGCGAAGCGCCGATCCCCGGACGTCGGCGCGCATCGGGCGTCCCGCGTCGTCGGATCCACCCGTGATCTCGAGGGTATAACCGGGGAACCCGACGGCGTCGCCTTCGACCTCCTCGCCGATCGCCCGACCGATGAACCGGTTTGCGTCCTGTCCGTCGATCTCCCGCTGAACCGTCGCCCCGGATTCCGGGTCGGCGACGACGACCGTGAACGTAGCCATACGCAATGGCTCCCCGCCGAGCGGAAAAAAGCACGTCGAATGGCGCGGCCGGGGTCCCTATCGGCAATATTCTCCGGTACGGCGGATCGGGGGTCAATTTGTATCCGAGACGCGGAGTTAAGGGCACCCGGAAGGAACGCGAATACAGAGAGTCGGGCAGATGCCAGAGAGGAATCAGGAAGCGGATGGGTCAGCGACCGACGACGAACACCTCGCGGACCTCGTCGACGGCGCGGGGTGTACCGAGATCTGGGAGCACCTCTCGGCGACCCGCGATGAAAACGAACGCAAGTCGCGGGCCCCATGAGCGAAGATCCCATCGAACGGGAACCGCCGGCCGATCGGGAGTCGCCGGTCGGAGCCCCAGTCGTGCGGGGGGACCAAGCGATCACCGGCGAACGGGCCCGGGAGGCCGTCGAGTTCGATCCCGACGACCCCGAAAGCCTTGCCGAGGCGGCCCGGACCGTGCGCTCGTTCGCCGAGGCCAGTGCGGGCGCGGAGGATCACATCTTCATGCTCGAAGGAGCGGCCGCCTGTGCGGCGCTGGTCCGCGGCGAGGGTTCTTACAAGGCCGCCGCCGAGCGTGCCGGCGGCGACGTCCGGGTCTCGTTCATCCGAAAGTGGGCCCGGGTTCATGACCTGCCCCAGGCCGTTCGCCGCCACGTGGCCCGAGGAGAAATTGCTCCGACGGCCGCCAAGCACATCGCCCGGGTACGCGGCGAGGCCCGCTTTCAACTCGCTTGGGCGGCACTCGATCATGACCTGACCGTCCGCCAGATCCGCCAGATCGCGAGCGTGATCAACGACGGTACTTCGGTCGAGGAGGCGCTGCGCAACCACGGCGTCTCCCCGGGCGAGCTCAGCATCCAGCTCCCGCTGGATGTGTATCGTGAACTGCGCCGCGAAGCCGCCACCGCGGACCGGGATCCCGGCCAGGTCGTCGCCGACGCCCTCCGCACGTGGTTTGCCGAAACCCGCTGAACCCGGGAGCTTATCACCGATCCACGTAGACCTCCGGTAGGGCCGGTAGCTCAGTCCGGCAGAGCGTCTGGCTTTTAACCAGATGGTCGCGTGTTCAAATCGCGCCCGGCCCGTCGCTTAGAAGCCTGTGGGAACGCCGCGCCAGGTCACATCGTGGTGACCGGATTCTGTGGCACGGTTGGAGCGATGCTGGTAACCTGATCGAGGGTACGTGCCTTAGGAAAGCAGCCGAGCGTTGAAACCGGGTCGGTTCCCCTCTATCCCGTACCTATACTATCGGACAGGATAACGGCGCTACATCCAAGGCGCGAATGTATCAATATCTAATTCCGATCTTATGAACGTTTGATCACTTCCTACAGGTGAAGTAGTCATCAGCGGTCACTATCGCGTAACTTGATAGGTAGTTCGTGCGAGACTCGAGGCACCAGTAGGTTCTTTGCCACATGTTATCTAACAACATATATCAGGACGGAGGACTTTGCGGGGCCATGACTCCGACGCGGGATCAAACGATATCCGTACTTCACGTCGATGACGATCCGGATTTCGCAGATCTCGCTGGGACGTATCTCGAACGAGTTGATGAATCCATTGAGATCATCACTGCACACGACGCCGATGACGGGTTGACAACCCTCCACGATGGCAAAATCGACTGTATCGTCAGTGACTACCAGATGCCCGGTAAAAACGGTCTAGAGTTCCTCGAAGCCGTCCGCAACCAGCATCCTGACCTCCCCTTCATCCTGTTCACCGGTAAGGGCAGTGAGGAAGTCGCGAGTGACGCTATTTCCGCCGGGGTGACCGATTACCTCCAAAAAGAGAGCGGCACGGACCAGTACACAGTACTGGCGAATCGAATCAGCAACGCCGTCTCCAAACGTCGTGCTGAAGTGATGGTTGACCGGGCGGTCCGTGCCATGGACCGCGCTCGGGAGGGGATGGCGCTCCTCGATGAGAACGGCGAGTTCATCTACGTCAATAACGCGTATACGGACATCGTCGGCTACGAGAAGGACGAACTGCTCGGCCAATTCTGGGAAATGGTCTACCCCGACGACCAGGTCGAACGCATCCACGACAACATTCTATCGCAAGTCCCAGAAGATGACTATTGGGCTGGTGATACCATCTATCAACGGAAGGACGGCAGCCGGGTTCTCGTGAATCACGCGCTCATCTATTCGGAGGATAAGACGATGATTTGCTTGCTAAGAGACGTCAGTGATGCGGAGACTCAACGACAGGCCCTTCGTGAGGAACGAGAGCGATTCGCCTTCTTCGTCGATGCGGTCGAAGAGTACGCGATGTTCTTGCTCGATCCGAATGGATACGTCACGACGTGGAACAAGGGAGCCGAACGAATCAAAGGGTATACCAAACAAGAGATCCTTGGCGATCACTTCTCGACGTTTTATCCCGAGGAGGCCCAGGCGGAGGGGAAACCTCAGAAGTTACTTGAAGAGGCCGAAGTCGATGGGACAGCGACGGATATTGGATGGCGTATTAGGGCCGATGGGAGTCGGTTCTGGGGGGACGTTACCATTACCGCCCTGACCGATGCGGACGGAAACCTGCGTGGGTTCGGCAAGGTTACTCGAGATATGACCGACCGCCGCCAGCGAGAGGAGATCACCCGCCGGCTAGAAGACCAGTTCGACACCCTCCCCGACATCTTTTACGTGATAGATGAAGACGGGTGGTTCGAGCGCTTCAACCGGCAGTTGATTGAGACAACCGGGTACTCGGAGGAAGATCTCGGATCGATTCACTCGCTCGAACTGGTCCCAGACGACGAACGCGACCGTTTCAGGGAACAGCACGAAAAACTTTTGAATACCGCCGAGGCTGTGACGATGGAGTCGTGGTTGGTCACCAAGGACGGGACCCATATTCCCCACGAGTTCAGACGGCGGCGGTTGACTGACGATGACGGGGAAGTCCTCGGGTTTGCTGGGATTGCGCGTGACATCACGGAGCGAAAGGAATACGGGCGACGCCTCGAACAGCACGTAGACCGATTGAACGAGTTTGCGAGCGTGTTGACCCACGATCTACGCAACCCGCTCTCCGTGGCGAAAGGTCACCTCCCAATGGTTGAAGAGAAACTCGGTCACACCGACAACGAGCATATCGAGGCCATCGACCGTTCAATGGATCGCATCGAGACGATTATCGAGGACGTTCTGGAAATCACCCGCACTGGGCTGCCGGTCACCGAACCCGAGGCGACGAATGTCACCGCGTTAGCTACCCGAATGTGGAACGAGATGGAGAAGGGGGCTGTGCATCCTGCCTTAGAGATTGAGGAGATCGCCGATGTGATGGCGGATCCGAGCCTCTTGGAGCGATTACTAATGAACCTGTTTCGGAATTCGGTCGAACATGGTGGACAAGAGGTCCTTGTCCGGGTGGGTCCATTGGATGATGGCTTCTATATCGAAGACAATGGACCCGGCATCCCACGCGAGAAGCGTGAACAAATCTTCGACTGGAAGTTCACCACGAAGGCCGAGGGGTCAGGGATCGGGTTGAAGAGTGTTGAGCAGATCGTCCATGCACACGACTGGACGATTAGAGTCGGCGAAAGTGGAGAAGGGGGAGCGAGGTTCGAGATAATTAGTGTTGATTTCGTCCAGTGACCGAGTTATCTCTGCGTCGCTCACGGCCGAAAATTCTGTCAGCTTTAGAGCATAAAATTGCTGGGGTGGTATCTTCGCAGGCTCAGATGGCGGCCCATTCACAGTGAATCACGTGATATAATCCGACCCTTGTGCAACAGATAAGGGCTAAATGTCTCATATAAGGATACATAGATAAAATATCTTATTTATCGCTTCACTTTGATCGAAGAAGGAACACCTCCCCCCGCCATCCACCGGCATCAGGATACTTATGTTGGCCATTCATCGGGCAAGGGTATGCGCATCCTGTACTTCGACTGCGATTCGCTTCGACCGGACCACCTCGGGTGTTATGGCTACCACCGTAACACGTCGCCGACGATCGACGCGCTGGCCGAGGATGGTCGTCGGTTCACGAACTATTACGTCTCGGACGCGCCGTGTCTCCCCTCGCGAACCGCCTTCCTCCGGAGCCGGCTGGGGATCCACTCCGGCTTGATCAATCACGGAGGCTTGAACGCGGAAATACGCCAGCGAGACCACCGCCGGGGAACGAATACCGCAACCGACGGCTACCGTTCGCTGCCAACGGCGCTACGCGACGCCGGCCACTACACCACGTTCATCAGTCCGTTCCCCCAGCGTCACGGGGCCTGGCATACGGTCGACGGGTTCGACCAGTGGATCGACACGGGCGAGCGAGGGTTCGAATGCGCCGACGTGGTCTATCCGCATGCTCGGGACTGGCTCCACGAACACGCTCAAGAGGAAGACTGGTATCTCCACGTGAACTTCTGGGACCCGCACGCGCCGTACGATACCCCCGAGGAATACGGATATCCCTTCGAGGACGAACCGGCCCCTGATTGGCCGGACCAGGAGACCCTGGACGCCCAATTCGAGAGCTACGGGCTCCATAGCGCGAGGGAGCCGCCAGTGTGGCGGCCGGACTATCCCCGGCAACCCGACGACATCGGCAATCGCGAGAAGTTCACGCGATGGATCAACGGCTACGATACCGGGATCCGGTACATGGACGATCACATCGAGCGCCTATTGGCCCAACTCGACGATGCCGGTGTGCGCGAAGAGACCTTGGTGATCGTCTCGGCCGATCACGGCGAGAATCAAGGCGAGCTCAACGTCTACGGCAACCACGTCACGGCCGACCAGTACACCAATCGCGTCCCGCTCATCATCTCGGGACCCGGCATCGAGCCCGGGATCGACGACGACTTCTACTACCACGTCGATCTCGCACCGACACTCATTGACCTTGTCGATGGGGACATCCCCGAGCGTTGGGACGGCCGATCTTTCCTCAACTCGATCACGGAAGGGAACGCCTCCGGACGTGATTATCTCGTCGTGGGCCAGGGAGCGCTCTCGATGATGCGGGCGGTCCGATGGGACGACTGGATCCTGATCCGAACGTATCACGACGGCATTCGCGAACTAGACCCGGTCGAGCTCTACGACCTCGCCGCGGATCCACATGAAACGACGAACCTGGCCAGAGACAAACCCGACATTGCGAGAGAGGGGTTGGCGCTCCTCGATCAGTGGGTCACCGAACGGCTCATGGAGGTTGCCTTCGACGAGAACGGGGCCAATCCCGAGCACGAACGAGCGCCCGCCGACCCCCTCTGGGAGGTGCTTCACGAGGGCGGCCCGTTCCAGGGGCGCACGGGTGAAACCTGGTTCGACAAGGCCGAGTATGTCGAGGAGCTTCGCGAGACCGGGCGGGAAGCCCATGCCGATCGAGTCGACGAATACGAGGGCTTCGTCCCCCAGGATGTCGACGCCTACCTCGACGGCGATGACATCTGGTAGACCCGAGACATCGACTCGCGTGCTTGCTGGGCACGGATTTGGTTGTCGCTGCGTGGCGAAGGTTTATTCGGCGCACGGCCATGGTTCCACCGATGGATTTCTTTCAGGAGGCCGGCCGGCGGTTCGAGGAGGCGAAACAGAGCGTCCTCTCGGAGACGGGAACGGATTACCGCTGTGAAGCCTGTGAGGAGGATTTGACGGAATCGTACGATACCTGCCCCTATTGTGGGGCCGACGCGGTCGTCGCCGTCGAGGACTAACCACCGCCTGGATTCAGCGAAACGCCCGGCCGCCGTTCGCGACAACTACTTCCCCGTTTACCATCGCGCTATCGGGGCCAGCCAGAAACGAGACGACCCCCGCGATATCCTCCGGTCGGATCCGTCGCTCGGTCGCCTGATCGTCCACGAGGTTGTCGACGTACTCTTCCCCCGCCTGGAGCGTTGCTTCCGTGGCCGTCAGGCCTGGCATGACTGCGTTCACGCGGATCCCGCGGTCGCCCAGCTCGTTGGCCATCCCCCGTGTGAGACCGATCAGCGCCGACTTCGAGGCCACGTAGTGGAGAAATCCCGGGACGCCCGAAAGCACCGAGTCCGAGGAGACGTTGACGATCGACCCGTCCTTCTGGATCCGCGGAAGGGCGGCCTTGGCGGCCAGAAACGCCCCCTTGACGTTCACGTCGAAGACTGCGTCCCACTCTTCCTCGTCGATCTCCTGGAACGGTTGTTTGCCGTCCTCGCCGGCCAGGGGTGCGTAGTACGCCGCGTTATTCACGATGACCGACAGCCGGTGATCGGCCACGGCCGCCTCGATATCATCGACCGAGCGGACATCGCCCACGTAGTATTCTGCACTTCCACCCTCGGCCTCGATCGCCGCCACGGTGTCGCTTCCCTCGTCGAGATCGAAGACGATCACGTGGTGGCCGTCGGCCGCGAGGCGTTCCGCGATCGAACGCCCGATGCCGCGGGCCCCACCTGTCACGAGAGCGCTATGGGATGAGCCTTCCTCCATACGACTGCCGACGGGGGCCAGCCTTTAACCTCTCCCCCGGGTCAGCCGATCGCTTGGACGGCCGACCGGACCTCCGCAAGTACCTCCGAGAACTCAGGCGAATCCTCCTCCTGCACCCAGGTATACTGGATGATGCCCTCCCCATCGATCACGAAGATCGACCGCTCCGCCGCCTCGATGGTCCCGTACAGATCCGGCAGCACGACGTCGTAGGCCTCGATCACCTCGTGTCGCCAGTCCGAGAGCATGGGGAAGTTGAGCTGCTCCTCCTGGATCCAGATGTTCTGGGCGAACGGGAGATCCACGCTCACGCCGTAGACGTGAGCGTCGAGCTGGTCGAAGGCGGCCATGCGATCGCGAAAGGCGCACACTTCCTCGGTACAGGTGCTCGTGAACGCCGCCGGCACGAACGCAAGCACGACCGAACCCTTCCTCAACGCCGCCGAGAGCGTGAACTCCTCGAGGTCGTTGTACGCATCGCCCCCGGCCATCTCGACGGTGAAATCCGGCGCTTTCTCCCCGACTGAAAGCATGAGAGAACTCTTCGACAGGCTCGGACAAAAGGACCTCCGATCCTAGTACGACCGGGGCAACTCCAGGACGTTTTCCCCGAGGTAATTCAACGCGAGCTCTTGGGAGATCGGCACGATCCGGGTTACCCGGGCTTCCCGAAAGTACCGCTCGACGTCGTACTCCCGGGCCACGCCGAAGCCGCCGTGGGTCTGGACCGCGGCATCGGCGGCCGCGAAGGCCGCCTCCGCCGCGAGGTATTTGGCCGCGTTGGCATACGCCCCGGCCACCGTCCGTTCCGCGTCGTCGAGCTGCTCGGCGGCGTTGTACACGAGGTGTTTCGCGGCCAGCACTTGGGCATAGGCGTCCGCCAGCGGGTGCTGGATCGCCTGGTTGGCGCCGATCGGCTGCCCGAACACTTCTCGTTCGTTCGCGTACTCGATCCCCCGCTTGAGCGCGGCGATGCCGAGGCCGACGCACTCGGCCGCGATGACGATTCGCTCCTCGTTGAGGCCATCGAGGACATGGTAGAAGCCCTCCCCGACCTCGCCGATGACGCGGTCGGCGGGGACCCGGAGATCGGAAAACCACATCTCGTAGGAATGGACCGCCCCGCTGACCGTCTTCGGGATCTGGCGGATCTCGAGGGCATCCTGCCCGTAGGCGTCCTCGAGGTCGACGAGGAACATCGAGATGCCCCGGGTGCGGGAGGGCGCCTCCTCGCGTGGCGTCGTCCGTGCCATGAGGACGAGATAGTCGCTCGCATCCACTCGCGAGGTCCAAATCTTCTGGCCGTTGATGACGTATGCGTCCCCGTCCCGTTCCGCCCGAGTCTCCATGGCGGACGAGTCCGAGCCCGTGTTGGGTTCGGTGAGGCCGAAGGC
>CAYSMB010000008.1:0-21979 GCA_964432005.1 uncultured Halobacteriales archaeon
GGCGGCATCTCCTCGAGGAGGTGTCGCTTGCCATAGAGTACGCCGATCCCGGTCGGTCCGAGCATCTTGTGACCGGAGAACGCGTAGAAATCCGCGTCGATAGCCTCGACGTCGACCGGCATGGTCGGCACGGCCTGGGCTCCGTCGACGACGAAGCGGGCATCGTGCTCGTGGGCCATCTCGCCGATCTCCTCGACGGGATTGATCGTCCCGAGGGTGTTCGAGACCTGGAGCACGCTCACGACGGCGGTGTCATCACCGATCGTGGCCGCGGCGTCGTCCATGTCGAGGCGACCGTCGGGGCCGAGATCGATGCGCCTGAGCGAGGCTCCGGTCCGTTCGGCGACCTGCTGCCAGGTCACGAGGTTGGAGTGGTGTTCGGCGGCCGAGATGACGATCTCGTCGCCCGGCCCGAGTTCCTGGAGCCCCCACGCCTGCGCGACGAGGTTCAGGCTCTCGGTCGTATTCTTGGTGAATACAATCTCCTCACGACCCCCGCTTGCGCCGACGAATTCTGCGATCCGATCGTGGGCATCCTCGTATGCCACCGATGACTCCTGGCTCAGGGTATGGAGACCGCGGTGGACGTTCGCGTTCCGTTCCCGATAGTACTCGTTCATCGCTCCGAGCACGGGCTCGGGCGTCAGGGTGGTCGCCGCGTTGTCGAGATACACCAGGGGGGTGTCCTCGCCGACCTCCCGCTCGAGGACCGGAAAGTCCTCCCGGATCTCGGCGATGTCGACTTCGGCCGACGATCGTACGCCCATTACCCCGGGGTAATCGCTGCAGGACAAGAACACCTTCGAATCGAGCTTACGTGGCGTCCTCGGGTCGGTAATCCTCGTAAAAGCGATCCATCCGGGCGGCCATCACGAAATCGGCCTGGTGGAGGCCGTCGATCTTGTGCGTCCACATCTCGATACGCACTTCACCCCAGCTCAGGTGGATGTCCGGGTGGTGCCACTCCTCTTCGGCGAGCTCGCCGATCTCCTTCGTGAATTCGAGGGCATCCCGAAAATCCTCGAACTCGTAGGTCCCCTCGAGGTGGTGCTCGTCGACGATCGACCATACGTCGGTGTCGATTTGCTCGTATAACTCCCGCAATTCGTCGCCCGCGAGCGGTTCGTCGTCGCTGGTACAGGCCTCACACTCCTGGTCTGCAAGTTGGACTTCGGCCATACGGGGGGTAGCAGCCTGATCCGCTTGGCTCTTACCCCCGTTTACTTGCCGGGCGTCGACTGCCCCATTCGCATCATTTGGGCGTGACGGGTCTCGCCGACGTCCAGCACGTGATCCTCTTCGACGAACCCATGTTCGATCGCCAGATCGACGGCCCGTTCTCCGACGATGTTGGCGACTTGAGCGCGGCCCAAACTCTGGACGACATCGGCGGCATCGACCACATCTCCCCCGTAGAATTCTTCGGTCACGGTCAGGGAGACGTCCCCGTTCTCGAACGTCTCTCCGATGAGGCCACGATCGCACACCGACACCAGCACTCCTTGCGGGGTATCCCGCTCCCGGAGAATCACTCGAAGACGGCCTCCTCGGCCGCTGTCTGGCGTTCTTCGAGCTCGTCCTTGACTTCGGCGGCCTCGTCGTACTTACCGAGTTCCTCGAGGGCCTGCGCTTTTTGCTCCAGGAGTTCCTCGCTGCGGAGCCCGAGCTTTTCGGCGTTTTCGAGACAGAACAGCGCCTCCTCGGCGAGCCCGCGTTCGTTGAGGAAGTACCCACGGTTGTACCAGGCCTGTGGGAGTCGTTCGTCCAGCTCGACCGCCCGCTCGGCGTGTTCGAGCGCGCGATCGTGCTGACCGGCTTCCCAGAGGGCGTAGGCCAGATTCGTCTCCGCGACCGCGGCGTGTTCGCCGTGATCCTGGAGGTGGAGGGCGGATCGATAGGCCCCGA
Organism: uncultured Halobacteriales archaeon; assembly: GCA_964432005.1. Classification (GTDB taxonomy): domain Archaea; phylum Halobacteriota; class Halobacteria; order Halobacteriales; family SKNY01; genus SKNY01. The sequence continues at coordinate 1,906 of CAYSMB010000008.1, forward strand.
TAGCTTCGTCGTACTCCTCGAGCTCGGCGTGTGCGACACCCTTGTTCACGAGGGCTTCCTGCGCTAACGGGCTCTCGTCCTCGGCGAATTGGATCGCGCGTTCGAAAGTCTCGATCGCCTCCTCATGGCGATTGATCTCGCAGTATTCGAGCCCCACGTCGATCAACATGTCGATGTCGACGGCCTCGCTCGGGATCTGACGCTCGTCGATGAGATCCGGGATCACGTGATCGTCGACCGGATCGATCTCCTCGGGATTGACCGACAGCTCCGGGGGATCGATGTCGAATCCCTCGTAGGGATCGTCGTAGCCCTCTCCCTCGGAGAAGGCGTGGTCGTCCGGCGATTCGGGCATGCACAGGACTATCGGTGGCGTTGCATTAAGGCCTCCGGGTGCCGATGCCCCGCCGATGGCGAAGCGATTGTTCGTGAGTGTGGATCTCTCGGATCCAATTCGGGATCGGATCGCGGAGGTCGGCGATCCCTTCCACGATCTGTCGGGAATGCGTTGTACCGACCCGGATCAGGCCCACGTGACCCTCACCTTTCTGGGCGACGTCCAGGCCGACCGTCTCCCGGCGATCGAGGAAGCCATCGCATCGGGCCTCGAGCGGGCCGAGGTCGGACCCTTCCGTGCCCGGTTCGGCGGTTTCGGCGTCTTCCCGTCCTTCGAGTACATTTCCGTCATTTGGGTCGGGGTCCGGGCGGGTGCCACGGAGATGGAACGGCTCAATCGGGCCCTCGAGCACTCGCTCGAACCGCTCGGAATCGAGGGTGACGACCACGACTTCACGCCCCACGTTACGATCGCTCGGATGGACCATGCCGAGGACAAGGAGACGGTCCAGCGGCTCGTCCGAACCAGGGATCCGGACCTCGGCGCGATGGACGTCGACAGTATCCATCTGACCGAGAGCACGTTAACGAACGGCGGCCCGGTCTACGATCGCGTCCGGACGTTTCAGCTGGACCCGCCGTCCAGGTAGGACCGCCGCTTTCGTCTGGCGAGAAGGAGCGCGAGGACGATCGCGATCAACGCGAGGAGCACGCCAAAGCCCGGTTGGGGATCAGCGCTGGCGGACGTGGCGGCCACTGGGTGTCCCCCAACGAAGCTCACCAGGGCAGCACCCCAGAGGATACCACGACGCAGACCCCGTTTCATGGCGGTTCCTGCTCGATGGCTCCCGGCGGGTCTGGAATAAGTTTTCCGTGACGTTCCGCGAGCATCCCGCAATCATCACGGTTTAGAAGTCTCTCCGAGAAGCCCTCGGCAATGTATCGGCGCGAGGGGATCGGTCGTGCGGGGCGTTGACCGGCTGGCCGAACTCGTCACGACGTACAGTCGGTACGTCATCGTAGTGATGCTCGTCCTCAGCACCGTGCTGGGGGTAGGCGCGGCGTCGGTCGATCAATCCCCGGGCCTCGATCAGTTCGAATTCGAGACCGAGGAGGGCGACGCGCTCGAGTACATCGAGGAGAATTTCGATGTATCCCGCAACCAGACGGCCGTCCAGGTCGTGCTCCGGGACGAGGAAAACGCGCTGTCTCGCGATTCGTTTATCGCCTCACTCCGACTGCAACAGGATCTGCTCGATGACCCGGAAGTCAACGCGACGCTGACCGACGAACCGTTCCAGAATCTCGCCACGATCGTCGCCACGCAGGCGATCCGGCAGGAGGAACTCGTGTCGCTCCGGGAGCGCCAGGCCGCATTGGAGAACGATTCGGCGGAGCTCAACGAAACCGCCGCGGAACTCGAGCGAGACGCGGCGGAGCTTGAGGCGGACCGGGAGGCGTTCGAGGAGCGCCGGGCCGCGCTGGAGAACCGGACGGCCATCCTCCGCGAGGCCCTTGAGACCACGGTCGCGATTCAGACGCGGCACGAACGTGGGGAGATCACCGCCGAAGAGGCCGACGCCCAAATCGCCCAGACCTGGGCGGACGCCGAGGATGCGGCGGGGTTAGACGAACAACAGAACGCCACCTTCGGAGCCGTCGGCGAGGACGTGCGGACGGTGGCGACCCTGGAGTTCGAGCGTTCGACGACGATTGCGTCCGCCCCGGCGGAGATTACGGACGATCCGGAGGCCCAGGGAATTCTTCGAGACGCGTTCAACGAGACCGTCGAACTCCAGGTCGCCTATGTGCAGGCCGAGAGCGACGAGGAACGCGAGGACATCAACGCGAGCATCGCCGACACGCGGGATAGCGCGATTCAGGAAGCCGAGCTCACCGAGGAACAGGCCGAATCGTTCCGGGATGTAGGGACCGACGTCCGCGCGCTCACGACGGACATCCGGACCGTCGGACCGCTCTCCGCGCTTTTCGAAACCGGCACCGCGGGGGTCTTCGAGGCGGCGTTCGCCGAACTCGAGGAACAGGGGGCCGAACTCCGAGAACGCGGGGAAGCTCTGGAGCAACGCCGTGATGAGCTGGAGTCCATGGCGGCCGAACTCGAGGAACGTAGCCAGGCACTGGAAGGCGCGTTCCAGTCCCTCGCCGACCTCGATCCGACGGTCGACGAACAGATCGAGCAACTCGAGTCGATGAGTGACGACGAGGTCGCGGACATCGTCGTCGACCTGCTCGGCGAGGACGCACCGGCGGAGCTGTTGGTGTTCGTCCCGATGGACTTCGAACCCGGCGACACGGAGACGGACGCTCGGACCCTCTTTATCACTCAGTCGACCGGCTCCGAAGAGCTCGTGGAGGGGGCCGCACCAGATCGGATCGTCGATTCCCAGCTCCGGATCGCCGACCACGTCGACGACCGATTCGGTGATGACGGGTTTACCTTCGGCGTCGGGGTCGTCGCCGACGAGATCAACCGATCGATGGGCGACAGCCTGGGGATCGTCCTCCCGCTGGCGATGGTGTTCGTCATCGGCGTGTTGGCGATCGCCTATCGCGATCCCCTCGACATCCTGCTGGGGATTCTGGGGATCGCGTTGGTCCTCGTTTGGACGTTCGGCTTCGTCGGGTGGGCCGGCATCACCTTCAATCAGATCATGATCGCCGTGCCGGTCCTGCTCGTCGGGCTGAGCATCGACTACGCGATCCATGTGTTCATGCGACACCGGGAACGTCGGGAGGAGGCCGACCGCGGCACGCGCCCGGCGATGCGGGTCGTGCTGGTGGGGCTGGGTGCCGCGCTTCTTTGGGTGACGATCACCGCGGTCATCGGGTTCCTGTCGAACCTCGTGAGTCCGGTGGCCCCCATCCGCGAATTCGGGATCGTCAGCGCCTTTGGTATCCTCTCGACCCTCTTGATCTTTGGAACCCTCGTCCCAGCGGCGAAGATTGAATTAGATAGCCTCCTTGAGGCTCGCGGCTGGGACCGCCAAAAGCGGGCGTTCGGGACGGGCGGTGGCGCGCTCTCCCGTGTCTTGAACGTCGGGAACGTGATGGCCGACCGGATTCCGTTCGTCGTGATCGTCCTCGCGTTGCTTATCACCGCCGGCGGGGTATACGGCGGCGTCCAGGTGGACACGCAGTTCAATCAGGAGGATTTCATCGCCGACGATCCGCCGGCGTGGATGGATCGACTCCCTGGCAGCCTCGCTCCGGGCGAGTACACCGTCAAATCCAATCTGGATTTCGTCAACGAGCGATTCTTCCGACCCGATTCGACGACCCAGATACTGATTCGGGGCGATGTTGCCGCTGCCGGGGCGCTCGAACGAATGGCCGCCGGCGAGCAAGCGGCCGCCGAGAAGGAGGCCGTGGTGGTCCTGCCGGACGGGTCGAGTGACGTCACGAGCCCGCTCTCGGCGATGGAGGCTGTAGCCAACGAGAACGCGTCGTTCAACGAGACGTTCCATCGCCACGATTCCTCGGGCGACGGCATCCCCGACCGGAATGTGAGTGCCCTGTACGACGAGTTCTTCGCGACGGCAGAGGACCGGGCGGGGACGGTTCTCTCCCGCAACGCCGAGGGGGAATACCAAGCCGCCCGGATGACCGTCTCGATCGACGGGGATGCCAACGCCGGTGAGGCGACCGAAGCGACTCGAGATATCGCGGACGACGTGACCGACGGTGACCTCTCGGCGATCGCGACCGGTCAGCTCGTCGTGTTCAACATCATCGAGGGCAGCCTGTTCGATTCGGTGATCGAGAGCCTCCTCGTGACGATGGTGGTGGTCTTTGCCTTCCTGATGGGCGCCTACCGCATCGTGCACGGAAGTGCGATCCTGGGTGCGGTCACCCTGGCACCGATCGTCCTCGCCGTGGCCTGGATTCTCGGGACGATGTGGCTGCTAGAAATCCCGTTCAACGTCATCACCGGGACGATCACGAGCCTCACGATCGGACTCGGCGTCGCTTATAACATCCACATCAGCGAACGATATCGCTTAGAACTCGAGAACGGCGACGGTCCCCTCGAGGCGATGGGTCGCGCGGTTCGGGGCACGGGCGGTGCCTTGCTGGGCAGCGCGGCGACCACCATCGGGGGCTTCGGCGTTCTGATCTTCGCGATCCTCCCGCCGCTCCAGCAGTTTGGGTTGATCACGGCACTGACGATCTTCTATGCTTTCCTCGGGAGTGTGTTCGTCCTCCCGAGCTTTCTCCGGGTGTGGACGGATTGGCTCGGGGCCGATTAACGAGGCAGTCCGCGGTCGTACGCACCGCCGGGTGTGGGATCGTCCGAATCGCCGTCATCGCTTTCCCCGTCTTCGCTGTCGCCTGACCCTCCGGCGCTCGTATCGTCCCCGACGATGATCTCGCCCTCCATGTCCTGACGGCCATGGGGTCCACATTCGTAGGCGTATCGGCCGGCAGTCTCGAAGGTATGCCGGTGGGTAAACCCGCTATCTTGGGTCTCATCGACGCCTTCCCAGTCGGCGCCGTCCGGTTGTTCGAGGACCCGGATGGTGTGGCCGCCGTGCTCCCAGAGGAACTCGACGGTATTGCCTACCTCGATTTCGAGGCGCTCCGGTTCGAAGACGAGATCGCCGTCGTGGCCGACCTGCACCGTCGCGTCGGGGTCGGGCCCGTCCGTGTCGCCCGTCGGTGTCTCGTCCGAGTCACCGGTACAGCCGGCGAGGGGGACGGACGCTCCGAGCGTGACGAGAAGGCACCGGCGGGTGACGGAGTTCATGTCCCTCACTCCCGGATCGGCTCGCCGGCGGGCGAGAGGACCCACCAGCCATCGTTGACGCCCTGCCCGTCGACGTCCCCGGGCTCCTCGTCGTTCATCCAGTAGTAAAGCGGCCAGCCGTTCGCGGCGACCTGACTGGACCCGTCCGGCCGTTCGAACGTCGTCAGTTCGGCGGTCACCCCGTCGCCGGCTGCCGGATCCTCGTCGGTCAACGGGGGCCAGTTCTCCGCACATCCATCATGGCAGGCGCTCTCGCCCGCGCCCTGCTCGTCCGCGTCGAACATGTAGAGCGTCAGCCCGTCGGGACCAACCAGGATCTCCCCGTACTCCTCGTGGTCGGTGACCTGAACAGTGGCGTCGCCCCCTCGAATGGGCTCGCCATCCGGCGTGAGCAACCACCAGACGTCGTTGGCGCCCTGCCCGTTCGCGTCCCCCGGTTCCTCGTCGTTCATCCAGTAGTAAAGCGGCCAGCCGTTGGCAGTCACTTGGAGGCTCCCGTCCTCGCGTTCGATCGTGCCCAGCTCGGCCCCGACGCCCTCGCCGGCGACAGGTTCCTCCTCGACGATCAGGGGCGGCCAGGCGTCCGCACAGTCGTCATAACAGCCGCTTTCGCCGGGTCCCTGCTCGTCTACATCAAACATGTAGAGCGAGAGCCCGTCGGGACCGGTGAGGATTGACCCGTGCTCCGGATGATCGCTCACCGTCACGGTCGGTTCCGCCGGAGCCTCGAGCCCGAATTCGTTGCGGACACGCCCATTGAGATCGCTCAGGGCGTCCATCGCGGCACTGGGGAGGTCATCCTGCGGTGGCGCCAGCCCTGGCTCGTCCGCGCTCGGTTCGCCGACGACAACGCTGCCCACCATCCCCATGGAATGATGCGGACGACAGAAGTAATCGTAGACGCCGGCCGTCTCGAACGTCTGCTCGATCTGATCGCCCGACCCGATGTTCTCGTCGAGGACGACGTCCCCCGCAACCCGGTCGGGCATGTCGTTATCGGGATGGTAGGTGGTGACAGTGTGACTCCCGGATTGCTGCGTCCATTGCACGGTCTCGCCCGGCTCGATCGTAACGAGGTCGGGCTGGAAGCTCGTCGATTGAAGCTCGACCGTCTGGGCAACGTCCATCCCGTCGTCCATCTCCGAGTCATCGTCCGTATCATCGGCGTCGCCGTCGGTCCCGCCGTCGGCATCCTCGTCGGTACCGTCGTCGCCTTCGTCTCCGTCGCCGAGACACCCGCTGAGGGCCAGCCCCCCGGCCGCGGCCAGTAACAACTGTCGTCGCTGTGGCTCCATGACGATCTAATGAGTGGGAATATCATCCTTGATCATTTTCCGAACTCCGTCCAAATTTCGACCGAAAACTGCCGCTAGCGCCAGGTGATTCGCGTCAGCACGAGCAACGCGAGGGTCTGGAGGCCACAGAGTCCGCTCACGGTCGCCTGATAGGCCAGATCGCCTTCCTGGAACCACACGATGAACTGGTCGTGGACCATGTATGCGTAAATCCAGAGGCCGTTCTGGACCATAAGAAACAGCGCGAACACGAGAAGCCCGAGGGTGTGTTCGGCCCGGTGGCGGCGATAGGCTCCGGCCCAAACGTAGGTCAATGCGAGTAAGAGCCCGACGTTGGCCACGGCCGCGACACGCCCAACGTCGAGGAGCGCGCTCATGTGGTCACCTCTATTCGACGATGCCGCTTAACGACTGTCCAAATTCTTTCCGAATTCATGGATCGAGCACCTCGGAGAGGATCTCCTCGACGGTCTCCCATTCGGCCTTGGCCGCGTCGGTAAACGAATACACGTCGCCGTACCCGTCGCCCGTCGATTTGAGCACGTTATTGTCCTGGAGGACGTCCAGGTGATGACGAATCGTCGTATAGTCGTACTCCAGGGATTCGGCGAGTTCGTTCGCGTTACGCGGCCGATCGACGAGCGCCCGGGCGATCTCGGCGCGCGTATGCCCGCCCCTGGTACTGGCGAACACGTACCAGAGGACGTCCTCCATCGTGGTCAGGTTTGGCCGATACCGATGTAAACGCACCGCTCACTGTACGGTGACGCTTTTCGCGAGGTTCCGGGGCTTGTCGATCGAGCGACCGAGCTCGTGGGCGACCCAATAGGCGGCCAGCTGGAGCTGGACGTTCGCCAGAAGGGGCGTGACTCGCTCACCCGCCGAGGGGATTTCCAGAATTTCGTCGGCATAGTGGCTTAGGCGGTCGGGCATGTCCGTCACGGCGATCACGGGGGCGTTTCGGGCCTCGACCTCCTTGACGTTGCCAAGCATTTTCTCGGGCACGCATCCGGCGGTGACGGTGGCGAAGACCGGCGTGTCCTCGGTCACCAGGGCCAGCGGGCCGTGTTTGAGCTCGCCCCCGGCGAACCCCTCGGCGTGCTTGTAGGTGATCTCCTTCATCTTCAGCGCCCCCTCGAGGGTCACGGGGAGGTTCCAGTGTCGGCCGATGAAGAAGAAGGCATCGGCGTCGTGATACCGGGTCGCGACCGCACGCGCCGTCGAGTGATCCAGGACCTGTTGGACGAGATCCGGCAACCGCCGGAGATGACCGACGGTGGATTTGGCCGTCGAATCGGTGAGGGCGGGCGCGAGCATCGACAGTGCCACGACCTGGCTCACGAACGTCTTGGTCGCGGCCACACCGATCTCCGGGCCGGCGCGGATGTACATCACGTGGTCGCTCTCGCGGACGGCGGAGCTCTCGATCACGTTCGTGACGGCGAGGGTTTCCGCGCCCGCCCGGTTGGCCGCCCGGATCGCACCCAACGTGTCCGCGGTCTCCCCGCTCTGGGTCACGCCGATCACCGTTCGGTCCCGCCCGATGGGCAACACCTCGGGGTCGTACTCGCTGGCCAGGAAACACTGGGCGTCGACGCCGCGCTCCTGGAGGAGGCGAGTCCCGAACAGCGCGGCGTGATACGATGTCCCGCAGGCGACGAGGTGGACTCCGCCCGAAGTGTCGAGGCCATCGAGGTCCGAGAGGTCGATGCGCCCCGAAAGCTCCTCGACGCGATTGCGGAGGCACTGACGAATCGCCGACGGCTGCTCGTGGATCTCCTTGAGCATGTAGTGGTCGTACCCGCTCTTTCCCGCGTCCTCGGGATCCCACTCGATCCGTTCGACGGCTCGATCTTCGATCGGCTCGCCGACCGCGTTCATGATTGTCGGCCCACCATCATCGACGGCGACCATTTCCCCGTCCTCGAGATAGATGACGCGATCGGTATAGTCGATGAAGGCGGGCACGTCACTGGCGAGGTACGTCCCGGCGTCGCCGATCCCGACGAGAAGGGGTGACTCGTGCCGGGCGCCCCACATCCGATCGGGGTTCTTCCCGATGATGGCCACCACGGCGTAACTGCCCTCGAGCCGCTCGATGGCCTTCCGGAAGGCCACCCCCCGGGGATCCCCGGACTTGGTGTACTCCTCGATCAAGTGGGGAACGACCTCGGTGTCCGTGTCGCTCTGGAAACGATGTCCATTCGCCCGGAGTTCCTCGCGCAACGTGCGGTAGTTCTCGATGATCCCGTTGTGGACCACCGAGATATCGCCGGAGCAATCGCGGTGGGGGTGGGCGTTCTCGTCGGAGGGTGGGCCGTGGGTGCTCCATCGCGTGTGGCCGACGCCGATGTGACCCTCCGACGCCATCCCGTCGATTGCATTCCGGAGGTTGTCGAGTTCGCCCTCGCGTTTCAGGACGGACACGTCGGTGTTGGCTACGGCGACGCCGGCCGAATCGTAGCCTCGGTACTCCAGGCGGTCGAGGCCGTTCAACAGGACATCGAGGACGGGCTCACCCCCGTCGTCCCGCCGGTAGCCGATTATCCCACACATGTCAGGACCTGAGCGTTGTTCCTTCGGGTAGCGATCCACGCACGATTCCACCGGTGCCGAGATCGGAATCCGCACCAACGACCGTGCCGGGGAGGTAGGTGACGCCCCCGCGGTCGACGACCCGGTCGGCGAGCAATGCCCCGAGCCGCTGGTTCTCGAAAACCCGATCGTCCACCCGGACGTCCCCGGGACCACCCGGAGCGCTTGATCCCGCGCCCACGTGGGCGCCCACGCCCGACACAACGTCGACGAGCGTGGCGTTGGGCCCCACGCGAGTATCCGAGTCCAACAGACTGTGACTGACGACGGCGTTCGCGCCGATGGTGACGTTTTCTCCGAGTGCAGTGTCGGGGCCGACCACCGCGCCGGGGCCGATCTCGCAATCCGGGGCGATCGCGACGGGCTCGCGGATAACCGCGCTCTCGTGGATGGAGTTCACGGAATGACGTTCGGCTGCTCGCCCCCCGTCCTCACGACCGAGGACGCGCTCCGTGATCGCCAGCAGATCCCACGGGAACGTCGCGTCGACCCAGAATCCATCGGAGACGGCAGCAGCCACGGTTTCGTCCCCGTTTACCAGCGCCGTGAGGCCGTCGATCATCGACTGTTCCCCGTCTCGGGGTTCAGTCGAGGCGACGGCCTCGATGACCTCCCCTTCGAAGACATACACGCCCGCGTTCAGAACGTAATCGCCGGCCTCCTCCGGTCTATCGACCAGGTCGATGACCTCCCCGTCCTGGACGATCGCCCCGCCGTACGGCGCCACGTCCTTGCCCGGGAGGACTCCCAGGGTAGCCACCCCGGCCGCGTCCTGGTGGGTGCGCAGGACGTCGGTCACGAGGGTGTGATCGACGATCTGGTCGCCATAGACGACCATAAACGGCCGATCCACCGGCGGATTTGCCGCGAGCAGGGCGTGGCCGGTTCCCAGCTGCTTCTCCTGGGTGTGATAGGTGAGTTCGATCCCACGATACGTCGAACCGAAATGCGATTGAATCCGAGAGCGGCGATGACCGACCACGAGGTGGACGTTCGTCAGACCCGACTCAAGGAGCCCGTCGAGGACATGCTCGAGGATCGGACTGGTGCCGGCGGGGAGCATCGGTTTGGGCCGATACTTCGTGAGCGGCCGAAGCCGGACCCCCTCGCCGGCCGCAAGGACGATCACCGGCATGTCGTCACCTGTCCGAACCTGTGGATCACTGGAGGGCGGCACTCACCCACATCACCCGCGGCGACGACTACGTTATATGTCGATTAGCGTCGGTTAGCGACCGGGGAAAGGCATATTGCCCCGGCGGGGGTCATGACGGCCAGGTTCGATGGCCCAACGGGTGCCCGGACAAGGTGAAGGGGATCAACAGGGGGTAGCCGAGGCCCCGCGATGCGTGCTCGTGGTCGATGACGACGAGGATCTCGCCAACCTGCTCGGTCGCTGGGTGCAGGAGCATTTCGGCCCGTCGACCGACGTCCACCTCGCTCATACGATCCAGGAGGGCGAGGAGGCGATCGATCGCCTGCCCACCCTGGATATCGTCCTGCTGGACCGTCACTTCCCGGAAGGGACGGGGGATCAACTCGTCGACGGGTTGCGGGACGATTTCGACCCGATCATCGTCATGACAACCGGCGTCGAACCGAGCACGCGTCTCATCCGGTTACCCGTCGACGATTACCTGGTCAAGCCGATCGAACGGGCGCCGCTGGTCAAACGGCTATCGCTACTCGAGAAGCTCAAAGCGAGCGGGGTCCTCCAGGAGTTCGCAAACGCCCGCAAGGCGACCCTACTGGAGTTTCACCTGGACGAACCCGACGAGGATCCGCTCTATCGTCGGTTCGCCGCCCGCTGGGACTACGATCGGCTCGAGGTTGCGGCGAGCGGAGATGGGACCTTCGTCTACGAGCTCTATACCGACGGGGACGGAACGGATCGCGGCCAACACGTCGAAGTGTCCGTGATCGGTGGGCTTGACAGTCCGCTCCGGGAACTCGTCGAGGAGGGAACGCTCGTTGCGGTGGGCGAACTCGTTCCGTCCGGCGCCGAACTCGCCTGGATCGACGTCGATCGACCCCGGTATACGGATCCGCCCGACGGCGGGTATGCGATCTACGAGTTCACCGTCGACGTCCCCGAAGCGCGGATCGATCGCACGGATGTCTCGAAGTCATTGGCGATAGAACGGGACCTCGAAACGGCGTTCAGCTGACGCCGTACCGACCAAGAACCGCCGGGAGCGCGCCAGTCGCGATGAACAAACATATCAACGAGGCACCGGTACTCGAATTAAGATGGGTAAAAAGTCGAAAGCGAAGAAAAAGCGGCTGGCGAAGCTCGAACGCCAGAACTCGCGGGTGCCGTTGTGGGTCATTATGCGGACTGACCGCGAGGTCCAGCGGAATCCGAAACGCCGGCACTGGCGGCGCTCGGATACCGACGAGTGATCAGCCATGAGTGCGAGTGATTTCGAGGAACGGGTCGTCACCGTGCCACTCCGCAAGATCACCGCGGAGCCGAAACACAAGCGAGCGGATTATGCGATGGGCCTCGTTCGATCGCACCTGGCCAAACACTTTTCCGTCGAGGAGGACGCCGTCCGACTCGATCCGTCGATCAACGAGGCCGTTTGGGCCAAGGGTCGTTCGAAGCCGCCGAGGAAGCTGCGCGTCCGGGCGGCGCGATTCCACGAGGCGGGCGAAGACATCGTCGAAGCGGAAGTCGCCGATTGACGGTGCTGCGCGCGACCGTCGCCGGCTCGGCGTATCTGGGTGTCTTTGCCAGTGTCCTCGGCGACGCGGTCGTGCTTCGGGCCGATGTGGATCGGTCCCAACGCGAGGATATCGCCGACGAGCTCGGGGTCACTGCCGTCCCGACGACCATCGGGGGCGGCACGACCGTCGGCTCGCTCGTCGCCGGTAACGCCGATGGGGCCGTCGTCTCCGGGCAGATCACCGAATCGGAACGGACTGCCCTTGAGGACGTCCTCGAACGCCCGGTTGCGCCCCTTCCGGGACGGTTGAACGCTGCCGGGAACCTCGTCCTCGCCAACGGTTCGGGCGGGCTCGTCCATCCGGACCTTTCCGAGGAGGCCCTCGACGTGATCCGGGACACTCTCGCGGTGCCCATCGATACCGCGAGTCTCGGCGGCGTCCAGACGGTGGGGATGGCCGCCGTCGCGACCGACGCCGGCGTTCTCTGTCATCCTCAAGCGACCGAGTCGGAACTCGCGAGTGTCGACGATCACCTCGGGGTCCCGGCAGATATCGGGACGGTGAACCACGGCTCCCCGCTGGTCGGTTCGGGACTGCTTGCGACGACGGCCGGTTACGTGGTCGGCGAACGGACCACGGGGCCGGAGCTCGGGCGGATCGAGTCCGCGCTGGATCTGATCGATTGAACCCGGTTCCGGGGCGATGCTGGGAGTAGGAAGATACTTCCGAATCGCACCCGGATTTTCGGCCATGAGCCAGGGACAGGACGCCAGTACGGCGCTTCAACAACTTTCTACCCAACTCGAGGAACTCGGAGCCGTTCGCGACCAACTCCAGACCCAGCTGGAGGCGACCCAGACCCAGAAAGGGGAAGTCGAATCGGCCATCGAGACGCTGGGCGAACTCGATTCGGGCTCGACGGTCCAGGTTCCGCTCGGCGGGGAGGCGTACGTCCGGGCGGAGGTCATCGACATCGACGAAGTTATCGTCTCGCTGGGTGCCGATTATGCCGCCGAACACTCGCGAGAGGGCGCTATCGACGCCCTGGAGCGTCGGATCGACCAGCTCGACGAACAGATCGAACAGATCGAGGAGCGCCTCGATGAGGTCGCATCCGACATCGAGGAGGTCGAAAGTCAGGCCCAACAGGTCCGCCAGCAACTCGCCCAACAACAGGCCCAACCGGGCGGCGGGATGGGCCTCGGCGATTCCACGTAGGCGATGTTCGAGGGGCTCAAGGACAAGCTGGGATCGTTCCGCGAGGACGTCGAGGAGGAGGCCGAGCCGGTCGAGGCTGACGAGGAGGCACCACCATCCGACGAGGACGATCCCGACTTGAGCCTCGGGCGACGCGCGCGTTCGCTCGCCACCGGCCGCGTCGTCCTAGATCCGGACGATCTGGAGGATCCGCTCTGGGAGCTGGAGTTAGCGCTCCTCGAGAGTGACGTCGACGTCGACGTCGCCCAAGAACTGACGGACCGAATCGAAAACCGACTCGTCGGCGAAACCCGCACCGTTCTCGAGGGACCGGGAAGTCTGGTCGAGGAGGCCATCCGCGAAGCGCTCGTCGAGATCCTTTCGGTCGGCCAGTTCGACTTCGCCGAGCGGGTTGCCTCCATCGATCCTCCCGTGGTCATCATCTTTACCGGCGTCAACGGGGTTGGAAAAACGACCTCGATCGCGAAGATGGGCCGGTATTTCCAGCACGAGGGCTACGACGTCGTGGTCGCGAATGGGGACACGTACCGGGCGGGGGCGAACGAGCAGATCGAGGAACACGCCGAACGACTCGGCGTCGAACTCATCACGCACGAACAGGGTGGCGATCCCGCTGCCGTGATTTATGACGCCAAGGAGTACGCGCAGGCAAACGACGTCGACATCGTCCTGGGGGACACCGCCGGGCGGCTACACACCAGCCAGGGCCTGATGGATCAGCTCGAGAAAATCGGCCGCGTAGTCGAGCCCGATCTCACCCTCTTTGTCGACGAGGCCGTCGCGGGCCAGGATGCGGTCAACCGCGCCCAGGAGTTCGACGAGGCGATCCCCGTGGACGGGACGATCCTCACGAAGGCCGACGCCGATACCAGCGGCGGGGCGGCCCTCTCGATCGCGCACGCGACGGGCAAACCGATCCTGTTCCTGGGAACCGGGCAGGGCTACGAGGACCTCGATCGATTCGACCCCGAGGCGATGGCCGCGCGGATGCTTGATGGGAGTTAGTCGGGATTGACGACGACGGATCCGTCGACGACGTCGACCTCGACGAGATGGTCCACTTCCGCCGGCAATGTGGGCAATTGCTCGTCGGACCGTCGTTTGATGACGACGATGACCGCCCCGATCTCCGCTCCCCGCGCCTCGGCCGCCCCTGTCAACGCGGCGAGGGTATTGCCCGTGGAGATCACGTCGTCGACGACCAACAACCGATCGCCTCGTTCGAGGCCGTTGACGTAAAGTTCGCTTTCGCTATACCCCGTCTCCTGGTGAACCGCGACTTCGTCGTCAAATCCGTACGAGCGTTTGCGGGCGATCACGAATGGCAGACCGGTCTCTAGCGAGACGGCTGTCGCGATGTGGATGCCCATCGCCTCCGCCGTGAAAATTGCGTCAAACGCGTCGGGATCGACTCGCGCGGCGATCTCCGCGGCGATCTCCTCGAGCAACTCGGGGTCGACTTGGGGGATGCCGTCCGTGACTGGGTGGACGAAATACTGGTACTCCCCGCGGTCGACGACCGGCGCCCTCTCGAGCGATCGAATGAGTCGCTCCATGTCGAACGGTCGACAGCCCGGAGTTAAATACCGGGGGTCGACGCGCGCTGGCTGTCAATCCCCGCTTAGGCCCCCTGAGGATAGACATCGTCAGGAAACTTAGTGAGAATCTTCTGACGGCGGAGGCGGGACCTCGACTGGGCATGAAAAAGACTCTAGATCCTCCTGTTCGATTGCCCGTTTATCTTCGTCGAGCCGCCATCTGACCCATTCGAGAACGAACATTTCTCGATCGAGATCGTAACGGATGCGTTGGCCACCGTACTCAGAACCAGGACCATCAACCAGTCCTGTATTGTGATGCGCTGAGGCGTCGAAGCGGCCATTGTCCCAACCCTCGACCCGAACCATTTGCGGGTCTTGCAGATGTTCTGCGGCGAGCTCGCGGAGTCGATCGATGGCTGTCGCAATTTCCTCGAAAGACGGGATGGATGACGCACTCTCAGGTGGGTTTGCTCCCATAGCAATGACCGCTGATTCAAGGAGTTCTCACATAACCTTTTCTCAAGTTGAAGCCTTATGGCGCCATACTCCGATACCCGGAAGATCAATCTGAGGGGCAGTCGGAGATATTTTGTAGATTGTCGGCTTCGATTTCGTTTCCATCAGTTCGAATGTACTCCCCACTGACCGGATGAACCTCGTCTCCCTCTACCCATTCGCCATCCGATACGTAAGCCGTCATCACATCATCTCCGTGATCGTCGATATCTTCGATTATCTCCGGCTTTCCCTTGTAATCCTCAACCCATTTATCGACATCCTCACCGATTCCAACCGTCTCAATGGTGTCATCGTCGGCCAGATCTCGGCACTTGATGTAGTAGGCTGGCATGTTTTTCCAGCACGTGAACGGTCACGGGGGGTAACATTATATGATTCCCCGGAAGGAGAGTGAGAGTGAAACTGATCGGCTCAATAGGTTAATTACTCAGTAGGATGTTTGAAATCATCTAACGCACAGAAAATGACATCGGAGCTACGGTAAATCAATTCGGTATAGCCGGTGGTGGTTTATAATCTCTTTATTGGGGACGACAGGGCCGTCTTGAATCGGACCACGTCGAGGATACCATCGACGATCGGCTCGTCCCACTGTCTCTGATCAATTGCGGACTGAACTCTAGGTGACAGGCCCAAGGCTTCAGCTCACTCCGGATGCCTCTTATTTGACCCGAATAAATGGAATAAACTATATATGGCTATATAAATAAACTCGTGGTGCATTTGAATTCGATTGAAACTCGAGATAGTCAACATCGATTCCCCCAAGTTGAGTCCCCAGCGGTACCGGTTAGCCAAGACGCACGTCGTCGATTTCGAACCGTGCTCCGCCGTTCGGGCTTTCGGCCACCGAGACCGACCAGCCGTGCTCGTTGGCGACCTGCTCGACAATGCTTAACCCGAGACCGGTCCCCTCCGACCGGGTGGAGAACCCGGGTTCGAAGATCTCTTCGCGGACGTTCGAATCAATTCCGCGTCCATCATCCTCGACATAGAATCCGCCGTCGTGTTCCCCCACGTGGACAGTGACGCCCTCGCCACCGTGCTCGACGGCATTCCGGAACAAATTCTCGAGTAATTGTCGGACCCGACTGGCGTCGGCAACGACTTCCGATTCGACGTCGAGCCGCAGTCGAGCATCGCCCGTCGCGACCGTCTCCCAGCACGAGGACGCGAGGGATTCCAGGTCGACGGTCGCGTCCTGTTCGACCGACCCCTCCCGGGCCAACGCGAGGAGGTCCTCGATGAGATCGTCAATCCGTGCGTGGGCCTTCGCGATATGTTCGAGGTGTTCATCGCCGGTCTGTTCCTTGGCCAATTCGAGGCGCCCCTCGGCGACGTTGAGCGGGTTGCGAAGGTCGTGAGAAACCATCGACGCGAACTCCTCGAGCCGTCGGTTCTTCGCTTCCAGTTCCTGTTCCCGTTCCTTTCGGGTGGTGATCTCCCGGAAGATCCACATCCCCGCCTGCTCGTCGCCGAGCCGAAACGGGATGAAATCCCGTTCGAGCGTACTCCCGTCCGCGAGAGACCTCTCCTCGTGTCGATGCAGCTCGCCGGCATCGAACTGCTCCTCGAACGTGCGAGCGAATGCCCCAGGTTCCTCGAAGAGTTCGCTGAACTCGTCGATCGCCCGCGAGCTGGACCGACCGATGAGATCGTCAGCCTCGATCGAAATCCCGAGCACGCCGCCCAGGTTGTCGTTGGCGACCCGGATCGTCCGTTCCTGATCCTCGACGAGAATCCCGACGGGAAGGTTTTCGAGGACCGTCCGCAACACGGTCCTGGTCTCCCGAAGCTGGCGTTCCTGGGCCTTGCGTTGGGTGATATCGCGGCTTACGGAAACGGCTCCCCGGCACTCGCCATCGATAATCACTCTCGTGAGGCGGTAATCGACCACCTCGGTGACACCGTCTTCCCGTTCTCGCTCGAGTTCTCCACGGATTTCCTCGCGTTCCCCCTCGATGAGTTCCCGGTACGGATCACCCTCCCAATCCTCGCGAACGGCCTCGATGAGTAAGCTCCGCTCACCGACGACGTCCTCGGGGTTCCGACCCAGCCGCCGCTCGGCCAGCGGTTCGTTCACGAGACGGAATCGTCCCTCCCGATCGTATATCGCCGCGGGATCGGTCATCGCGTCGACGAGGCTTCGATATTGCTCGAGGATCCGTTCCCGTTCAACTCGTTCGGTGATATCCCGTACAACACCGGCCGTCCCCCGAAACTCGCCGTTCTCACCGGGCGGGAGGAGGGCGATATGGTTTTCGACGATACGCACCTCGTCGCCGTTCTCACGTGTGAGCTCGACCGTGCCCTTCGACCGATCATCGCTATGCCAAACCTCCACGATCGCTTCTTCGACAGCCTTGACGGCCTCCTCGTCCCGCATTTTCCCGACGGGCATACCGATCAGTTCCTCCGCACGCATTCCAGTCCCTTCGGCGTAGGCCTCATTCACGAAGGCGATACGTCCGTCGGCGTCGACGGCATAGACGGGATCTCCGAGAGCACGCAGGATCGTCTCGTACTTCTCGACTTGTTCCTCTTCCCGCACCGGTTCCCAATCGAAGCTGCTCGGGCCCGTTCGGCGGACGAGTCCAACCGTCGCGCTGAACTCTCCATCTTCCGTGAAAAGCGGGGTGAGCTTTAACTCCGCGGCCATGGTTCGGCCGCTGAGCGTTTCGATATGCGTCCGTTCGACGATGGGCCCCTCCCGACGTTCTCCGATGAGCTCCGCGATCTCCTCTTCCACGTCGACACCCTTCGGGACGAAGGCCGACGCATCCCGCCCACGGAGTTCGTCGGGATCCACGTCGAGTAACGTCCCGAGCGCGTCGTTGGCTCGTCGGACGGTCCCGTCACGATCGAGGACGAACATCGGATCCTCGATCATCTCGAGTAACGCACGGTACTCCTTGCGTTCCGCCCGGATGCGATCGCGCCGCACGATCTCTTCGATCCGCGTCGCCAGGCGGTCCCAGGAGCCGACGACGCTCTCTTCGGCGATGGCGTCGGTCGCTTCGCCCGGGGCTGTATCGTCATCGAACTCCTCGGCGTCGGCATCCAAGATTAGGATTACCGGCAGATCCCCGAAGCCGTCCTCCCGAACGCCTTCGAGCCCCTTCGAGTGGCCCGTACTCCCGTGGCGGACCACACAATCGTACGCCTCGGGAACGTGTTCCCCGATTTCGGCCCCCGCCTGGGTGCTCGTCTCGACAGCGATATCCGCGCCGCGCTGTTCTAGCCCGGCGACAGCCCGATCAAGCATGTCGGGCTCGTCGGCGATGTAGAGTACGCGGACCGGGTCTGGTGTTGTCATGTGGTTGGGGGTGGTTCGGACGGAGAAGCCGCGGGGGTGAATCGATCGATAATCGCCGGAACATATCATAAATACACGGCCAAACTATTGGAATTTGATGTCATACATTAATCATTCGGGGTTCATAACAGTCAATGTGTTGAAACGATACGAGCCCTTTTGCTCGAATGGCGATTGTTGCTGGGCATGCACATCGGTGTCTTGACGGTTGCGTTAGGGGCGGCGACGTTCGAGGAGGCGCTCTCCTATCTCTCCTCCCAGGGCGTGGAGGCGGTCGAAATCGGCACCGGGGGACATCCCGGCCAGGATCACGTCGATCGGCGGGAGCTCCTCGAGGACGAGGAGGCCCGAGATGGGTTCGAGGCGTTCCTAGAGGAGTATGACATGGCCGTCAGCGCTTTGGCGACCCACAACAATCCGCTCCATCCCGACAACGCGCGCGCCGAGGAGGCAGACGGCGCATTGCGAGAAACGATCGAGCTGGCCGGCGAGCTCGGGATCGATTGTGTCACGTGCTTTTCCGGCTTGCCCGGCGGCGGTCCGAACGAGGACGTACCGAATTGGATCACCGCCCCATGGCCGCCCGAGCATGCGGAAGCACACGCGTATCAGCGGGACGTTGCGATCGATTACTGGGCGGACGTGGCCGATTATGCGGACACCCACGGGGTGGATATCGCCATCGAAATGCACCCCAACATGTTCGTCTACGAGCCCACCGGGCTTCTGGCGCTCCGGGCGGCAACGGGCGACCGCATCGGGGCGAACCTCGATCCCTCGCATCTCTTCTGGCAGGGGATCGATATCTCGCGGGCGATCAGGGCGCTCGGGTCCGAGAACGCCATCCACCACGTTCACGCGAAAGACACGCAAGTCTATCCCGCCCGCGCCGACGTGCAGGGTGTACTCGATACGACCCCGTATGCGGACGAGGCCGCCCGTTCCTGGTTGTTCCGATCGATCGGGTATGGTCACGGGGCGACCTTCTGGAAGGATTTCGTCTCGGAGCTCCGCATGGTGGGGTACGATGGGGCCCTTTCGATCGAACACGAGGACTCGCTGACCTCCTCGCGCGAGGGGTTAGAGAAGGCCATCGACCTCCTCTCCGAGGCCGTCCTCGAAACCACCGCCGACGAGCTCCCCGGGACGTGATGCCCCATGGATGAACCGCTCCGGGTCGGCATGCTCGGCTATCGGTTCATGGGTCGAGCCCACGCCAATGCCCTCGCCCGTCTCCCGATGTTTTTCCCCGACGCTCCCGCCGTCTCGCGGGAGATCCTCATCGGACGTGACGTCGAGGCCCTCGATGAGGCGGCGGAACGACTCGGGTTCGACCGAACCGCCACCGACTGGACCGACGCCATCCCGGCCGTGGACGTCCTCTACAATCTCGCGCCGAACCACCTCCATGCCACCCCGTCCATCGCCGCGCTCGAGAACGAGGTGCACGTCCTCTGCGAAAAGCCCCTCGCGAACACCCTCGACGCGGCCGCGGAGATGCGGGCGGCTGCCCGGAACTCGACGGCGACGGCCGCGATCGGATTCAACTACCGATACGTCCCCGCGATCCGGTATGCCCGGAACCTGATTGCGGACGGTCGGCTGGGAGCGATCCGTCACGTCCGCTGTCGGTATCTGCAGGACTGGTTGGTCGATCCGGACGAACCCTGGAGCTGGCGAAACGATGCCGAGGCGGCTGGTTCGGGCGCCCTCGGCGATCTCGGCTCGCATCTGATCGATCTCGTCCGGTTCTTGGTCGGCGAGGAGACGGGCGGGCTGGCGGCCGTTTCGGGCCATTTGGGGACGTTCGTCCGCGAGC
>CAYSMB010000009.1:0-15092 GCA_964432005.1 uncultured Halobacteriales archaeon
ATCTCGACCGCGCCGGTGATGGGATTGGTCTATGGCGAACACACGAGCCGGTTTTCGCTCGCGTTGAACGGGGAGGAACTCGAGCCGGAGAGCGTAGCGGCGCTGGACGGCCCGATGGAGCCCGATCCGATATCGATCTTCGATGACCTCCCCCGGGACAGCCCCGCTCAGGAGGAGCCGGTCGTCCGCCATACCGGGCGAACGACCGAACCGTACCCCGGCGATCGGGAGGAGTACACGGCCGGCCAGGGCTCGAGTCTGCAGGCCGAACAGGACCGCGTGTTACATCTCCGCGCGACGCTCGAACGTCGCCCGGACGGACGCAAGCAGATCACCCAGCGGCTGTACAGTCCACAGGGATCGATCTTCGAGGTAATCTCGGACGAATCGGTCGGCCATGGAGGACAAGATCGGGCGCCGGACGCGATGAGCTACGCGGCCGCGGGGATCGGGTTTTGCTTTATGACCCAGTTCGGCCGCTATGCCGACATTGTGGACAAAGAGCTCGACGCCTACCGCATCGTCCAGGACACCGCGTTCGGGGTCCCGGCGGAAGCCGCCGAGGTCGAGACCCACGTGTTCCTCGAGTCCCCGGAGGGGGCCTCGTTCGCCCGGGACGTCCTTGCCATGTCCGAGCAGACCTGCTTCCTGCACGCCCTCTGCCGGACGCCACTCGAGCCGGAGATCGACGTGACCGTGACGTAACTGCGGGGATTGCGAGCCGGCCGCGTCCCGGATCCGGTGACATATCCGGTGAGGGGGAACCTTGATCAACGGGCCGACGTATCGCGGTCCATGGACTTCGCCCTGACCGAGGAACAGGAGTCGTTCAAGCGCGAGGTGCGGCGATTCGCCGAAAACGAGATCGCCCCCGTCGCGCGTGAATACGACCGCGAGGAGAAGTACCCTCACGACCTCGTCGACCAGGCGGTCGATTTGGGCATCGTGGGGGCACACATTCCGGTCGAGTACGGCGGGGTGGGGTATGGACCGCTCGAGATGGCGATGATCATCGAGGAGCTCTTCGCCGTCGATCCGGGGATCGGCCTCTGTCTCACCTCGACGGGGTTTGGCTCGGACTCGATCCTGGAGTTCGGCACCGACGCCCAAAAGGAGGAGTTCCTCGAACCGATCGCGGCCGGCGACGCGATCATGGGCACGGCGATCAGCGAACCCCATGCGGGCTCGGACGTCTCTTCCGTGTCCACGGAGGCCGAGCTCGACGGCGACGAGTGGGTGATCGACGGGCGGAAGATGTGGATCTCGAACGGCAGCGTCGGCGATTTCTTCCTCGTGATGTGCGAAACCGATCCGGACGTCGACGATCGATATACGGGCTTTTCCCAGATCCTCGTCGAGGCTGATCGAGACGGGTTCGAGGCCGAGAAGATCACCGGCAAGCTCGGGATTCGCGCGAGCGATACCGCCGAGCTGATCCTCGACGGCGTCCGTGTGCCCGAGGAGAACCTGGTCGGAACGCGGGGGATGGGCTTTCCACAGGTGATGCAATTCTTCGATGACACGCGGAGCATGGTCGCCGCGCAGGCGGTCGGGATCGCCAAGGGCGCGACGGGCCACGCGCTCGAGTACGCCCAGGAGCGCGAGCAGTTCGGCCGACCGATCTCCGAGTTCCAGGCGATCAGACACAAACTCGCCCGCATGCGGACGGAGACCGAAGCCGCCCGCCAGTTGACCTACCGGTCGGCGTGGTCGGTCGAACATGCAACCGACAGTCTCACCGGGCTGGCGTCGATGGCCAAGGAGTTCGCCTCGCAGGTGGCCGTCGACGCGGCCGACGAGGCGGTGCAGATCCACGGCGGGGCCGGGTATGTCGACGACATGCCGGTCAGTCGACTCTACCGGGACGCGAAGATCACCCAGATCTACGAGGGAACGACGGAAATCCAAAAGAACATCATCGCCCGCGAAATGCTCGGCGAAGGGATCGTGTAGCCCGCGGCCCGGACCAAGGACGGAGCGCTTTACTGTTTCGGCCGGAAACCAGTCGATCATCGTGAGCAGGACGCAGCTGACGTTGGTCCAGATCGACAACTACGGGCCGTGGACGGTCGATCCCGCACCGCGACGTGAGGTCGACCTCCAGACCTTGCAATCGCGGCTGTACGCGGACCTCTCCCAGTTCATCGGGAACCGCGACGGCTACGTGTTCTTCACGCGCTTTGACAACATGATCGCCGTCACCAACGGCCTCGACCTCGCCGATCATGAACGCCTCCAGGAGACCGTTCGCAACCGGTATCCCGTGACGGTGAGCCTGAGTACCGCCGCCGCAGCCTCGCCGGTCGAGGCCCTCGAGCGCGCGACGGGCCAGCTCCAGGAGGCCGGGAGCGCCCAGGATCGGTCCCGCCGCGAGATCCTCCGACTGGACGAGTTCTCCCCGACGCCGCCGGACGAGGGCGAGGTCCACATCGCTCACTTCGACGTCAACGATGCGACCGGACAGTACACCGACGAGATCAACGCCTTCGACACCTTCATCGCCATCGAACAGGGCTACGCGACGCTCATGCGGTACATGCGCGAGGAGTACGAGGGACTCTCCTTTTTCGTCGGCGGTGACAACATCATTGCCGTCTGTCCGGAACTCGGGGCGCCGGCGTACGAGGACGCTATCGCGCACGTCGACGAGCACAGCGGTGTCGCGCTCAAGGTGGGTGTCGGGGCCGGCCGCAACGCCCACCGGGCGGGCATGGCCGCGAAACACGCCCTCGAGGAGTGTCGATCGAACGGATCCGAAGTCGAACTCGCGGGACCAACGGCCTAACTCAAACCCTTGTACGGGATGGCTGTTAAGCGTGGCGCAGGTACCTTTTAGCGCCGGGATGGCCTATCGCCTGTATGGTCGAGGACCTGGCCGTTCGGGACGTGATGACCCGGGAGTACGTGGGGGTGAGCGAATCCGACACGGTCGAGGAAGTGGCGCGTCTGATGATCGACGAGGAGGAGACGGCCGTCGTGGTGCTGCGCGGCCAGGAGCCCGTCGGATTCGTCATGGCTCGCCAGATGCTCTCGGCGGTGCTCGGGTCCGAGGACGTATCGGGACTGACCATCGACGAGATCATGACTCGCCCACCGGCCGCCGTTCGCCCGGCCGAGTCACTCTCGCACGCGGCGGCCATCCTCGCGGACGCGCAAACCGATCACGTGTTCGTGACAGAGGGCAACGAATTGCTGGGGGTCTTCTCCGAGAACGATCTGATCACCGCGGTCACCTCCATCCTGACGACCGAGCCAGGGGAGGCCCTCGACGACGATTATGACGCGGGCATCGTCGACGCGGACGCCGCGGAGGCGATGTCGACCCAGAGCGTCTGTGAAGTCTGTGGGACGCTCAAAACCGATCTCGAGAACATCAACGGGCAGCTGGTCTGTGATGACTGCCGCGCTGTCTAACCGATGTGCGGCCGTAATTCCTTGTTCCCGCCGGCGACTGTCCTGGAGGACCGGTTCGACGCCACGCTCGTGATCGAGGCGTATGCCCCCCAGTATAACATCGCCCCCGGAACGGCGCATCCGACGGTGACGAACGCGACCCCTGACGAGATCCGCGGGCTGACGTGGGGGTTCGCGGCGCCGTGGTCGGACGGTGACGACGGGGTCATCAATGCCCGGGCCGAAACGGCCGCGGATCGCCAACTCTTCGCGGAGGCCTGGGAGAAACGGCCCTGCATCGTTCCCTCCTCGGGGTATTACGAGTGGCAGCCTCGACCCGCCGGGCGCGCCCAACCTTACCGGATCTACCGGCAGGACGATCCCGCCTTCGCACTGGCCGGTCTCTGGGAACCGGGCACAAACGGGCGGGCCCGCATGACGATCCTCACAACCGAACCCAACGAAACCGTGGCCCCGATCCACGACCGGATGCCCGTCGTGCTCCATCCGGATGACGAGGACACGTGGCTGCGTGGCTCGCCGGACGAACGCGAGACCTTGGCCCGCCCGTATCCCCAGGAGGACTTGGTCGCGACGCCGATCGCTCGTGATGTCAACGATCCGGCCAACGACCACCCGGGGCTCATCCAGCCAGTCGACGACCCCAAGACGGACCTGGATCAGTTCGGGTAGCGGGGAGAAGTTGTATGGGCTGGCCTAAAGGGAAGGCCTGAATGGACGATCGATCATCCAACCTCGAGGATACTCACGAGGGTCACACATGCTTGTGTTCGCCGAGATCATCAACAGGAGAGGACCGTCGAGGAAATCGGGTTGCATTCGCCTCTAGTCGTTCATTCCCTACCTCGCTGAAGCATGTGTTATCTTCCCATACATCACCGGGTATTGCCTGATCGGCTCAAGTATGACAAAGGTCCGACGTAATCTCATATACGTGGAGTCCACACGTCCGATCGGATCGGATGGGTGGCAAGGATCTCATGCTCGGCCGGTGTCCCTCGTGCGCCGAGCGACTGACCTGGGGAAACCTCCTGATCGAATACGAAGGGACGGATGGATCCCACCTCGTATTCGCGGAGTGTCATACATGCGGCCAGATCGTCTCGCCCGATTAGTCCGGCAACGCGTTTTCGGTCGCCTCGATCAACGCCGGCCTTTCCTCGATGACGAAGTCGATGGCGTCCCTGCCGGATTGTGTCACGTGTTCGGGATCGCCTCCGGCGTTGACGATCGCGATGCTCGCGTCCTCGACCGAGCGTAACATCACCTCGTGATCCGATAACGTCTCCGCGAGCGCCTCGCCGTCCCCATCCCAGTCCTCGACGTTCCGCAACTCTTCCTCGAAGGGCAACACGTCATCCCAAAAATCAGAAAGGTGTGCCGTCGCGTCCGACCGGAGCCCATCGATCGCCTCGACGTCCGTCGCAGCGGGATCGGCCTTCCACTCCTCAAAGAGCGTGGCGGCGCGTTCGAGGAACGCTATGATGTCCTCAAGGACTGCCACGATGGTATCGAGGTCTTCGTCCGTAAATTCGTCCTCGGTGCCGTCGGTCGGCGCCGAATCGCTGTTGTCCTGCTCGGCCACGGGGCCGATACAGCCGGCGACCAGGAACGAGACCCCGCCCGCGATCGTTCCCCGCCGCGTGCGCCGCGTCATTGCCGCCTCAACGTCCCGGCCCCGGAAAAGGATCGCACTTTCCCACCGAATAAGAGCCGCATAACTAACCACGATTCCGGCCCAGCGCCGGTATGGCGACGACCACCGACGGCCTCTTGTTGGGACATTGCGCGGTCTGTGAGGAACCGATTCCGACCGATCGACTCCTGATCACGTACACGACACCCGAAGGCTGGCCACGGATGTATGCTGACTGTCCCGGTTGCGGCGATGTCGTGCGTCCGGTCTGACCGGAGTTCGGTTCTGTGCAGGCACGCATGATCGACGGGGAACTGACGGTAACGCCGGGTTAACGATACGCGTCCGTCGCACAGGCGTGGACGATGGCGGCGCCTACCACGAGTGTCGTCATTCCGACCTACGATCGCCCGGATATGCTTGAGGAGGCGGTCGAGAGCGTGTTCGCCCAAACGTACCCGAACGTCGAACCGATCGTCGTCGATGACGCCTCCCCAGAGCCGGTCGCACCGCGTTTGCGGTCGACCTTCGAAGCGGATCTTCGGGTGATTCGTCACGAGTCGAACCGGGGAGCGAACGCCGCCCGCAATACGGGCATCGACGCGGCGTCGGGGCCGGTCGTGTCGTTTCTGGACGACGACGATCGATGGGCGCCGGAGAAGTTGGCGCGACAGATGGAAGCCTTCGAGGCCGGCCCGCTTTCGCGCGGCGTCGTGATCGTCGGGCAGCGCTACGTCGACGATAACGGGAACATCACCCATGTCAGGCGACCGGACGTTCACGGGTCGGCGACGAAGGACCTCCTCGACGGGCGGTCCGCCGGACCGTTCTCGACCCTCGCCGTCCGCCGGGAGACGATCGAGGCCGCCGGCCTGCCCGACGAGCGCTTTCCCAGCCTGCAGGATCGGGAGTGGCTCATCCGGCTCTCTCAGCATTGTACCGTCGGCAGCATCCCGGACTCACTCGTCATCCGACGGATGGGCAAGCACGACCAGATCGGGGACCAGTACGCCGAACGGCGTGATCGAACGTACTCGCTGATGCGCGAGAAACACGGACCGACTGCGAGCGCGTACGGCGTCCGGGATACCTTCGAGGCGGCACTCGCGCGCGGCGTCGCGGCATCCGCGCTCCGGGCCGGCGCGTATGGGGACGCGCGCCGGTTCGCGCTCCGCGCGCTTCGGTACCGGCCGAGCCTGGCGTCGGTGGGCTATCTCCTCGCGAGTCTGGGCGGCGGGCTCACCTACCGATCGGCGCGACGACTCAGCCGCCACCTCGGGGCGAACGGATGACGATGAATGACGAACATGCGGTTGACGGCGTCCTCGTCATTTCCGGGCTCGGGGGCTGGGTCGACGGGACGATACGCGACGAGAAGTTCCACGCCCACGTGGCGCCGATGCGCCCGGCAGCGGACTGCGTCACCGTGTTGAGTATCGGCGCCGTCCCTCCGGGGATCGACGGGCTCGACGCCCGGCCGATCCCCCCGTCGGGGCACCGACTGATCGATTTCGCCCGCCTCGCCGTGGTGGCCATCAGGCTTGCGCGGAGCGGTCGGTACGACGTTATCGCTTCGTTCTCGCTGATTCCTTATGGCATGATCGCGCTGCTGGCCGGGTGGCTGGCGGATCGGCCGGCACACCTCGGCATCATCGGGATGGACCTGGACGTCCATGCGACCGGTCCGTTCGGTCCCGTCGTCCGTTGGCTATTCCGACGGTTTGCCGCCATCTCCGTCGCCGGATCGGCGTATCGGGAACGGCTCGACCGCATGGGTGTTCCCGCATCACGGGTCCATACCGTCCTTCACCCGGTCCCGTTGCAGTTCGCGGAGAGCTCCCGGGCGACCTCCGTCTACGATCTGGTCTGGGTCGGCCGGGTCAGCGAGGAGAAAGGTCCCCACCGGTTCCTGGACGTGGTAGCCCGGTTGCGCGACGAGGGAGAACCGGTGAGGGCGGCGATGGTCGGGGACGGGCCGGCGATGGACGACATCGAGGAGCGGGTCGAACGCGAGGAGCTCGCTGATCTCGTCGACGTGATCGGGTGGTGTGACGAACCGATCGAGTACTACCGTCGCTCGCGACTGTACGTCCTGACATCCGAACGCGAAATGCTGCCGCTCACCCTGGTCGAAGCGATGTTGGCGGGGACGCCACCGGTCACGCCGCCGCTCGGGGCCGTTCCGGATCTCGTCGAAGACGGGCGGACGGGCTACGTGATCGCGGATCGTGCGCCCGCCACATTCGCCGCGACGATCCGGGAGGCCCTCGCAGACGACCCCGAACGACAGCGCATCGGCGAGCGGGCGCGCGGAGTCAGACGGAAGGTCCACCCCGATACGGTTGCTGCCTCCTGGCGGGCGCTCTTTCGGGCAATGTGTCGAAACGGAGACTCACCGAAATTACACCGGGTACGTCCGCGCCCGGACCACCCGCCCGAATAACCTCGGCCGCCGGTCGAGGTCAACGTATCTCGCCGAGCTCCGTGATCGTTTCCGATACGACCGCTTCCAGGGCCTCGGGCCGCTCGAGCATGGGGAGGTGGGCCGCTCCGGAGACGGCGGTGAGGCTCCCCCGGGATAGTTCCTCGGCGAGTTTGCGGTTCGACTCGGGCGGCGTGAGGCGATCGTGAACGCCGACGACCACCCGCACCGGCACGTCGACGTCGCGCGTTCGATCCACGATATCCAGCCCGTGACAGGTTTCGTAGTCCCGCCTTACCGCCGGCTGCCCGGTGTCGTCTAAGATCGTTCGCGTGAGATCGAGATCCTCGCATACGGGGTCGGCGAAGAACCGACCGGGTTGGTGGAGGAGGTCGATCAACCCCGGGAGGTCCTCGGCGGCGATCCTCCGCATGTCCGCCTGGATGGGCATCCGCGGCCCCAGACCGACGAGGACCGCACCGGCGACCGCCTGCCCCCGCGAAAGGCATTCGAGAGTGACCGCTCCGCCGAGATCGTGCCCGACCACCACGGCCCCGCCGATCTCGGCCAGGACCGCTTCCAGATCCGAGACGTATGCGGTGACGGTTTCCCCACCGGCAGTGGCGTCGATGTCGGAGGAACGACCGTGTCCACTCAGGTCGACGATCGCTGCGGGATGGTCGTCGATCAGCTCGACGTGGCGCTCCCAGATCCGGCCGTCCACTCCCGCTCCGTGCACGTAGACGAGCGTCTCTTCAGGGGCCTCGGGGTTCGCCACGCGAAACGACGTCTCCCGACCGGCGTGGCGAACGACGCGCTCGTCCATGTGGATTGATATGGACCGCTGCTTATAGGTTCCTTGCCGGTGAACCACAACTCAAGCGGTTCGCCTGTTGTATAAGTAAAAACCGTCCATGAGAGCAAGGTTTATATATTATAGTTCACTTACTTCGGGTTAGTATGGAAACCGATTCACGGGTCCGACAGGGACCCGAACCGATCGTCCGGGAACTCGAAACCGCCGACCGGCCGGTGCTGGTCGTCGACTTCGGCCCGGACTCGTCCGATCTGACGACCGACATCGTCGATGACACCCTGATCGTCGTCGACGAATCGACCGATGAGCAACACGAGTATTCCCTCCCGGGAGAACATCGCCGTACGTTTATGCAAAACGGCGTCCTCACCATCGAGGTAGAAGGATGAAACTGACCGTCAAACCGCTCAAACAGAAGGACGCCGGGCGCGGGCTGGCGGCGGTCGATCGTGCCGCGATGCAAGAGCTCGAGCTCGAAAACGGCGATTACGTCGTCATTCGGGGAAACGACGGCAGCCGCGCCGTCGCGCGGGTCTGGCCCGGATATCCGGAGGATCAAGGCCAGCGTGTCGTCCGCATCGACGGCCGACTCCGCCAGGAGGCGGGGGTCGGGATCGACGAGCAGGTCGAAATCGAGAAGGCCGAAGTTCGGCCGGCGCGATCGGTCACCATCGCCACCCCCCAGAACCTCCGCATCCAGGGGAACATCGGCCCGCTGGTACGCGATCGCCTGAGCGGTCAGGCCGTCACCCGCGGCCAGACCATCCGCGTGGGCTTCGGGATCGGCCCCCTCGCCGGCGGCGGTCGGGAGATCCCGCTGAAAGTCGCCGAAACTGACCCGGATGGGACCGTCGTCGTGACCGACTCGACGGAGATCGCCATCAGCGAGCGCGCCGCCGAGCAGATCACCGAGGAGCACGAACGCGGCCGGCCCAGTGTCACCTACGAGGACATCGGCGGCCTCGACGAGGAGCTCGAGCAAGTCCGCGAGATGATCGAGCTGCCGATGCGGCACCCGGAGCTGTTCCAGCAGCTCGGCATCGAGCCCCCGAAAGGGGTCCTGTTACACGGCCCCCCGGGCACCGGAAAGACCCTGATGGCCAAAGCCGTCGCCAACGAGATCGACGCGTACTTTACGGACATCTCGGGGCCCGAGATCATGTCGAAGTACTACGGGGAAAGCGAGGAGCAACTCCGGGAGATCTTCGACGAGGCCCAGGAACACTCGCCGGCGATCGTGTTCATCGACGAGATCGATTCGATCGCGCCCAAGCGCGGCGAGACCTCCGGTGACGTCGAGCGCCGCGTGGTCGCGCAGTTGCTCTCGCTGATGGATGGGCTGGAGGAACGCGAACAGGTCATCGTCATCGGCGCGACCAACCGGGTCGACGCCGTCGATCCCGCCCTCCGCCGGGGTGGCCGGTTCGATCGGGAGATCGAGATCGGGGTCCCCGACCGCGAGGGGCGCAAGGAGATCCTCCAGGTCCACACCCGGGGAATGCCCCTGGCGGACTCCGTGGACCTGGACGTGTACGCGAACAACACCCACGGGTTCGTGGGCGCGGACATCGCGAGTCTGACCAAGGAGGCTGCGATGAACGCGCTGCGGCGCATTCGCCCGGAGCTGGATCTCGAGGCCGAGGAGATCGACGCCGACCTCCTCGATTCTCTCCGGGTTACCGACGAGGATTTCCGCCAGTCGCTGAAGGGCATCGAGCCCTCGGCATTGCGGGAGGTCTTCGTCGAAGTGCCGGACGTCACCTGGGATCAGGTCGGGGGCCTCGAGGAGACCAAGGAACGTCTCCGCGAGACGATCCAGTGGCCCCTCGAGTACGGTCCGGTCTTCGAGGCGATGGACCTCGACGCCGCCAAGGGCGTCCTGCTGTATGGCCCGCCGGGGACCGGCAAAACGCTGCTGGCCAAGGCCGTCGCCAACGAGGCCGACAGCAACTTCATCTCGATCAAGGGCCCCGAGCTGCTCTCGAAGTGGGTCGGTGAATCCGAACAGGGCGTGCGAAACGTCTTCAGCAAGGCCCGCGAGAACGCCCCGACGGTCGTGTTCTTCGACGAGATCGACTCGATCGCAACCGAGCGGGGCCGGCAGACCGGCGACTCGGGGGTCTCCGAGCGCGTCGTCTCCCAGCTGTTGACCGAACTCGACGGCCTCGAGGAGCTCGAGGACGTCGTCGTGGTCGCGACGACCAACCGGCCGGACCTCATCGATCCGGCCCTGCTGCGGCCGGGTCGCCTGGATCGGCACGTCCACGTCCCGGTCCCCGACCGCGAGGCGCGCCGGGCGATCTTGGAGGTCCACACGCGCGACAAGCCCCTGGCCGGTTCGGTCGATCTGGAGGACCTGGCCGACCGGACCGAGGGCTACGTCGGGGCGGACATCGAGGCCGTCTGTCGTGAGGCCTCCCTGGCCGCGACCCGGGAGTTCATCAACAGCGTGGATCCCGACGAGATCGAAGAGAGCGTCGGGAACGTGCTCATCGGACCCGAGCACTTCGATCAGGCCCTCGAGGAGGTCGGGCCGAGCATCGATGAATCCACCCGGGAACGGTACGACGACCTGGAGGAGGAACTCAGCCGGGACCGCGGCGAGCGGATGCCGGCCGACGTCAGCCGGACCTTCCACTGAGCCTACTCGACGGGCTCGGCGGCCCCGCGGGCGAGAAGCGGTTGCGCGTTTTTCGTCGGGAGTGACACGATGTCGTCGGTGGCCAGGTGATAGGTCCGCTCGTCGGTACCGATGATCTCGCCGAGGTCCTGGGTGATCCGAACGGTCGTGCGGTCCTCGGCGTCGTCGGTCGAACTCGCTTCTTCCTCCACGGTATCGGTTGTTTCCTCACCATCCTCACCATCGCGAGTGTACGCCTCGGGCTCGGCCGGGTCGGTCGGCTCGGGCGAGATCGTCTCGAGGACCCGTTCGCGATTGTCCCGAATGCGTTCGACGATGGCGTCACACAGGGCCTGTTCCTCGGTGGTCAGTCCCTCACGCTCGCCGGACATGTCCGCCGCCTCGAAGCTCGCCAGCTTGACGATTTTGCCGACGCGACGCTCGTAGACCGCCTCGACGATGCGCTCGGCGGTCTGGAGCTCGTCGCTCAGCCGCCGAACTTCCGGATCACGGAACGGATCGCTCGCGGCGTCGGCGGCGGCGTCACGTTCGGCCCGCAGCCCGTCGAGATAGGCCCCCACTTCGCTGTAAAACTCGTCGGGCAGGTGCTGGAGGCTGTCCTTTTCGCGCTCCCGATCGCGGATCCGCCCCAGCTCCTCGATGTCCATAGTGTCCCTCGGCCCTTCGGCTGGGTGATGCCGGGGAACGCATATAACGTTGTATCCCCCCTCACCGGCTCGGCTCGGGGACCTTCCGGGCCCGGTCGGTCACGAGCAGATGGATCCCGACGAATTCTGGCACGCTTTCGATGCCGGCATCGAGTTCGTAATTCGCACCGCCCAGACTTACCGTCGTGGGTTCCTCGAGTTTGATCGCGATCTCCTGGCCCCGGAACGTCGCGGGAATCGCGTGTTCGAGGGGCTCGAACAGGTCGAGACGATCGCGGGGGATCGGCCGGACAACCAATCCGCTCCCGCCGTGTATACTGCCGGGGAGTCGGATCAGCCGGTTGATGTCGGTTGTGACGGGTTCGTCGATGGCTGCGCCGTGTCGCCGGGTGGCCTCTCGGGCGATTACCTCGACGTAGCGTGGAAACGCCGGATGGATGTCGATGTTTCCGCGGTCGATCTCCTCGCGGGCACGGCGGATCGCGTCGTAGATCCCCCGGGCCCGTTGCTCCCCGATGCCCTCGTAGCCCCGGAGCCGTTCGATCGCGTCCGGCTCGGACATCGCGGTCAGTTCCTCGATCGTCGAAAGCAACGCGTCGTGGATGCGACTGCCCCACCCGCGATCTGTCGACAGTCGTCGACGGTCAGCCGGGGTCTGCCGGCCGAACTCGCCATGACTGCGCTCGTGTTCGACGAGCCCCGAGAGTTCGACCGCCTCCCCCCGAACGTAATCGGCGATCTCCCGCCGGGCCTCCCGATCGAGCCCGCGGGCATCCTCGCGACGGACGTGCACGTGGTAGCCTCGGTTCCCCGAGAACACGACCTCTAGATCCTCAAACCCGAAGTCGGATTCGAGGAGCCCCAGGAGATCGTATAACTCCGCTTTGCAGCGTTCGAGCATCTCCGGGTAGGACGTCTCGGGAGTCACGTCCGGGAGGTGATCGGCGTCCAGATCGAACACGAGGTCGGCCCCTTGCCAGTCCTTTGCGGCCATGGCCCCCGCAGCGGGGTCTCCATATCGCCCGGCAGAGTGGTAGACGTGACGGGGGTGCTCTTCGGAAAGAAACGTCCGAAGGTCGCCGAGGTCTCGGAGGGAGCGATGGCGGACCATCGCCGTGCCCTCCCCGCCCCGCCAGGGAATGTACGCCCACTCCCGGCGCGCTGCGGCGGGCGGGGATGCGACTTCAGCGCGACGATAGTGATCCCGGAACCGTCCCATGACGTAGGAGCGCGTCCGGGAATCCATGGCGACCGGATTCGGCGACCGCCCATATAGGCATGACGTTACCGAAACAGTTCGATGAGCCGGGAGGCGAGCCCCTCCACGTCGCCCAGCCGGAGGTAGTAGGCATCGCCGCCGTCCTCGTAATAGCCGTCGATCCGCCGGGCGATTTCGAAGCCGAGGCTCTCGTAGAAGGCCAGGGCGGCGTCATTGGACACGCGGGCGTGACAGGTGATTTGATCGTGCTCCTCGCTGATCGCGGCCACGAGTTCGCGACCGAACCCCATCCCCTGGTACTCCGAGTCGACGGCGAGAAAGAGGAGATACCCACCGTCGCGGGTGCACGAGAACCCGACGAGATTCCTCCCGTCATTGGTGAGGATCACGTGCGTCGTCGCCTGTCGATAGGCACTGAAGAAAAACCGGCGTCGTTGTTTGAGGACACCACGGTCCCGTCGGATCCCTTCCTTGAGATCCCAAGCGGCCTCCACGTATTCGTCATCCCCCGGCGGGACGACGGTGGTGTCCACACTGACGCTCACGTCGCATGGTTTTGCGGCGACCGATTTAACTGCACCGCCGGATCCGAACGTTTTCGCCACGGGTGCTCGAAGCGTGTGCCGGATGGGATTCGAGTTGCGCGAACACACGGCCGACGTCGCGATCGCGGCGACCGGCCCGACCCTCGGGGCCGTGTTCGCGGCCGTCGCCGACGGGATGGCCGCGGCCATGTGCGATGGCTGGCCGCCGTCCGGCGAGCGATTCCGCGTGAATGTGTCCGCCGAATCGCGAGAGGGACTCCTCTTCGATTTTCTCGACGAGATGATCTACCAACGGGACGTCAGGAAGGTGCTCCCGGTCGAACACGACGCGGAGGTCGAACATGACGACGAGTGGCGTCTCGAAGCCACGGCCCGTGGGGTACCCGTCGACGAGATCGACGCCCGCGAGATCAAGGCCGTCACGTATTCGGAGATGGCGTTGACCGAGCACGACGATGGCTGGGAGGCTTACGTCGTCTTTGACGTGTGATCGAGCCCGTAACTTATACCCAATCCTGCCCACCACTGGAAGTATGACGACCTTCGAGGCGGGCGATTTCACCCTCCATCGATTGCGCGAACACGTCTGGGAACTCCCGCAAACGGGCGAGATGCGCGTACCTGGCCGTGTGTACGCGAGCGAGGCGCTCCTCGAAGAAATCTCTGAGGACAACACCCTCACGCAACTCCGGAACACGGCCCACATGCCCGGCATCGTGAAGCCCGCCATCTGCATGCCCGACGCGCACCAGGGGTACGGGTTTCCAGTCGGGGGCGTCGGCGCCATGGACGCCGAAAACGGGTGTATTAGCCCCGGAGCGGTCGGCTACGATATAAATTGCGGAATTAGATTAGTAAAAACAAATCTTATATATAGAGATGTTAAGGACCGGGAACGGGAACTCGTCGATGCGCTCTTCGAGAATATTCCGACCGGACTCGGTGGCGGGGGCGTCGTCGAAACGGACATGGACACCGTCGACGACATCTTGGCGCGCGGTGTGGAATGGGCCGTCGAGGCCGGCTACGGCGTCGATGCGGACCTTTCCCATTGCGAGGACGAGGGCTCCCGGCCGGAGGCCGACCCATCTGCGGTCAGCCAGCGCGCCAAGGATCGCGGCAAGAACCAGTTAGGCAGCCTCGGCAGCGGGAACCACTTCCTCGAGGTCCAGCGGGTTACGGACTGCTTCCGCGATGACGTCGCCGAGGCGTTCGGCCTCTACGAGGATCAGATCGTCGTCCTGATCCACTGTGGTAGCCGCGGACTGGGCCACCAAGTCTGTACGGATTACCTCCGGGAAATCGAGCAAACCCACCAATCCCTTCTCGACGTCCTTCCGGACAAGGAACTCGCCGCGGCCCCGGCGGGCAGCGAACTCGCCGACCGGTACTACGACGCGATGGGCGCCGCGATCAACTTCGCCTGGGTCAATCGACAGCTGGTCATGCATCGCACGCGGGAGGTGTTCGCGGATGTGTTCGACACGCCGTGGCAAGATCTCGAGATGGATCTGTTGTACGACGTCGCCCACAATATCGCGAAAAAAGAAGTCCACGAAGTCGACGGCCGGGACCGCGAGCTCTTCGTTCATCGCAAGGGGGCAACGCGGGCGCTGCCCGCCGGTCGGGACGAGATCCCGCCGGTCTACCGGGACGTCGGCCAGCCGGTGATTATCCCGGGTAGCATGGGCACGGGCAGCTACGTGCTTCGCGGCGGGGAACGCTCGCTCGATTTGAGCTTCGGATCGACC
>CAYSMB010000009.1:15102-21977 GCA_964432005.1 uncultured Halobacteriales archaeon
ACGAGTACTGGGGCGGTGACGTCCAGGACGAACTGGAGAGCCAGCAACGGATCTTCGTTCGCGCACAGAGCGGCGCGACCATCGCCGAAGAGGCCCCAGGTGTCTACAAGGACGTCGACGAGGTCGTGGAAGTCTCGGATGCCCTCGGGATCGGGGAGAAGGTCGCCCGGATGTACCCGGTGTGTAATATCAAAGGCTGACGAGGCCCGTTAGGGCGATGGACCGGGCGGTCCCCGGGGTCGCCGGGGCCCGGTGTTGATCTCGACGAACTCACTGGGCCGTGGAGGATCCACCGGTACGCCGTCCTCGTATCGGACGAACGAGAGATAGAACGGTCGGCCACAGACCTCCGTCTCGGAGAACACATCGGCATCCGCCCCGCAGACGAATCGGACGCCATCGGCATCTGCGACTTCGTAGTTCTCGTCCGGCGAGACGTACGACCATCCTTCGTACGGAAACGGCGTGACGGAGTGGTCGGCGAGATAGCCTTCCCGTTCGAGCTCGGCGACCGCCTCACACCGGGGGCAGCGATACCGGACGGGATACCCCATGTTCGTCGAAGGTCGCCGAGCGAGAAAGTCCTGGCGCTCCCCGGAAACGATATCAGCCGCCCGCGTCATCCCCCGGACATGATCGACGAGACGGTGCGTGAGATCAAGGAGATGCACACCCACAGCTCATCGACCGTCGCCACACACGCCGCCCGCGCCCTCGACGAACTCCAGGAACGCGAGTTCCGATCGGTCGAGGAGTTCTTTCAGTCCCTAGAGCGGAACAGTACGGTCCTGCGCCAGGCGAACCTCTCGCATGCCTCCCTACAGTCCACCCAGCGCGGGATCGTCGCCGCCCTGCGTGACGCCGAACCAGAAACCGTCGACGCGGCCAAGGAGGAACTCGCCGCGGCGATCGATGCGACCGTCGATCGCATCGACGAAGCGAAGGATCGGACCGCCGAAGAGGCCCAGCGCCTTCTCGTCGATGGGGACACGCTGCTCACGCACGATTATTCGCAAACGGTCATGGCGGTCCTGCGCCGGGCCGCGGATGATGGGAACAGCCACGCGGTGTACACAACGGAGGCTCGCCCGCGGTTTATGGGCCGACGAATGGCCCGGGAGCTGGGATCGATCAATGGGATCGATCCGACGCTGATCGTCGATTCGGCCGCCGGGTATTACCTCGAAGAGTGCGACCGGGTACTCCTGGGGATGGACTGTATCGCGGACGGCAAGCTCTACAACCGTGTCGGGACATTCCAGATCGCCGCGGCCGCCGGGGAGGTCGGCGTCCCGGTGACCGTCGTCGGGGCCAGTGCCAAACTCGTCGATGAGGGGTTTCGCTTCGAGAACGATTTCCGTTCCTCCGTAGAGGTGATGGGGGAACCGACCACTGCCTTCGAGATCGCCAACCCGGCGTACGACGCCACGCCCGTGTCCCTCATCGATACGGTGGTCACCGATGGAGGGATTCGCGACATGGAGACGCCCTCGACGGCATCCCGTTGATCACTCCGACACGTCACCCGGTGGGGCCTCCCGCCCGACGGCGAGCGTCTGGGCCTCGACATCTTCGTAGGCCGCCAGGCGACCGCCCACCCGGATCCTTTCGCCGCCGGTCTCGACGATCATCGCGGCGACCTGTCGGCGTTCCTCGAGGACGGTGTCGACGATCTCACCTTCGATCCGACAACGATCGTTTGTCTCGACGCGTCGACCGTCGATCGTGACGAATAGCGGTCCGTCGATGCGCCCGACCTCGGTGATACACCGGCGCACCGAGGCATACCGGCGGGGCAGGGTCGGCGGTGTCGATCGCTCGAACACCGGATCGGCGGTGGTCCAGAGCACCGTCCCATAGAAGCCGTTCACGAGGAACCCGAGTTCGGACCGGTTGAACAGGACACCGTAGCGAGCCCGGTCGGGACCGTCCCGCGCCGGGACCGCGTAGATGGATCGATGTCCGTCGGCGACGCCGATGATCGGCGTCGTCTGTCCTCGCCGCCCCCGAACGACCGTGGCCAGGTCCCCGTATTCGGATGGGTCCTCCACGTCGGGGGCCGGTGCAATGATGAGTTCCGTGGAAACATTGCGGCCACGGGCCTGCCGAAGCTCATGCTCGAAATCGGCCACGAGTGTCGGGGGGAGCGCCAGCGAAAGCTCATACTCGGCGGCTGCGATGAGATCGCGGACGTTCCGGCGGATCGCCGCCCCGGACGTCACGAGGGAGACGACCTCCTCCGTCGGCTCCGGTCGGGCGTACGTATCTTCGAGCCGATCGAGGAGATCGTCCACCGCCCCGCGGACGTCCGCGAGCGCCTCCGCGGGATCGATCGCGACGACCCGCATCGGCCGGGACTCGTGGAGTTCGACGAGATCACGTTCGGCGAGGCTACGGACGGTATCGTAGATCCGGGGCTGGGGAATATCCGCGTGATCGGCGAGGTCGCTCGCTGTGAGCGACCCGTGTTCGAGGACGGCGAGATACGCATCGCGTTCATATTCGCTCAGGGAAAGACGGCCCGAGAGCTCCGCGATCAGCCCCCGTGGATCTGCCGCGCCCATACCCCACGATCCGCTCGGTGCTTCAAGGCCTTGTCGGCAGGAGAGCCGTTAACGCAACTATCTTACCGGTCGCTTGCGAATCCCCGTGGGTGTCGGCGGAGCGCTCTCGAGTAACCAGACGCGCAGCCCTGGGGAGTCTGACCGGGGGAAAGGCCGCTCTGGGCGGATGTCTCGGCCGCCCGTGGTCGGCCTGGGAGCGCGTCGCCCCCTCGCCGGTCGAACTCAGTATTCTGACGCCTCCGAATGACGACGATATTTTCTCGATTCGCATCGCCCAACACCTGCAAAGTAACCTCGATCGGGCCGGGATCCAGTCCGAAATCGTCCCGACCCGGCAAGCGACGTTCCTCCGAGAAGTCCTCATCAATCACAACTACGACCTTTACGTGGGTGAACTGTCGCCCCAGGACGATCCCGACATGATTCGTCCGTTGCTGCACTCAACCTTCGCCGAGGAACGGGGATGGCAGAACCCCTTCGGGTTCACGAACAGCGTCGTCGACGATCTCATCGAGGAGCAATTGACCGCCGAAAACGAGGAACGACGCGCCGAGCACCTCGTCGAGTTGCATTCGGTGCTCCAGGACGAACGACCGTTCGTTCCGATCGCGTTCACGGAGGAACATCGCCTCCTTCGCAGCGACCGGATCGCCTCCGTCGGTGACGAGCCAGTACATTCGCCATCGTGGCTGATGACCCTGGATGGGGTCGACGAGGATGTCGAACGCATCGAACTCGGGACGATCGACGGTCGACTCACCCGGAGTCTCAACCCCGTGGCGGTGGAGTATCGGGGCTACGACGGGGTCATGGAACTTGTCTACGGCTCGCTTGCCCGCAGGTTCGAAGGGCGATACTGGCCGTGGCTGGCGAGCGACTGGGAATGGATCACGACCGAATTCCACGAACGTCCCAGTCTCGAGATCGAGCTCCGCGAGGGTCTCCAGTGGCACGACGGCGAGGCGCTCACGGCGGCGGACGTCGCCTTCACCTATGCCTTCCTGTCGGATACGACGATGACCGACGAGGACCCAACCATTCCCGCCCCCCGGTTCCGCGGGGAATCCCGCCTCGTGGAATACGTCGAGGTCGTCGACGAGGGCACGGTGCGCCTGCTCTTCGAAGATGCGAGTCGGCCGCTGGCGTTGCGAGGGCTTCTCGTCCCGATCCTCCCCGAGCACATCTGGAGTGATTGGACCGAAATCGTCGAGGTCGCTGGCATTCCGATCGACGACAACACCACCGATGCCCTCGTCGAGGAAAACCTCGCGCCTGTCGGAAGCGGGTCCTACCGTGTGAGCGATGTCCAGCCCGACAACCTCGTCGTTCTCGAACGGATCGACGATCATCCCTTCGTCGACGTCGATCCTTCCGATCATCCCATCCCATCGATCGGGCCGCCGTCGGTCCGGGAGTTCGTCCTCGATATCCGTCCCTCCGTGTCGAATATCGCCGAATCGATCCGCGATGGTGCCCTCGACGGGTGCATCAGCGGGCTCGGCCACGATTTGATCGAGGACGTCGGGGGCGCACAGGATGTCGTGTCGGTGAGCCAGCAGACCTCCCGGCTCTTCCACGTGGGATTCAATCACCGAGAATACAGCCCGCTCAGTCACGCCGGGTTCCGGACGGCCGTCGAACGACTCATCGATCGAACGTTCGTCCGCGATGAGATCTTCGAGGGCAACCCCAAGTTGACGCGTACGTTCGTGTTCGACGACGAGTTCGTACCGTCCAGCCTGCAGTGGAACGACCGGGCCCCGACGTTCGCCGGCGAGCCGGGAACGGGGGAGGTCGATATCGAACGAGCGAGGGAGTCCTTCCGGGAGGCCGGCTTCAGTTACTCCGAGGGCGGCGACCTTCTCGTCAACTAAGAGGACGGTATGGAGCGACGGACCAATATACTTTGATCGCGTACTCCCGTTCAGGCGGTATGGAACTCCTCGAACTCCTGGCCTCCCTGGTCGTCGGCGTGCTCGCCATGATCGTGGTGGCGACAGCGCTCGTGGTCGAGCGAGCGCAGATCAGCCGAATGCGAGGGCAATTGCGCCAGCGGATTCGGCGGGCGCTTCCTTTCTTCGGGATCCTGGGGATCGTGTTAGTGTTCAATACCCACACCCGGCTTCAGGCCCACGAACTCTCGTGGGTCGTCGGCCTCCGGATAACCCCCTGGATCGTTCGTCTGGAAGGGGTCGCGCCGATCGTGTTCGTCCAGTCGGTGTTCGGGGAGGAGTTTTCGACGTTTTTCACCCTGATCTACGTCTACGGCTATGTCTTCTTGCTCGTGTTCCCGCTCGTGGCGTACTTCCTGCTCGATCGGCTCGACGTATTTAAGTCCGTCACCGCCGCGTACGCCGCCAACTACGCCATCGGTTTGGTCTGTTATGTCCTGTTCGTCGCGTACGGACCGCGCAACCGCTTTCCGACCGAGGTCGTCGAGTACTTTCACCCTGACTTCCAGTTGTTGACGAGCGAGATCAATCAGAATACCAA
Organism: uncultured Halobacteriales archaeon; assembly: GCA_964432005.1. Taxonomy (GTDB): domain Archaea; phylum Halobacteriota; class Halobacteria; order Halobacteriales; family SKNY01; genus SKNY01. Next base: position 20,160 of record CAYSMB010000009.1, read on the forward strand.
TGTGTTCCCGTCGCTGCACACGTCCTTGTCGGCGACCGTCATGCTGTTCGCGTGGCGGACCCGGGAGGAATATCCCCGATGGTTGGCCGTTGCGTTGTTCTTCGGGACGAGTGTAATCGTCTCGACGATGTACCTCGCGATCCACTGGCTGATCGACGTGTTGGCCGGGATCGGCCTCGCCGGCGTCTCCTACTGGATCGGCGTGCGGGCGGTCGAACGCGACTGGCTGGGACAGCTCGCACTCCGCCGTCGGATCGCCGCACTTCGATCCGCCTTCGGTTAAAAGAGGACTTAGGTCCGGAAACTTTCCCCGCAACCACACTCGGAGACGACGTTAGGATTGTCGACGTGAAAACCGGCACCCTGGAGGCCCCCTTCGAAATCCAGCACACTTCCCTCGATATATCGGAGGCTCGCCGAATCGACGAACACGCGGAGGCCGTGTTGCTTGATGATCGTGTCGTCCTCCTCGGGGGTATCGTCGAATCGCATCCCGTAGGAGAGCCCCGCACAGCCGCCCTGTTGCACGAAGAGCCGCAATCCGGCCTCGCCGGTGTCGAGGCCCTCCTGTTCGAGGAGATCCAGCGCCTCCTCGGCCGCATCCGAGGTGACGTCGATCCGGGTGTCCGTCGCGCTCTCCGCGCTCATGGTTCCATGTGCGCCGGCAAGCCTGTTAACTGTGACGCCATGGGCTTTTACCCCTCATCGTCCTCGAATCGGGTTGCGACGCTGTCGGCGTGGGCGGGGAGCGATTCCGCGCGGGCCAGCGTCTCGATCGTGGGCGCGAGGTCCGCCAGGCCATCGCGGGTCAGACGTTGGACCGTCTGGGATCGAATGAAATCCTCGACAGCAAGCCCACCGCGGACCCGCGCCGTTCCGTGGGTGGGCAACACGTGATTCGTCCCGCTCGCGTAATCTCCGGCGGCGACGGGGGTGTGGGGACCGAGGAAGATGCTCCCTGCGCTGTCGATCCGCTCGAGGATCGATTCGTCGTCCGTCGCTTGAATCGAGAGGTGTTCGGGAGCAAATGTCTCGGCGAACGCGATCGCCTCGCTCATCGATCGACAGACGAAGAGGCCGCTCGCGTCGCGCTCGAGGACCGCTTGGACGGTACTGGCCCGTTCGGCCTCGGCGGCCATCGTCTCGATGTTCTCGCTGGTCGAACGCGCAACGTCCTCGTCGTCCGTCAAAAGGACGACCGGCGAATGCGGGTCGTGCTCGGCCTGGGCCACCAGATCGACGGCGATGTAGGCCGGGTCGGCGCTGGCGTCGGCGATGACGAGGAGTTCGCTCGGCCCGGCGACGAAGTCAACGGGGACGTCGCGACGCACATGTCGTTTGGCCCCCGCGACCCACCGGTTTCCCGGACCGACGATCCGATCGACCGCGGGCACGGATTCGGTGCCGTAGGCGAGTGCCGCGATGGCCTGGGCCCCGCCGACACGATAGACTTCGTCGGCGCCGGCGACGTCGAGGGCCGCAAGGGTGACGGGATTGACCGGATCCCCGGGCGGGGTCACGACCGCTACCTGGTCGACGCCGGCGACCTTCGCCGGAACCACGGTCATGAGGGCGCTCGAGGGATACGTCGCGGTGCCGCCCGGGACGTACGCGCCGACGCGCTCGAGGGGTCGAAACCGACGGCCGAGCGTCACGCCGTCGCGCTCGATCCGCCAGTCTTCGGGCAGCTGTCGTTCGTGAAAGCTTCGGATGTTCTCCGCGGCCCGCTCGATCGCCTCCAGGATCCCTTCGTCGACGGTCGAACGCGCCCGTTCGAGCGCCCCCGTAATCTCGATCGTGCCAACGGACAGATCGTCG
>CAYSMB010000010.1:0-21219 GCA_964432005.1 uncultured Halobacteriales archaeon
CGATTCTTCCATCTGTTGGTGGGCCCGATATCTATCGACGGCATTGTGAATTCGATTCGCCAGCACGGTGAATTGGTTGGTCCCAGACTCCTTCTGCAAGTAGTCCGTCACGCCGGCGGTGATCGCGTCGCTGGCGACTTCCTCACTGCCCTTGCCCGTATAGAGAATGAATGGTAGATCCTCAAACTCCTCGCGGACGGATTCCAGAAACTGGATCCCGTTCCGGCGGGGCATGTCGTAGTCGGAAACGACACAATCGACCTCGCTGTCAACGAGACGATCGAGTCCCTCGCTCGCGCTCAGACAGGTCTCAATCTCGAACCGGTCGTCTTCTTTTTTGAGCATACCCGCAGCCATGTCCGCGAAATCCGGCTCATCATCGACGTGAAGAACGCGGATTGGCCCCGAAAGTGTGCTCATCGTTGGCCCTGCTGTTGTGAAACAAAAGGTGACTTTTAATTCTTTGTGAGTAGTTCACACGGGTGCCTCAGCACCAATCGAGTACGTATTCGCCTGGGGGATCGAACCCCACAACTGGCAGCGGACGACCCCCGCCCTGATCGACTACGAGGTCCTCAAGGAGATCGACGAGGGCAGTCGCTACCGGGATCAACATGCTCGGCCGGACGATGGAAAGCGAGAAGCTCAACGTGGTCGACGAGCAGAACTATCGCTCCGTCTCGACCTTCGAGGACGAGGAATTCCACGGCGAACTCCGCTGGGATATACGGAGACCGTCGACGGGACACAGGTCCGCCTCCACGGGGACCTCGAGACCGGCGATTCCCTGTTCGACCGGATCGTCCGGCCGGTGGTGGCCCGATCCATGAACCCGCAGTTGCGCAACCACCTACACACGATGAAGGACCTCGTCGAGGCCGAGTACGCCGATCGGGAACGCGAGATCGCGGCCTAGCGTTCTCGGTTCCTTCGACCGTCTGCCCCCCGTTTCCTCGCAAGAACGCGGCCAATCGGGACCGATTACTCTACTTCTTCGTAAAGCGACACCCAGCCGTCCCGCTCGACGACGATCAAAAATCCCCGGTACCGGAATTCCGTCGCGATCTGTTCACCGTTGGCCCCATCGGACCCGAAGAACGCCTCTTGCAAAGCCGCCGTGTCGACTACCTCGTACAGTGGCGGGTGCTTGACGTCCCGCGGATCGATCCCTTCCGCGTCGGCTACTGCCCTGGCAATCGCGGTGGTTAGACCATCGATGGCATCCGCGTCCACCGGTCGCTGGATCACCAGCTCCCACTCGCCCTCGCCAGCATCGTCGGAGGCTCTCTCATTCAGGCGACGGTCGACGGATCCATCCGACGACCGATCACGAGTGTCCTTCATTGGACTCGCCCCGTGCGTGGACCTCCTGGTCGTTGTCGGTGATGCCACCGGAGCGATCGAGGACCGCAAGGACCTGATCGGCGTTCGGGCCGGCCTCGATCACTTCATCGGCCTCGCTATACTGCACGATTCCGGCTTCGGCGAGTTTTGGAACGTGCGTGTGATAGAGCGCGAGGTAGACGGTCTCGATGTCCTCCGAGGCGACCGTTTCGGGTGGGAGGTCCTGTTCCCAGGCGGCGAGTTTTTCCGAGAGCTCCCATAACGACCATTCAGTTTCCATCAGGAGCGAGTACAACAGGTACCGTCGGCGGCGGTGCCCGAGAGCCTCGAAGACGTGATCGAGTTCCAGGTGTGACGGAACTTTCCCCTCGGCCCGACGTTGATCCGGCTTCATCGTCGATCCGTAGAAACCAACGATGGCCAACCACAACAGAGTGGCCTAGAAAATGTTTGGTATGCTGTGGGCGCGGACGAATTGTCGGGATAATTCGGCTATTCGCCGTTAGCCCCGTTTTGCGTAGGAACGCGAACTTCGTCTCGAAACACCGGCCCGTTGTCTCCCCCAGGGATCGCTGCCATCGGATCGTCGGCCGATCGCATGTCGCTCCCGCCGATATATTCGCTCGCCGCTCCCGGTTCTCAGCCCGCGTAGTCGGCGACGTTGACCAGTTGCTTGCCGATATTCTCGCCCTCGAAGAGCCCGATGAACGCCTCCGGCGCACGTTCTAGTCCCTCGGCGATCGTTTCGCGATACGCGATGTCGCCGGCCTGGACCCATTCGCCGAGCTGGCGGCGGGCCTCCTCGAAACGCGGCGCAAAGTCGCTGACCAGGAAGCCCTGGGCGGTCGCTCGTTTCGACAGGAGGGTCGAGAGCTTCCGTGGGCCAGTCGGCTGCTCGGTGGCGTTGTAAAAGGCGATCTGGCCACAAATCGCCACCCGCGCGTCCAAATTGAGTTGCTCGAAGACCGCATCCGTGATCGGGCCGCCGACATTGTCGAAGTACGCGTCGACGCCATCGGGGGCCGCCTCGCCGAGCGCGTCGCCGTAATCGTCGGTCGACTCGTAATTGATCCCGACGTCGAAGCCGAGCTCATCCTCGAGGAACGCGACCTTCTCGTCCGAGCCCGCAAACCCGACGACCCGCGCGCCATTGAGCGCGGCGATCTGGCCGGCGACTGAACCGACCGCACCGGCGGCGGCGCTGACGACGAACGTGTCGCCCGCCTTCGGACGGGCGACCTCGTTCACCCCGAAGTAAGACGTGTTCCCGGGCATCCCCAGGACGCCGAGATACGTGGACAGCGGCGCGCGATCGGGATCGACGGACGTGAGACTCGCTCCCGGCACGACGGTGTAATCCGCCCAGTCAACCTGGCCCAAGACCACATCGCCCGGCTCGAATGCCGTTCCCGACTCCTCGATGACTTCGCCGACGGCTCTGGCCTTCAGGGGATCGCCCACCGCCCAGGGATCGGCATACGATTCGGCATCCCGCATCCGGCCGCGCATGTACGGATCCACGGACATGTACAACGTGCGCACCAGCGCCTCGCCGGGGCCCGGTTCCGGCACGGGGGGTCGTTCCAGCGCTAACGTGTCCTCGTCGGGCATCCCGGTCGGGCGTTCGGCCAGCACGTACACGCGGTTCTTCTCGACATCGGACATGCGGGTATCGTCGAACATCGAGGGGAAAGCGTTGGCGGAGACCGGACGACGATACGTGCGCCGAGCTCGCTCGTCAGATGTCCTCTTCGGGGAGTTTGACGGCCCGCTCGGTGTCGGCATCCAGCAGTTCCTCGAGGCGCGCTTCGAACTCGGCCTCGTCGATCTCGCCCGCCGCATACCGCCGTTTGAGCACCTCGACGGGATCCCGCTCGGTCTCCTCGGGTGCGGGCCCGTAGATCAGCGTCGCGATTTCCTCGCCCCAGAACAACAGCACCGGCGTCAGCAGAAACCACCCGATGATCATCGCCGCTTCGGCGCCGAAGGGGATCGAGAGCATCGTCGCGAGCATCATCACCGGCAGCGTGACGACGGCGACCAACAGCCAGAGCTGCTCGGCGACGAACTCGCGCCCGACCGCGCTCATATCCGCACCCACCGCGAATGACGTGTTAAACGTTGGCGATACTCGTCCGTCCGGGCCCTAAACCGACGAAATTCGGGTTAAATCGGCGGGAAATCGTCTGCAAATGCGTCAATCCGCTTTCACCGTCTGGCCGTATTATGACCGATTCCCGTCCAGTCCCGCCCGCAATGTTCCGCAACAGCATCACGTCGGTGATCGTCGCAGTGCTCATGGTGAGCTCCGTGGCCATCGGCGGGGCGATCGCCGCCCCGACTGGACTGTCCCAGCAATCGGAAACAACCGCCCACGCGGGCACACACGTGGCCTTCGACACGAGCGCGAACGCGCTCGCGAACTACACGGTCAACGGCGCGACCGTGATCGACGAGGTCCAGGTCGAATCGGCGACCGCGGCCGAGAACCGGGACCTCCTCGGCGCCAATGTCGGCCTCGAGGCGGCCACGAGTGTCAACGCGGCGCCCATTTCGATCGAAGGCGAGTCCGATACGCGGATCGCGATCGGCTCCGAGAGCGGCGCCAAGATGCAGGCCCACGACAGCCAGCGGGGCCACCTGTTGGTCAACGCGGGCGGTGAAGGTGCGCTCTTGACCGCCAACGTCTCGAGCGAAGCCGAAGCCGAACAGGCCAGCGAGCACCGTGTCGTCGTGAACCACGAGGACGGCACGCAGGGGACCTTCATCGTCGTCGGTGACGGCGAAGTGACCGTCAACGAGCAGGGCAACGTCACCGCCGAGCTCGCCCAAGAGGGCAAGCTCGTCTACCAGCAGTACGAGGACGAGCGGAGCGAGGAGGACGAGAACCGCGAAGAGATGATCGCGAACGGCACGGCCGCCGCTGAGGTGTACGTCACTGCGGCCGCCGAAGGCAGCAGCGAGGCCGCCGCCGACGTCGTCAGCTACGCCGAGGACACGACGGTCGAGGTGACGACCTACAGCGAGAACCAGATCGAGATGACCGCCGAGCGGTCCGAGAGCGAGGGGCGCGTCATCGTGACGACCGTCTCGGAAGAAGCCTTTGCGGCTGCCGAGGACATCGAGGTGCAGGTCGACGGTGAGGCCGCCGTGCAGGTCGAATCGACGAGCGAGCTCGTCGCCGCGACGGAGGATGGCGAGAACTCCGCGTACATGGTCCGACAGAGTTCCGCCGCGGAGGCCAGCGCTGACGTCCTCGTCGGCGTCAACCACTTCTCCGAGCGGGATATCACGATGAGCAGCACGGATGATGGCGGCGACAGTACCGACGATTCGACGTCGGATAGTGGGAGCGACGATACGTCCGAAGACGACGAAGGCAGCCCGCTGCCCGGCTTCGGCGTGGGCGTCGCCCTGGTCGCGTTGCTGACCTCCGGCGTGTTGGCCCGTCGGAACCTCCGCTAAGACATCACCCGGAGACCGACGTCGGTCGTATCGATTTCTCACTGACCCTTTTCCGGGAGACCGATCACCCCGTAGCGACGGCGTTGCCCTCCCGGACCCGCGTCGCTCACCTCGATTGTCGTTCCGTTCACGCGGAATGTGCCGGGATCGGCCACCGTCACGGTGTACTGGCCGTTCGCATCCGTCGCGACGTGGCGCGTGTAGGTGAACGAAACGTCGTCAACGGTCACCTCGGTGGAGATTCGGATCGTCGTGTTCGGCGACGCGGTCCTGTTAATCGTCGCGCCGGAGACAAACGCGAAGGCCTTCGTCGAGGCGTCCTCGCTGACGAAGATGAGCCGGATGTGACACTAATCAAGCGGAGGTCCCGGTCATGCTCTGGGTGATCGATGGGTCGCTCGAGACGTTTCGACCGGATTGGCTGCTCGTGTCGATATACGCTGGGGGTTCCTCGTGCTCTCGGCGTTTCTCTATCGGTGGAGCGGCCAAAGCGCGATGTTCGTGGTCGTCTCCGTCGGAGATGTCGATACTCCAGCGTGAGGAATCCCACGACTTCAGTCGCGGGTGGAGGTCAATGCGGGCCCGACGGCGGGGTGGAGTTCAACGCGCTTCCATCGCTGTTCGCCGACGATACCTTCGATCCGACGGCGATCGTCAGCAGTCGGATCGATCTCGAGGACATCACCGAGGAGGGCTTCGAAGCGTTCCTACAGGACGACCGGGACGAGGTCAAGATCCTTGTCGAGCCCTAGAAGGTCCCCTGGAATTCCGCGTCGCTCAGCCGCCGCTCGTGCCCGTCGTCCGGCCCGAGCACGCCGTCCCCGATCGCCCCCTCGCGATAGCCGGGATAGGCAGGATACTCGTTGTCCCCGACATCTACCGTCGCCGCCCCGTGGGCACCGTCGAAGACCGCCCAATCGGTCTCCTTGACGACATCGAAGTACAGCGACATCCGGACGTCAAGTTCCTGGAGTTGCCCCCACGCGTCCGCCAGCCATTCGTCCTTGGCCGCCGGATCGTGCCCGTCGTCCTCCGTCTCGGACGAACACGCGAACTCGGTGATCGCCACCGGCTTGTCCGCGATGGAGTTGACCAGCTCGACGGTGTTCGCGTAGACCTCCCCGGGCGTCAACCAACCGGTCCAGGTCGCCCAGTTGTATCCGTGCACGCCACACCAGTCGACGTACTCGTCGCCCGGGTAGCTCGACTGGCGATCGACACCCCGGTTGGTCACGTCGACCGTCCAGATCCACTGGACGAACCGCTCGTCGAGGCCGTACTCCGCGAAGATGTCGTGGGTCCGTTGCCACATCGCCACGAAGTCTTCCTCGTCGTCATCGCCGACGGCGGGACTCCAGGGGCTCCAGTCGCCGTTGAACTCCGGCGCGTAGTTCAGGTACACGCGGCGATGGTTACCGTCCTCGTCGTACACCCAGGCCGCCAGATACTGGGCCCACTGCTCGATCTGGTCGTCCCACTCACCGTCCGCGATTTCTCGGTTGATCTCGTCCGGGGTCGATCCCCGATCGGGCAGGAACGGCTGCAAGAACAGGTGTGGGACGTATCCCCGCTCCCAGGCGTTCCCAAGCAAGCTCTCGGTCAGGCGCTCGACGTCGTCCCCGCCTGGCTGGCCGACATCCACGAACATCCCGAGCACTGCTGGCGAACGGCCCAGCCAGGATTCGAAGGGATCCATCACCGTCAGGTCCCGGGACGGTGGCGTCACGCCCAGTAAGTGCCAGCCGTCCCGGTGGTCATCGTCCTCGGGTTCGGTCTCGACATCCTGGAGCTCCCGGGCACCCTCGGGCGGTTCGGGCTCGGAAAGGAGGTCCCGAACGACGGTGCTGTAGACGCCGTAGGTGCCGACCCCGGCGACCCCGGTGGCCCCGGCGATTTTGAGATATTCCCGCCGGTCCATGTCTGCCCCGGCCGGGGAGGGCGGATTGTTATGTTGAGCCAACTGCCACCAGGCGGCGCACCAACCGCTGATAGTTTAGGGTGAGGGAACATCCCAGACGTCGAAATCCAATTTGACCTACATTATCCACCTGACTCCGGGCACCGTAGAAGTACGAGCTCTCGGTCCGAGCGATGCGATAAGGGCTAAGGCCGTTCCTCAGGCGGGCGGCCGATCGTACGTCTCGCCGTTGTCCATCGGCTCGTACCCGATCGTCTCTCGTGCGTACTCGAGATCGTCGAGCCAGCGGCGGTCGTTCCCGCTGACCCCGTAGAAGTGATCCCACTCGACGGTATCGTCGACCAGACAGCACTCGACGAGATGGGACAGATCCCGCCGGGACTGCCAGAGCCCGCGCAACCGTGCGACCTGCTCTTCGTATTCCTCGCTGTCGCGCTCCCAGCGCCCGGCGTCGACGCCTCGCTCCGCGTCGCCGAAGGGATGATCGTATTCGGGGTCCCGGACCGACCCAATCCGGAGCGCGTAGAACGGGATACCGTGGGCCTCGGCCATCAGTCGTCCCAGATCCTCGCCGTAACATTTCGCGAGCCCGTACAGCGAATCGGGTCGGTGGGGCTCGTCGTGACCCGCGACGATCCCTTCGTCGTAGTAGACGTCGGGGCGGTGTTGCACCTCGACCATGCCAACGGCGTGATTGGAGGAGGCGAAGACCACCGTTTCGAGGCCGGCCTCGATGGCAGCCGCGTAGACGTTGTGGATCCCCTCGAGGTTCTCGGCGTGGCTTCGATTCCACGCGATCGATCGGTCCCCGGGCATGTTCGAACCCGGGATCAACGCCAGATGGATGACGGCGTCGTGGTCGTCGAAGTGCGCCCGGATCGATTCGTAATCGCGCACGTCCGCCTCGACCGTCGCGACATCGCCATCGCCGTTCTCGATTTCCATGACCGTGAACTCGAACCGGTCCTCATCGCCGAGATGGTCCGTGATCGCCGTGCCGACCGTGCCGTTGCCGCCGGTGATAAGCACGCGCATGAGCCCCCACATCCCCCGGACGCCCAATAATTGCACCGGGGCCGCTGGAGCGTTAACGAGTCCTTAGCATTATTGTCAATTTCCATAATTGATCCATGGCCGCCTTCTCTTCTCGCCGTCCCGCACCCCGGACACCCGACGCCGATCGGGCAACGGCGATCGATCCATCCGCTTGTCGAGGGTTCCGATGAGTGCGCATCGCGTCCGCCGCCGCTCGCTGTTGGTGGCCGGGGCGGCCCTCGCGACCGCCGGGTGTCTCGGCGCCGACTCGGACCCCGACCCCGCCCGGACCGATTCCGATCAATCACCGGCGTTTCCGGAATACGACTTGCCGATGTATGCGGACTGGCCACCCGCCGTCCCGCGCACCCGCGATTTCGTCCTGTTCACCCACGTCAACGCGGAGTTCCTGCGGGCATCGGACGAGGAGGACGAGGCGCCGATCGACGGGAACGACCTCCCCGCGGGGGTCACGCTCCCGATGTACGGACTCATCGTCACGGGACTGTGGTACTATCTGGCCCTCTGGTCGTACCCCTGGCAGGGGACCCTCGGCGGCGCGGACGAACCCGCAGGCATGGACACCGCGGCCGTGACGATGACGGAAGGCACGTTCGTCTTTCACGGCGAGTACGATCCCGCGGTCTTCGTCGCGGACTACGCTTCAGGGTTTGTCGAACGGGAACTCGACGGGTATACCGTCCTGGAAGGCGACCCCGACGGGGCGACCGGCGGGTTGGCATACGCCGTCAGCGAGGAGGCGGTCGTCGTGGCCCTCGACGTGGCCGATACGGATTCGCATGCGGCCATTCGCGCGAACCTGGAGGCCGCGCTCGCGACCCAACTCGACGAACAGGGACGGGTCCTCGACGACGAAGACGGTCGGTGGCTCCTCGAGACCACCGGACCGCCGGACATCGCGGTGGGATGCTGGGGCGTCGACGGACTCGAGGACGGGGACCTCCAGATGGGTGAGGACGAGGACGACCGGCCGGGGTTCGAAGACGATCCCGTGTTCGCCGAGGTCGAGAGTTTCGTCAGTACACTCGCTCTCCCCGAGACTGAAGGAAGAGACGGAGGTGCGGCCCGATTCGCCGCCATCTACCCGGACGACGCGATCCCGAGTGAGGCGTCCCTCCAACAGTCGCTGCTCGCCGGCGACGACGGCTTCGAGGAATCGATCGTGATCCAGGACAACCGCGTTTTCGTCGAAGCGGCGTCGCGGGACTAGTCCGGATCCAGCCATCCGGCGATCCGTCGCCGGAGCTCGTCGAATAGACGGGCTCCCGGGTCCACGACGCGGACCTCCCAATCGTCCGCCCTCGCCGCCTCCCGTTGTCGCGGCGTGACCGACGTCGCAAGGAGCACCCACCGGACCGCTTCGTTCTCGAACGTCCCTCGGCCCGGTTTCCCTCTGGGGAACGTGGGCGCCTCGAGCGGATCGTGGACGATCCCGACCACGGTCTGCTCATCCGTGGTTTCACCCAGGAAATCGAATCGCCACCCGCCGCGGATGGCATCGCGCTCGCAGGTCTCGAGATCATCGGCGAGGAGGTCCGGATTTGCAGCGACCCGGTCCGTGATGGCCTCACGTCGCGACCGCGGGGTGATCCACCGGGCAAGGGTCGCCCGAACCCCGGCAATCAGCTCCCCAACAGTCCCCCCGATCATGACGCCGAATCGCGATATACGGCTCCCCAGCCACCCGGTCCAGCGGAGCACGAGTAGGAGCACCGACCCGGCAAACAGGCCGAATCCACCCGCAACGAACGGTCCAAATGCGGGGAGGCGATCGATCCAGACAAGGACCGCGAGGCCACCGAGCACGAGGGCCGCCAGGACGTTGAGGGCGATCACATGATCGCCGATGATCGCGTCGAACTCCACGGTGTCGCGGTGCTGCAGCCCGACCAACACACAGCCGGCAGTCACACAGAGGAGCGTGACGACGAAGAGCCCACCCGCAAACGTCGCGAGCGCTTCCCGGCCGGGGGGCGTATACTCGTAGAGGATCCAAGCAAGCGCGAGCGAGACCGAGGCATACAGCCCCATCTCCCCGACGCTCGTGTGGTGATGCTCGCCGGCGACCCCCATATCCGAGGTGCCGGTAGGAGAGACCAAAAAGGTCCTCGACGGAGTTCCTTCCGCGGCTTCGACACCGTTTGGGGGTATAACCTCGTTGACCTTTGGGACCAAGCTTTATTCGTTTACTCGTGCATTTCGGGCCATGGATCTCGTAACTCCATCCCCCGACGAAGGCGAAACCGAACAGAAGCCGCTCGCCCCGCGAGTGGACGATCTGTCCAGGAAAACCATCGGCCTCTACGACAACGGCAAGTCCGTCGCGGAACCGTTGCTCACCGCGGTATCGGAAAAGCTCGCCGACCGGTACCCCTCCGCGGAATTCGAGTGGTACCACGTCGAACACCTGAACAAGATCAAAAACGACGACGAGCAACAGCGCGTCTCCGAGTGGGCCGAGGATCTCGACGTCGCCATCGGCGGCGGAGGCGACTGTGGATCCTGCACGAAGTTCCTCGCCTGGGGCATCGAACTCATCGAAGAGACCGGTACCCCCGGCGTCGGATTGCTCGACGAAGGCTTCGAACTGGATTACCAGTCCAACGCCATCGAGCGCGGTCGCGCCCTGCGCTACGTGAAAACGCCGGTGCGTTGCGAGACAACCGACCTCGATCGGATCCGGGACGAGGTTACCGAAGACGTCATCGACGAGATCGTCGACGAATTGACCCGGCCACTCGCCGGCAAGGAACGCGCCGAAGCGGTCGCCCACGGCGACGACTAGACGCTACCATTCCTTCGTTTCTGACCACGCCGAGTGACGACTCCCACAGTCGTGCGAATCCCCAGCAGAATCTGCGAGGGCAGAACAGGGCGGGGACGCGATGTGAAGGTTCCATACTATATTAGGATCGACCGTTGTGATTAAGGCCATTTAGTCGAATAAGGTTCGTATGGACACACGGAAGGTGCAACAACTGGGACCATCGACCCTCGCGATGACCCTCCCGGCCGACTGGGCCAGCGAGCACGATGTCGTGAAGGGCGACGAGATCACGCTGCGCCGGGGCAGCAAGGGCACGCTCATGGTCATGTCCAACAGCGCCAGCGGCGAGGAAAGCGAAGCGACCCTCCACGCCGATCACCTCACCGCCGACGCTCTTGAGCGCGCCATCGTCGCACAGTACGTGCTCGGGCGCCGCATCATCAACATCGTCGAGGAGGAAGCCCCGCTGTCGAACCGCAAGATCAACGCGGTCTACCAGGCCGAAAACCAGCTGATGGGCCTGGGCGTCATCGAGGAAACGCCCGAGCGGATCGCCATCCGGTGTTCGGTCGATCCCGAGGACTTCACGCTCGAGAACCTACTCGAACGCCTCGAGAACACCGGGCGGACGATGCGGGACGAATCGATCCGGGCGCTCGCCCGCGGCGACCCGGACCTCGCCGAACGCGCGCTCAATCGGGAACGGCAGGCGAACAAGATCTTCGTGCTCCTCCTGCGGTTGATCTTCACCGCGTTCCAGAACCCGAACCGCGCGCGGGCGGTCGGACTGACCTCCGGGTTCCCGCTCGTCGGCTACCGATCGATCGCGAAGAACCTCGAACTCACCGCCGACAACGCGGAGGATATCGCCGAGACCGTTCTCAATACGGACGGCCACACGCTCGCCATCGACGACGGCACGATGCGCCAGATCCGCGAGTTCACCGACGACGTCGACGAGATCACCGGCCTGGCCGTCAAGGCCGCCGTCGAGCGCGAGTACGACCTCACGATCGAGGTCCGCGAGAAGTATCACGCGATCCGTGATCGCGAACGCGAGATCCTCGATGGCCTACCGGAAGTCTCGAACGAGGAGCTCCTCGAGGTCCGCGAGGTCCTCGTGAGCCTCCAACAGACCGCCCAGTATGCCATGCGCAATGCCGAGATCGCCGCAAACCTCGCGCTCAACCAGGATTCCGAGTACGTGACCATCGCCTAAACCGCAAGGTTCACGGGTTCCCGCGGCCGACCTCGCCGTATGTCCACGACCGTTCGCTGGCGCTGGCGCGTTTCGGAAGTGGACAGTCTCGCGGCCTAGGCGCGCCGGGCCTCACCCGCCGAACCGGGCGCGACGCTCACTCGCTTTCCTCGATTGGATCGCTGACGACTGCCCGCGGCCATCACACATCCAATGCCAGCCAACGACTTCACCGTCACCCCGTACGACGTCGAGGGTGACATCGACTACGAGAAGCTGCTCGAACAGTTCGGCGCGGACGAGCTCACCGACCGGCAGATCGGGACCTTCCCCGAACCGGTCCACCCGCTCGTCCGCCGGAGAACCTTCTACGCCCAGCGGGATCTCGATCCCTTCCTCGAGGCGATCGAGCGTGACGCGCCCCACGCGATCGTGACCGGACGCGGCCCCTCCGGGCCCATGCACATCGGCCACGTCGTCGCGTTCTACTTCGCGAAATCGCTCCAGGAACGCGCCGGCACGACCGTCTACCTGCCGATCTCGGACGACGAGAAGTTCTACCACAAGGATCGGTCGCTCGCGGACATCAGCCGACATACCCGCGAGAACCTCCGGGACATCCTGGCGGTGGGCTTCGATCCCGAGCGGACGCGGATCGTCGTCGACATCGCCGACGCGGACGTCGTCTATCCGATCGCCGCCGCCTTCGCGGAAGCGATGACGCCAGCCACCGTCGAGGCCACGTACGGCACACCCGCGAACGTCGGCCTCTCGTTTTATCCCGCGATCCAGGCGACCCATCTCCTCCTGCCCCAGCTCGTCGACGGACGCCAGCCGACGCTCGTCCCGATCGCGGTCGACCAGGACCCACACGTGCGGGTCACGCGCGATCTCGCGGGCAAACAGCGCTTCGACGTGAACAAACCGGGCGCGCTCCTCTCGAAATTCCTGCCGAGTCTCGAGGGCCCGGGGAAGATGAGCTCGTCCGCCGAGGCCCCGAGCATCCGGCTCGACGACGACCGCGAGACGGTCCACGAGAAGATCCAGCAGCATGCCTACTCCGGGGGCCAGTCCAGTATCGAAGCACACCGACGGGACGGCGGGAATCCGGCCGTCGACGTCGCCTACCAGTACCTCCGGGCCGTTTTCGAGGACGACGACGATCGGCTCGCGAACCTGGCTCAGTCCTATCGGGAGGGAGAGCTCCTGTCGGGCGAACTCAAAGCGATTGCGGCGGACGCCATCGCGGACTTCCTCGAGGACCACCAGCGTCGCCGGGCGGCGCTTGGCGACCTCGAGGACGAACTCGCGCCGTTCCGGGTCAAACCGGACGAAAAGCGTCGGGCCCGCCGGGCCATCGGATATCCGGACGACGCGCTCGTCCAGTCGTCGTGACGGTCCGCCGTTGCGACCATCCTTCAGTCCGCTCGAACCACGTGATTCGCGTCGGCGATCACCTTGTACACGAACCCGATCAACCCGGCGAGTACCGCGAGCACGCCGAAGAGCAACAGCGTCGCGGCGAGCAGGCGGCCGATAAAGCCCGCGCCACCGCCGCGGACCGCCCAGCTCGTTCCGAACCACGCCGCGACGAGGATCGCGACGTACCCGATGATCACGACTCCGTAGAGACTCAACATCTCTCGACCGAGCGCGTATCGGAGCGCGTCGCTGGCCTAGACCGTTGCCATACAGCCGCCGGCAGGGGCGATCGCCATTAGTGTAACCGACGCGGGCATGCATCTCCATCGCGTAGCCGTTATTATCCCTCGCGACCAACGTACCCCCCATGAGCGAACTCTCGGACGAGGACCGCCGGATCCTCCGTCACCTCCGGGAGCGTAGCGAGGACGGGGACCGGTACTTCCGCGCCAAGGGGATCGCGGATGCCGTCGGCCTCTCGGCCAAACAGGTCGGCGTCCGGCTCGCGAACCTCAAGGAAGTCGCCGACGACGTCGTCATCGAGCCGTGGGGGCGCTCGCGCTCGACGACCTGGCGCGTCCGTCCGGCCCCGTAACCGCGCTGTTTTTCCGGTCGGTGTCCATCGCCCGCGCATGGACCCGGCCGATCTCGACGCGTTTTCGTCCCGTCGATCGACCGTCTATGGGCCTCGCGGCGCCGTCGCAACGAGCCAGCCGCTCGCGGCCAGCGCTGGGGTCGCGGCGTTACGCGACGGCGGGAATGCGTTCGACGCCGCGGTGACCGCCGCCGCGGCGCTGAACGTCGTCGAACCGACCAGTACGGGGCTTGGAGGCGACGTCTTCGCGCTCTACCGGACGCCGGACGACGACATCGGCGCGATGCGCAGCTGCGGCGGTGCGCCCCGGGCGGCCAGCATCGAAGCAGTCCGGGACGCCGCCGAGACCGACGAGATGCCCTTCTACGGGCCCCACACCGTCACCGTCCCGGGGACGGCTCGCGGGTGGGAGGCGCTGATCGACCGGCACGGCGCCCGATCGCTCGCGGCCAACCTCGAACCCGCGATCACCTACGCGACGGAGGGCTACCCGGTCACGCCGATCATCGCCGATCACTGGACGGCCGCCGAGGACCTCTTTACGGATGTCCATGCCCGGGAGGCCTATCTCAAGAACGGTCGTGCGCCTCGGGCCAGCGGGCTGATGCGGCTGCCGGCGTTGGGCGAGAGCCTGCAGACCGTCGCCGAATCGGGGGCGGACCCGGTCTACGAAGGGGCGATCGCCGACGCGATCGTCGAGGAGATCCGATCGAAGGGCGGTTTCATGACCCACGACGATCTCGCGGCCTTCACCCCGGAGTTCATCGACCCCGTCTCGGCGGACTTTCACGACGCCACGGTGTACCAGTTGCCCCCGAACAACCAGGGGCTGATCGTGCTCCAGGCGCTCCGGATCGCCGAAGCCATCGACGCGACCGCGGCCCCGCCGGATTCCATCGAACGCACCCACGCGCTGATCGAGTCGATGAAACTTGCCTTCCACGACGGCCACCGCCACATCACCGATCCCGAATACGTCGACGTCCCCGATCTGACCGACGACGCCTGGATCGAGGACCGGGCCGCCCGCATCGACGAGACCGCCATCGAGAATCCCGAACTCCCGCCCCCCGGCAATCGTGGCGAAGACAGCGATACCGTCCTCGTCACCGCGGCGGACGACGAGGGCAACGTCGTCACGGTGATCAACTCCCGATTTGCGGGGTTCGGGAGCGGCCTCGTCGCCGGCGACACGGGGATCGCGCTCCAAAACCGCGGGGCGTCCTTCTCGCTCGATCCCGACCACGCCAACTGCCTCAAGCCCGGCAAACGGCCATTCCACACGCTCATCCCCGCCATCGTTCGATTCGGACCGGACGACTGGGCGTCCTTCGGCGTCATGGGCGGGCACATGCAACCCCAGGGTCAGCTCCAGATCCTCGCCCGCATCGTCGCCGACGACGCCGACCCACAGCGCGCGCTCGACGCCCCGCGCTGGCGCCACCGGGCCAACGGCCGGCTGGCGGTGGAGGCGCGGATGGACGACGTCCGCCAGCAGGCCCTCCTCCGCCGCGGTCACGATGTCGTCGTGAATCGGGCCAGCCAGTTCGGCGGCGCCCAGATCGTCCGCTCGACCGGAGACGCCATCGCCGCCGCGACGGAACCGCGCAAGGACGGGATCGCCGACGCCTGGTAACCGGGCAATATTAGGGCGTCGGGCTCCTATGCCCTGATGCTACCCGCAGACGCTTTTCTCGTCGAGGGTAGCACAACCGAGGATCCGGCCGCCTCGCCGTACCTCCCCTCCTCATTCCCGTTCCGCTCGACTCGCCCGCGTCTCGATCTCGCCCTTCACACGCCCGGCGTCGAACTCGTGATCCGGCCGGACCCGCACCAGATCGACGAATTCCCGTGCCGCCAGCAGTGTCTCGACGTCGTACCGGTCTAGCGCTTCGTCGACGGCCGAGCGAACCCCGATCAACGGCGCCAGCATCGCGAGCGCGGAGGCCAGATCGTAGGCCATCGCGTCACGGATGCCGTCCTCGCGGACGTTCGTCGCGTCGATGAAGTAGATCTCGCCCTCGTAGAGGAGGACGTTCTCGGCCCGGAGATCCCCGTGGACGAGGCCGTTGGCGTGCATCGTGGCCAGCGCCTCGAAAAGCTCGGGCACGATCGCCCGCACCCGGGGGATGTCGATGTCCGTCAGTGATTCGAAGGCCGGGAGGTACTCGAGGACGACGACCCCGAACTCGCCGACCTCGAAGGCCTCGACGGGGGCCGGGGCATTGACGCCGATCTCCCGCATCGTCCGCGTCGCCTCGATCTCGTGGCGGGCCATCTCGTACGGGCTCTCGAAATGCTCGAAAAACGTCGCGGACCCGCTGGTAAACGCGCCGAGGTTCCGGGCGCCGGTAAAGAGCGCGTGCACTCGAACGTTCTGGGGGCTGAGGATCTTCACGAACCACTCGTCGTCGACGATCATCGGCGTCGAGAGCCAGTTGTCCGTCTCCAGAAAGCCCACCCGGATCCGCTGGCGATCGTAGCGTCCCCGGATCTCCTCGGCGACGCGTTCGAGGTCCGACCAGGGGATCGTGCCCCGGACCAGCCGGCGGACGTCCATCAGCGGAGGCTTGCGCCGAATTCGTAAATAGCCGTTGCCAATCAGGGCCAGACGCCGCTTTGCCGGGTCGCGGTTTCGATGCGCTCGAGCGCCCGGGCGTACGTCGCCGCCCGGAGGCCGGCCACGTCCCGTTCCTCCCGGAGATCCGCGACATCGTGGTAGGCCGAGACGATGATCTCCTCGAGCTCGCGGTTGACCCGCTCCTCGGACCAGTAGAAGCGCTGGCGGTTCTGGACCCACTCGAAATAGCTCACCGTGACCCCGCCGGCGTTGGCGAGGATGTCCGGCACGACGTCGATGTCCCGGCGTTCGAGGACGTCATCCGCGTCGGGCGTGGTCGGCCCGTTCGCCGCCTCGACGATCAGATCGGCCTGGAGCTCCTCGGCGAGGTCCGCGTCGATGGCGTTTTCCAGTGCAGCGGGGATCAACACGTCGACGTCGGTGGTCAGGAGCTCCTCGTTCGACCACTCGGCCGTCTCGCCGTACCCGACGACGGTCCCCGTTTCGTCCTTGTGTCCCCGGACAGCGGCCGGATCCAGCCCGGCGCCATCGTGAATGGCCCCGGTCGAGTCGCTGACGGCGACGATCGTCGCGCCCATGTCCGCGAGCAAGCGCGCCGCGATCGAGCCCGCGTTCCCATAGCCCTGCACGGCGACCGTCGCGTCCGCGATGTCCCCGCCGGCACGCTCGACCGCTTCCCGTGCGGCGATGGCCGTCGATCGCCCGGTCGCCTCGACGCGACCTTCGCTGCCGCCGTTCTCCAATGACTTGCCCGTCACGACCCCCGGCGCGGTCCCGCCGGTCAGCGT
This sequence comes from uncultured Halobacteriales archaeon, assembly GCA_964432005.1. GTDB lineage: Archaea > Halobacteriota > Halobacteria > Halobacteriales > SKNY01 > SKNY01. The sequence goes on from CAYSMB010000010.1 coordinate 17,135, forward strand.
CTCGTAGGTGTCCTTGATCCAGTTCATTTCCCGCTGTCCGGTGTTGACGTCCGGTGCGGGGATATCCCGATCCACGCCGATGATCGGTGTGATCGCCGCGGCGTAGGCCCGCGAGATCCGCTCGACCTCCTCGACGCTGTACGATCGTGGATCGAACGCGATGCCGCCCTTGCCCCCGCCGAAAGGGATCCCCACGGTCGCGCACTTGTAGACCATCCACCCGGAAAGCGCCTTGACCTCGTCGCGGTTGACCTGGGGGTGATACCGAATCCCGCCCTTGTACGGCCCGCGCGCGTCGTCGAACTGCGAGCGAAACGCCGGGAAGGTCTCGAGGCGCCCGTCGTCCAGTTCGACGGTCAGATTGAGCTCGAGCACCCGGTCGGGAACGATCAGCGACCCGAGGAGATCTTCGTCGATTGCGGCGTACGTCGCCGCCTCCTCGACCTGCTCCTGGAAGCTTTCGTAGGGATTGACGTCCGACGCCATTGGGCGCTACTTTCCCAGCAACAGGTTAAAAGGGCGGGATCGGCGGCGGCCGGACACACTTATCTGCCGAACTGTCGAACGCGGCGGCATGATCACGAGCGATCGGATGGCGGCGATCGATCGCAACGCAGCGGCGCTTGGGGTCCCCCAACGCCAGCTCATGGAATCGAGCGGGAATGCGGTGGCCGGCGTCGTCCGCGAGCTCGCCAGTCCCGGCGACCGGATCGCGATCCTGGCCGGGCGGGGCAACAACGGCGGGGACGCCTTCGCGGCCGCCCGCTTTCTCGACGACTTCGACCTCTCGATCCAGCTGCTTGGCCGGGCCGACACCATCACTACCGAGATCGCCCGCGCCAACTGGGAGGCCCTCCGGGCCGGGGAATATCCGACGAGCGAAATACGGGACTCGGCGGGGCTGCACGTGCCCGACGCGGACATCATTGTCGACGCGCTGCTCGGCACGGGCGTCCGCGGGGCCGCGCGCGAGCCTGCGACCACCGCGATCGAGCTGATCAACACAGCCGACGCGCCCGTGCTGTCCGTCGACGTTCCTTCGGGCCTCGATCCGGACACCGGCGCGGCCGAGGGCGTCGCCGTGGCCGCCGATCGTGTCGTGACATTTCACGACCGGACGCCGGGGCTCGCCAAGCTGGACGTCCCCGTGACGGTGGCCGACATCGGGATCCCGGCCGCCGCCGAGACGTTCGTCGGCCCGGGGGATCTCCAGGCGCTCGACCGGCCCGCCACCAGCCACAAGGGCGACGCCGGGCGGGTCCTCGTCATCGGCGGAGGACCGTACACCGGTGCGCCCGCGCTTGCCGGGCAGGCAACGCTCCGCGCTGGCGCCGATCTCGTCGAGGTAGCCTGTCCCGCCCCGATCGCGGACGTCATCCAGGGGTATACACCTGACCTCATCGTGACGCCGCTCGACGGCGATCGGCTCGTCCCCGAACTGACCGACCGACTGCTCGACCGGGCCGCGCTGGCCGATGTCGTCGTGATCGGCCCCGGCCTGGGGAACGCCGAACCCACGCAGCGGGCGGTGCGCGAGTTCCTGCGGGCCGCGGACGGGCGGATCGTCGTCGACGCGGACGCACTCCGGGTCGTTCCCGAAATCGAGTCCCACGCCGAGCTGGTCTGTACCCCCCACCAGGGCGAACTCGAGGCGATGGGCGGTCCCCGGGAGGCCGACTGGGATCGGCGGCGGGATACGGTGGCGAACTATGCCGGCGAGCTCGGACACACGCTGCTCGTCAAGGGCCACTACGACGTCGTCAGCGACGGGGAGCGCTCGCGGGTCTCCCGCACTGGCAACCCCGGGATGACTGTCGGCGGCACCGGCGACGTTCTCGCCGGCGTCGTGGCGGCCATGCTCGCCCAGAAGGACGATCCCGTGACGGGGGCGGCGATCGCCGCGTACGTCAACGGCCGGGCTGGGGATGCCGCCGCGGAATCTCGGGGCGATAGCCTCTTGGCCAGCGACCTGCTGGATCACCTCCCGAGCGTCATCATGGAGGCCCGCGAATGACCGACGAACTCACCCATACGGCCGGCGGCGACGTCCAGATGGTCGACGTCGGCGACAAGGACCGCACCCGCCGACGGGCCGTCGCAACGGGCGAAATCGATCTCAAGCCCGGGACCGTCGAGGCGATCCGCGCGGATGCGCTTGAGAAGGGCGACGTCCTGGCGACGGCGCGGATCGGCGCGGTCCAGGCGGTCAAACATACCTGGGAGACCATCCCGATGTGCCACCAGATCCCCATCACCAACGTCGAGACGGAGATCGTCGTCGAGGACGACGGGGTGGCGCTGACCGTCGCCGTCGAGACCACCGGGCAGACGGGTTGCGAGATGGAGGCCCTCCAGGGGGTCACGACGGGGCTGAACGTCGTCTGGGATATGGTCAAGGCCGTCGAGAAGGATCCGGAGGGACAGTACCCCGAAACGCGCATTCACGACGTCCGCGTGTTAGAGAAGGAAAAACACGAGCTGGAGGAGTAACCCGGCCATCCATGATGTCGGATTTCTGGGTGGGGATCGGCTGGGGCATCTTCGGCGTCCTGATCTGGGTCGTCGGGCTCCTCGTGTTTATTCGACTGCTCAAGCGCTTGCAGGCCGAGGACTAGCCCGACTCGGGTACCGCCGCGGTCGCCTCCGCCGCGCGGGCGCGGGCCCGCTCGACGATCGCGTCCTGGCCCCGGAAACGCACCGTCACGGACTGATCGTCGTACTCGACGTCGAGGACGTCGGCGTTGTCGTGAATCCATGAGACCGTCCGCATGGTTTCCTCCGATTGCGGGAGCACGAGACACTCCTCGCGGCGCGCGGGCAACGTCGCACTGATCCGCTCGCGGAGCGTCTCGATCCCCTCGCCCTCGAGCGCGCTGATCGGCACCGGGTCGGGCGCGAGGTCGGCCAGCGCACGCTCGCGCTCGGCGAGATCGGCCTCCGTGAGCCGGTCGACCTTGTTGAACACGGTGACGATCGGCGCCTGGTTGCGCTCGTAGAGGGTGTCGTGACAGGTGACGAGCTTCTCCCGGATGGCCTCGACCGGTTCGGAGGCGTCGACGACAAGCAACACGAGGTCGGCGTGATAGACCTGCTCGAGCGTCGACCGGAACGACTCGACGAGCCAGTGGGGCAGGTCCTGGATGAACCCGACCGTGTCGGTCACCAGGAGGTCCCGGCCGTCGACGCCGGCGCGGCGCGTGGTCGTCCCGAGGGTGGTAAAGAGCTTGTCGCGCGACTCGGCCGTGGGATCGAGGTCCGGATGGAGGTCCGCGTTCTCGTCGACCGACAGATCCTCGGCGAGCCGACGGAGGAGGGTCGACTTGCCGGCGTTGGTATAGCCAGCCAGGGCCACCAGCTCGAAGCCCGATTCGCGGCGATCGGCCCGCCACGAGGCCTCGTCCTCGGCGATGCGGTCGAGCTCGTCGCGGATCCGGCTGATCCGGGACTTGATGTCCTGTTCGCGGCTTTCATCGTACTCCCCGAGGCCCATGAACCCGGGATGCTCGTCGCGTTTGGCGAGACTGGCCTTCGCCGAGGCCCGCGGGAGCTCGTAGCGGAGTTCGGCCAGTTCCACCTGGAGCTGGGCCTTCCGGGTGTGTGCGCGCTGCCCGAAGATCTCGAGGATCAGCGTGAAGCGGTCGATCACCACGACGCCCTCGGGCAGGCGCCGGCCGATGTTGTAGATCTGGTAGGGCCCCAGCCGGTTGTCGATGATCACGGCTCCGGCATCGGTCTCGGCGACGCGGTCGGCGATCTCCTCAACCTTGCCCTCGCCGAAGCCGAACGCCGGGTCCTCGACGCGGGTCTGGGTGAGCTCGCCGACGATCTCGTGGCCGGCCGCGACGGTCAGGTTGCGGATCTCCTCGAGGTCCGCGCGGCCGGATTTGACGCGTTTGGCGACGATCGCTCTCATAGGAGTAGGTTCCGTGCCGCGTAGGCGGCGTGATGGGCAGCGTTGACGGTCTTGCGCTCGGCGATGCTCTCGACGTACTTGAACTCCTGTCCGAATCGTACGCCCATGCGTTCGACCGGTTCCTCGTAGAATTCCCCCCGTTCGGCGACCACGGGGCCGGCCGGGGGTTCCG
>CAYSMB010000011.1:0-11026 GCA_964432005.1 uncultured Halobacteriales archaeon
ACGGCGAGTTCTGGGAGTACGAGAACGTCAACATCTGGCCGAAGCCCTACCAGGAACCCCGACCGCCGATGTGGATGCCCGCCACCAGCGACGCGTCGATCAAAATCGCCGCCGAACACCGGATTGCCATGGCTGGCGCCGGCCCGGCCCCCATGGTCGAACAGAGTTTCGAGACCTACCGCGAGTTCGCCCGGGAGGCCGGCTGGGAGCCCGACGAGGACATGTTCGTCCGGCCCCCGGGCTTTTTCGCGACCCGTAAGCCCGAGCGCGATCGGGATCGGCTCCGCCCGCACTCCGAATTCGGGACGGACTTCCTCTTCGGGGGCGTCCACCGTGGCGCGGCCGCGATCCGCGCCGGCGATGACACCTACGACCCGGAGCAACACCGCGATCTCATCCCACCACACGCCATTCAGCAGATGGACACGGACTTCGACGAGGCCGTCGACTCGGGTGGCTTCCTCCTGGGCGAGCCAGAGGAGATCGTCGCGGCCATGGAGGAACAATACGAGGCCGTCGGCGGCTTCGAACACGTCGTCGGCTCGTTCCAGCACGGCGACGCGCCGCAGGAGATGACCATGCGGAGCCTAGAATTATTCGCCGACGAGGTCCTTCCGGAACTGCAGAAGATCGGGTGATCAACTCGAATGCGGAGGCCCCACCGGACTCTCCCCGGTCAGATCAGGCCGATCAGTTCCCCGATGATCGTGCCGGCAAGGATTACGATCGTGATGATGAAAATGCGCATGTACAGATCAACCCGTTTGGTGAGCCGACTCACGTTTTCTTCTAGCACAGAGACATCCCGGGCTATATTCTGCATCGCACTGACCGCTTCGCTCAGGGCGATCCCTTCGCCTTCCATCATCGCGTCGATTTCATCCTGTGTGATCGTGTCCTGCTGTTGGTATTCCCCACCATACCCATCCTTGACGGACTCGCTCAGCTCGACGAACTCCACGCTGACGATCCGTTCACCGAACGGAATCAACTGCTTGGATGGACTCAGATTAATCAACACGACGTGAAGCGGTCCTTCGAAACCCGGGTCGATTTGCGGTCCTTCCAGGATGTCGATCCCTTTGCGGGTGTAATGCGAGCGCAAGCCGAGATGTCCCGCAACGTCGTCATCCAGGGTGAGCCGTTCCCGGGTAAGGATCAATGCCGTGCCCCCGGCTGGCAGGGAAAGCAAACTGCCCTCGGATAACGTTTCCTTCCGTTCCTCCTCGGGGACGAACACCTCCTCGCCCAGGGTCAAATCCACGGAAGCCGGCTGGACGTTCTCAGGATCGAACGGTTCAATGTCGATTTTGCCCGTGGGACGCTCAGCCTCCCGTCGTATCTGCTCGCCGGAAAGGACCCCCATGCTAGAGACGTGTGCTTTCGGCGGTAAATATTCGAGGCGGACATAGTGAAAGTGAAATTACATGCTTTGGCATGGAACTGGTAGCAATCGGAGATCGCGAACGCGCACCCCACGGGCCAAACAGCTATTGGATTACCCCACGCGCTGCCATTATGCCCTCGACGCTCGTCCACGTCGGCTTCGCGGCGCTGATCGCGAGCGCATTGCTGTCGGATCATTTCGACGGCCGTGCGGTCCTCGTCGTCTTTGCGGCCGCCGCGGTGCCGGATCTCGACAGCTTTCTCGGCCTATGGATCATCGGCGGGCATCGTACGATCCTGCACAACCTCGTTCTGCCGGGCGTCGCCATCGTGGTGATCTGGTGGGACACGCGTTGGCGGGCGACCTCGACGCTGCGAATGCGATGGGGCGAGCGGGGAATCCGGGTGCTCTGGGTAGGCGTCATTGGCGGCTGGATCGTCGCGCAGGTCCTTCTCGATGCGTTCTTCAACGGTGCCAACTTGCTGTGGCCTCTCCATGACGAGTTCATCGACCTGTCGGGCCATCTGATCGTCTCCGACCAGCGTGGACTCGTCCAGACGTTCCTGAACCTCGAGTGGACCGATGGCGGGCTCGCGATCAATCCATCGGACAGCCGTGGCACCTCCGCCGATACCCACTATTACACCGGTGTCGATCCCGGTCCGGACGCGCCGGCGGACGTCGAGCGATGGTTCCCGCTGGCGGACTCCGGGCCGCTCTTCTTGGTCGCGATGTGCGGCTATGTCGCCGTCGGGTTCCGGCTCTGGGAACGGCGGGTCCGGTCGTCAGAACGAGGATAGCAGCTTACGAGCGTCGGCGGCCGAATCGATGGAATGCGCCAGCGCCGATGAGCGCGATTGCGGCGAGGATGATCCCGAATCCGGGACTCCCGTCGTCACCGTTTCCCCCGTCCGTCTCGTCGTCTGTCGAGCCATTGTCGCCGGATGAATCGTCCGTCCCGTCCGTGCCATCGTCGGTGTCGCTATCGTCGGCATCGGAATCACCGGAATCGTCGGTTCCGTCATCGGTATCGGCATCGCTGGTATCGTCGGTCGTGTCGTCGCTCGATGCCTCGACGCCGATATCGATCGCCGTCACGGTGCCGGGCTGGCCCTCACCGTCGCCGATCCAGAGGAGCTCGTTCTCGGTGTCGAGCGCGGAGACGTAGATCGTATCGTCGTGTTCGTAGACCGCCGTCTGGGTCTGTTCCTGCATGTCGAAGAACTTCGCGCGGTTGTCCCCGCCGACCGAGATGATCACGTCCTGGGCCTCGTAGTATTCGATGTCGGCCACGCCGAACATCTGGCCCTCCGCCTGGGTGACGAGTTCCTGTGCGGCGATATCGTAGACCGGAATGGTTTCGCCGGCGCCGATCATGAGCTGGCCGGCGTCATTGATCTCGACGGCGCCGACCCCCTCGGTCCCCTCGGCGAGATCCGGTTCGAAGACGATTTCCTCGGCCTCGATATCGTAGACGAGGACCTCGTCGCTAAAGGTCGTCCCCGATGCCACGTACCCGCTTGCCACGTCGATCGTTTCGATCCCGTCGGTGTGGGCCTCGTGGCGGACCGTCTCGGTACCGTTCTCTATCGACTGGGCCCACACGAGTTGGCCGCCGCCGGCCCAGAGCCATCCGCGCTCGGCATCGTACTCCATCTCGCCAACGTGTTCCGAGAGCGTAAACGCCTCCTCGTACTCCTCCGCCGAGACGTTATACCGCCACAGCGTATCGCCGTCGGCAATCAACACGCCATCGGGACCGAGCGCCAGGGCATGGCCGTCCTGAAACGTTCGCCGTTCGATAACTTCGCCCGACGCGACGTCGTAGCCGACGAACGTGACTTCGTTTTCCAAGTTCTGATCGATCGACCAGATCACGTTCCGCTCGGCATCATAGACGATTTCCTCGACGCTTGCCTCGTGCTCGGTGTATTCGTGGACCTCGTCGAGGGGCGGCGCGAACCCCGCGGCCAGTCCGGCGATCAGCGCCAGTGCGACCAAAACGAGCGCAAATCGACCCAACTGCCTCCGAGACATATTTTACCGTGTTTCATGTCACGGTTTAATCTTATCCCATTTAATGGATGTCTCGTTTAATAATATCAACTCACGTTGAAGAACGGACCCATTCGAAGAACACGCGCGGAAATCGGGCGCATCCCCGCAGGTAGACACGCGGGGCGCCGCGGCGTGCATGCGCCAGCGCGTGGGCGAGGGCGGTGGTCCCGTCATGCATCACCCCGCGACCGTGCCCGACCAGCACGCGTTCGGCGGTGACATCGCCGAGACTGGATCGGGGCGGCGTCAGGCGCAAGACCGGATGGACCCCTAACCGTTCGCCGGGGGCGAGAAAATGCGGCGCCGTTCCGACCGCCTCGGGCACCCGGACCGTCCCGGCGTCGGCGGCATAGAGCGCAAACTCCCGCCAGCCGGGGACGTCGATCACCGGTAGGACTTCGACGCCGGTATCCCGAACGAGCGGCTGGATCGTGCCGGTATCGGCCTCGACGTCCTCGGCCAGCGACAGCAGGGGTTCGGGAAAGTGAACGCGCACGTCGTGGCGCCGGGCCACCGTGGCCGCATCCCGCGTGTGCCGGCCGAGAGTCACCACGACCCCGGCGACGTCGCCCCGATCCTCGAGGAGCGCATCGAGTCCCGGCATGTCGACGGGGTCGATGAGCCAGAGCCCCTCGCTGCCGTCGATGGCGTGACTCGTCCGCTCCATCGCCTCCTCGGGGTCCGCGATCCACCCGAACCCGCCCGCCCAGTCGTCGACGATTCGTTCCTTCGGCGGCGCTGCCATGGTCCAAGTAAAGGCGCGAACGGCTTCAACCCGGTGACCGCCATAGGTATTTCCAGGCCCGGCTCGAAGCCCGTGGCGTGATCGCCTCGCTCGCCTGGCTCGGCCTCGCGGTCGCCGATCCCGAGGACGCGAATGCGTTCTACGAGCCCCTGCTCGGCCCGCCGAACGCGAGCGACACCGGCGAGGTGCGCTACGTCGTCGGTGGCTCCGAGCTTCGCCTCAAACCCCCGGGATCGACCCCGCGGGGCGGCGCTCACGTCCACTATGCCTTCAGCACGGGCGAACGTGGCTACGCGCGGGCAAAGGAGACTCTCGCGGATGCCGGTCCACTGGAGGAACACGACCTCGACGTCTATCGGTCGGTGTACGCCTTCGACCCCGACGACCATTGCGTGGAAGTCGCCAACCGCGATGACGACACGAACGAACTCACCGGCCTCTTCGAGATCGTCCTCGAGGTCGACGCGCTCGATCGCGCCGAAGCGTGGTACGATCGCTTCGATCCCGTGCTCATGGATCGGGGTGCCTCGCGCCGACGCACGCGACTCGACATGGGTCCATTCGAACTCGAACTCTGGGAACCACAACGCGGGATCGCGGACGCCGCCCCCGGCAAACACGTCGACATCGGTCTGATCGTCGAGGACCTCGAGGCCGTCGTTGCCGATACGGAGACTACGTCGACATCGTCCGGCGTTCGCGTGACCGATCCCGACGGCCACCAGTTGACGTTCCGTGAACGGTGAGGGATTGAGCTACCCACGGCTGAAGCCGTGGGTTTTCGCCTCGCATTTTCTATAACCGGATTCCATGGCGGATGGCAACACCTATAGGGACCACCGACGCCTGCGTCGGTATGGACGCGGGGGACGCGACCGAATTCCTCGAGCGGATCGAGGCGATGGTCGACGCCGGCGCCTGGCGGTACGAACCCCGTCAGGAGCGACTCATCCTCAGTCCCGGTGCCGCGCGCATCTTCGACCGGCCGGCTGCGGCCGACGAGCTGACGGAGCCACCACAGGCGTTCGTCCACGAGGAGGACCGGTCGGTCATCGCCGACGCGGTGGCGGCCTGTCGCGACCACGGCGAGCCCTTCGAGCGCACGGTGCGGATCGTCACCGGCACCGAACGCACCCGGTGGTGTCGGCTCAGCGGGGAGCGGGTCGACGGCGCGGATGCGCCCTACCTCCGTGGGGCGATCGTGGACGTCACGAACGAACGCCGGGACAACCAGCGGTTGACGGTTCTCAATCGGGTGATCCGGCACAATATCGCCAACGACGTCACCGTCATCCAGGCCCACGCCGACCTGCTCGCGGACGACGTCGGCGCGTCCACGGAGGATTTCTTCCGCGATCAGGCGGACTCGGAGCACCACGAGCACGTCCGAACGATCGCCGAGACGGCCCGGGAGCTGGCCGAGACCTCCGAGAAGGCCCGCACGATCGAACGCGTGCTCGCGGATACCCCATCCCGACGTCGGATCGAGCTCGAGGAGCTCGTGGCGTCCGTCGCCGAGTCGATCGACGCCGCCTATCCCGAGGTGGAGGTCCGCTACGACGTCCCGGCCGAGCCGATGCGGACGGATCCGGACCGGCTCCGGCTCGTGCTGGAGGAGCTCGTCGAGAATGCCATCGCGCATCACGATGAAGCGGACCCGACGATCGAGATCGCGAGCGAGGCCGAGCCCGCCGGCGGGGTGCGGCTCGCGGTCATCGACGACGGCCCCGGCATCCCGAGCTTCGAACGGACGGTCCTGACCAACGCGGAGGAGACGCCGCTCCAACACGGCAGCGGGATCGGGCTCTGGATGGTCCACTGGTTCGTCGAGCAACTGGGCGGACGGATCACGATCGAGGACCTCGAGCCGCACGGGACGCGGGTCGAACTGGTGTTGCCCCCGTCGCCTCACCTCGAGGACCTCGAGTAGCCGAAACGGTGTCCGTTGCGACGTCCTGGATTTACGCCCCGTCGGCGTCGTCCCTGGTCGACGGGACGAGGCGCGTGGCGGTGGCCTTCCACGCCAGGAACACGGAATCGCCGACCGCCAGGTCCAGTCGCTCTCGGCTCGCGTCGGTGATCGTTGCACGGAACGGAACGCCGTCGACGGACATCCGCAACCGGTGGACGGTCTCGCCGGATCCGATGTCCTCGATTACGGCTTCACAGCGGTTGCGCGCGCTCGTCGTGTCCGCATCGACGGGGTCGGTCGGGACGTGGACGGTCAGGGCGTCGGAGGCGATCCGCACCTGGACGGGCGCCCCGGGCTCGACCCCATCGTGGAGCCCCCGTACGGTCCCGATGTCGGTTCGGACGACCGCGAGTTCGCCGTCGACGGCGATGACGGACCCCCGGAGGACCGTTTCGCGCATCCGCGCGGTCGCGGCGACGGCGGCCTCCAGCCGGCTGTACCGATCGAGCAACGCCCGGGCACGGGGAGTCAGGTCGCTCCCCCCGCCCCCGGCCCCGCCGCGGGTGCGCTCGACGAGGTCCCCGAAGGCCTCCTCGAGGGCTTGGATCCGCCGCAGTGCACGCGCCCGGGATCGGCCGAGTTCGCTCGCCGCCTGGTTGACCGATCCGTGGGTGACGACGGCGGTGAGCAAGGCCGCGTCGCGGGCATCGAAACGCACGTCGCCGGAGACGATGGCCGCTTCACCCTCTCCGATGGCTTCGTCGGAAGCGGCCACACCGTCGTCCATGCGGGGCCTATACGGTCAGTAGACTAACTCTCCTTCGATGAATTGACGGACCCGGTCGTCGGTCGGGGACGCGAAGATCCGATCGGTTGAACCGACCTCGACGATGGTGCCGTCGATCATCACGGCGACCCGGTCGGCGATGCGTTCGGCCTGGTGCATGTCGTGGGTCGCGACAACGATACCCATCCCGTCGGCCTTGGCGGCGTCGATGGCGTTCTCGATGATGGCGGTGTTGCGCGGGTCCAGGTCCGATGTCGGCTCGTCGAGCAACAGGCACTCCGGTGCACACGCGATGGCGCGGGCGAAGGCCACCCGCTGGGCCTCCCCGCCCGACAGGGTCTCGGCGGGCTGATCGGCCGCATCCTGCATCTCCACGGTGTCCAGGGCCTCGCGATGGATCCCATCGAGCTCGTCTTCCAACAGGCGGTCCTTCCAATCGAACACCCGCTCGGTCCAGTCCTTGCGGATGTGCCGGCCGTAGGCGACGTTGCGTCCCACCGACGCGTCGAAGAGGTTCGGCGTCTGGAAGACCATAGCGAGACGACGGCGTGCCGCCAAGCGGGTGCGCTCGTCGACCTCCCAGGCGTTCGTGCCCGCGATCCGCACGCTCCCGTGCGTCGGAGACTCGAAAAGCGCGAGCAGCCGGAGCAGCGTCGTCTTCCCGGTGCCGGACGGACCGATGACCGCGACAGTCTCGCCGCGCGCGACCGAGAGGGTCACCTCGGAGAGTACGTCCGCGTCGTCGTAGGCGAAATCGACCCGCTCGAGCGCGAGCCCCTGGCCCCGGGCTTGCGGTGCCGACGTGGTGATGGCGCGGCTCATGGGTTATCGCCCCCGAGGCGCAACAACAGGCCGTTGATGACCAGCACGAGTGCGACCAGGATGGCGCCAAGGATCATCGCGAGTTCGAACCGTCCCTGCCTGGCTTCCAGTTGGATCGCGGTGGTCAACGTTCTGGTTTTGCCTTCGATGTTGCCCCCGACGATGAGGACCGACCCGACCTCGCTGATCGCCCGTCCGAGCCCGGCGAGCACTCCGGTGAGGATGCCATAACGGCCTTCCTTGATCGTGACGAGGGCGACGTCCACGCGCGTCGCCCCCATGGCATGGGCGGCGTCCCTGACGCCTTGATCGACGCCAGTGACTGCCGCGAGACTCACGCCCGTGATGACGGGGGCGGCCAGGAAGAACTGCGAGATGATCATCCCTTCGCGAGTGAACACGAGCGGGAACCCGAGCTGGCCGATGGGACCCTGGCTCGAGACCGCAAAGAGCACGACCAGTCCGACGACGACGCTCGGAAAGCCCATGCCGGTGTTGATGAGCGCGATCACGAACCCCCGGCCGGGAAAGTCCGTAAAGCCCACGATCAGGGCCACCGGCACGCTGAAGAGCGTACTTAACGCCACGGCGGTCAGGCTGACCACGAGGGAGACGTAGACGATATCCCGGATGTAGGTCGGCTCGAAGGGGAACCATGTCAACCCGACGTCGACGGCCAGTTGTACTCCCTCGAGCGCGATCATTGCAATCCATCACGCCCCCGCCTGCCAGTCCTCCGGGACGTACTGTTCGAAGTTCGGTTCTCCCGAGAGGGCCTTGGGAAAGAACAGCTGTTCCCCGTTTTGCTCGTACTCCGCGATGACGTCCTGACCCGCCTGCGAGGTGAGAAAGCCGATGAAGGCCATCGCGAGGTCGTAGGAGACGTGGTCGTGGACAGCGGGGTTGACCGCCATTACGCCGTAGGGATTGGCGAGGATCTCCGGACCACCTTTGATCGGCCCCTGCACGAGGATTTCGAGGTCGATGTCGTCGCGCATGGAAAGGTACGTACCACGGTCGGTCAGGGTATACGCCGCTTCTTCGAGGTTCGCCTGGTTGAGCACCTCGCCCATCCCGCTGCCGGCCTCGCGATACCAGTCCCCGCTCGGCTCGATGTCCGTTGCATCCCAGATGGCCAGCTCCTTCGTGTGGGTGCCTGAATTGTCCCCCCGGGAGACAAAGATCGCTTCCTCCTGGGCGATGGTCGAAAAGGCCTCCGTGACCTCCTCGGATCCCTCGATCCCCGCGGGGTCTTCCGCCGGCCCCACGACGACAAAATCGTTGTACATCAGGTCGCGCCGGTTGACGCCGTACCCCTCCTCCATGAACTCGTCCTCGAGCGAGCGCGCATGGACCATGACCACATCCGAATCGCCGTTTCGGGCAGTTTCCAGCGCCTGACCGGTCCCCTGTGCGACGGCGTCGACTTCGACGCCGAATCGTTCTTCGAACGCTTCGTTCACTTCGTTTAGCAACCCGGTGTCATAGGTACTCGTCGTGGTCGTGAGTGTGAGAGCCTCGTCCGTCACGTCGGCGGCCGTCTCTTCTTCGTCGCCACCCAAACAGCCGGCCATCATCGCAGCGAGACCGCCGGTGGCACCAACTAGGAACGCTCTCCGTTGCATCGATTATGATACAACGATTCAGGGGATCGGCTTAAGCGTTGTGTCTCGAACGACATGTCGATCCCAAACCCCGGCCGTCTTTATTCCATTTCGTCTGGATAAGCTATGGAGGATGTCGTCATCGTTGGCGGTGGTATCGCCGGCAGATCCGCGGCCATCTTCACGGCCCGTCACGGGCTCTCGACGACCGTGTTCGATACCGGCGACTCGATCGTCCGGCGGAACGCCCACCTCGAGAACTTCCCGGGGTTTCCCGCCGGGGTCAATGCCCGGCAGATGCTGGATCTGATGGACGACCAACTCGACCGCGCAGGTGCCGAACGGGTCGTCGATCGAGTGACCGACGTCGAGCGGTCCGAGGACGGGTTTATCGCGCGAACTGAAGGAGGACGGACCATTCGGAGCGAGTACGTCATCGCGGCGACCAAAAACGAAGTCGGCTATCTCGAGGGACTCGACGGCGTCGAGCTGCTGGATCACGGCAAGACCTTCGTCGCGACCGACGACCGCGGTCGCACCGGCCAACCGGGACTGTATGCAGCCGGCCGGCTGGCCGAGAAACCCCACCAGGCGATCGTGAGTGCGGGCCACGGGGCCGAAGTGGCGGTGTCGCTGCTCGAGGATCACGAACGGCCGTTCTACCACGATTGGGTCGCCCCAGAAGGATACTTCACCGACCGCGATCGCGAGCTGCCGCCGGGGTGCGAGGAGATCCCGGCGAAGGAACGCGAGCGACGCGAACGAGCCTCCCGTCGATACATGCGGGATGCCTTCGAGGATCCCCACCCGGATCCGCAGGAGACCCATCCGAGCCTCGAATGATCACGGCTGGACCGGGGATTCCCGAGAGCCAACGCCGCCACCTCCAGTCGGAACAGCCCATCGATCAGCTGAGCCACGACCGTGGCCTCGGCTTGGATTTCGTCGACTGGGTCGCGCCGTTTTCGAACGGTCGGCTCACCTTCGAACAGCGGGAGGACGGCACAGTTGCCCGGATCGTCCTCATGGCCGCCGGCGACATCTGAGGGCCCGTCCGGGGATCACAACCGTGAACTGACCCGCTCAGATAGCTAGGCCCACGTGAGCACGCGGGTATCCCTCCTACGGGTGCGGTCGGGATTCTCGAGAGTCCGCGGCCTCTTGGTCGCTAGCGTCCACGCGAACTTCGTGGTTGCGAGCGCCACGACCGCCCTCGCACTCACGACCGCATTGCTCGTCGACATCCCCATCGAGCCCCTCCCGTTGGCGTTCGTTTTCGTCGCCACCTGGTTCGCCTACACGGCAAACCGGTTTACCGACCGCGCGGAGGATCGGACCAACCTCCCGGGTCGGGCGGCGTTTATCGCCCGATACGGTCGTGTCCTGCTGATCACGGCGGCCGTCGCCTACGCGGTCGGGATCGCCCTCACTGCCCTGATTGCCCCCCGCATGCTCCCGGTCGCACTGGCGCCCTTCGTGGGCATCGCGCTGTACGCGACCGACATCTGTCGCCGGACGTTCGTCCTCAAAAACGGCGTCGTCGGGCTCGTCTGGGGGATGATCCCGCTGGGGCTGGCGCGCTACTACGGCGTGGCCGGAGATCCCGCGATCTGGCTCATCGCCGGGTTCGTCTTCTGGCATATCGCGCTCGCGGCTAGATTATTCGACATCAAGGACATCGATGGGGAGCGGGCCGTGGGGACCCGCACGC
>CAYSMB010000011.1:11036-11326 GCA_964432005.1 uncultured Halobacteriales archaeon
ACACGCGTTGGATCGTGGCCGCCGGGACGATCCCCCTGGCCCTCGCGGTCGTGTGGGGGACCCTTCGGCTCGATCCACGGCTGTCCGTGCTCGGCATCTACCCCATCCATCTCATCGTGGCCAGTTACCTCGCAAACGAGTCGCGCGGTCCCCTCTTTTACGGCATGGGGATCGACGGCGAGCACGTGCTGGTAGCGGCCGTCGCCGTGGCGGCCCTCACTTAAACCCTCCCGGTGCACTGGGCAGAACGGCTTGGCGGTCCTCGACCCTCAACCCATTCGTGGCGATGA
>CAYSMB010000011.1:11336-17108 GCA_964432005.1 uncultured Halobacteriales archaeon
ACACCACCGAACGCGACCACGTCGAACGACGCACAGAACGAACAAGCAGCGCGTTGGTCTCAGGGCGACTACGATCGGTCGGCCCCGCACTATCTCGAACTCGCCGGCGCGGTCGTCGAGGCCGCCGAAATCGAGCCCGACGATCGCGTGCTCGATGTCGGGACGGGGACGGGCAGCGTCGCGATCACTGCGGCCCGTCGCGGGGCGTCGGTGACCGGGGTCGACATCGCGCCGAGCATGCTCGATCGTGCCGCCGAGCACGCCGCGACGGCGGGTTACGAGGAGATTACCTGGGACGTGGGCGATGCGGCGGACCTGCCCTACGCGGACGGGGCGTTCGACGCCGTCGTCTCGAGTCTCGGGCACATGTACGGTGATCCCCCCGCGGCGGTCGCCGGGGAGCTATGTCGGGTGACCGCGGATGGCGGTCGGATCGCGTACACGGCCTGGACGCCGACGAGCGTCTTTCCGGCCGTGGCGGGGGCGATCATGCCCCACCTCGAGCCGGAGGATCTCCCCTCCTTCACCGAGCCGCCGTTCCTGTGGGGGGATGCCGACGTCGCCGTCGATCGGCTCGGGGACGACCTCGCGGACCTCCGGACCGACGTGCGGACGACGCGCTATCCGGCGCGGTCGCCAGCTCATTTCTGGAGGGGCATGCGGGAACACTCGGCGCTGGTCATCGACGCCCTCGAATCCGTAGACGTTGCGACTATGGAGGCGATCGACGGCGCGGCGATCGGCACTATCGAGGAGTACTTCGACGATCGTCGCAACGGGCTCGAACTCGAGTACCTCCTGGCGACGGGATCACTGCAATGATCGCTCGCCCGGCAGGTGATGCATGATGACCGACCCACATCGCGTCCTGCCCGCGTCGGATCCGCTCGAAGCGCCGTTGCCGGCCGATCTTCGCGAGGACTTGGCCGAATTGCTCGACCGTGAGGATATCCCGACGCTCGAAGCGTTCGCAGGTGCCCTTCGCGAGACATTCGGTAATCGAGCGGTCGAAGCCGACGATCTCTGTTTCACTGACGAGCCAACGCCCCATCGGGCGACGGTCGCGGGGGAGACGTACACGTTCGCCTGTTTCTACGACGCGGTGATTCTTGCGGCCCTTCGCGAGCGTCCCGTCTCGATCAGGACGGAGAGTCCGGACGGCACCGTCATCGAAGCGACGGCCGACGGGCAGGGTCGGTTGGCGGTCGAACCGGCCTCGGCCGTGTATTCGTTCGGCGTCGATCCGTCGGTGACCGCGCCCGGCGAAGGCCTCACGCTCGAACGCGGATACGAGGCGATCTGTCCGTTCGTCAAGGCCTTCCCGAACGCGGCGACCTACCACGATTGGCGGAATCGTCATGCCGTCCCGACCGTCGCACTATCCCTCTCGGACGCGACGGACCTGGCGGGCCTGCTCGTCGACGAGGCCTAGAGGAGTTCGCCGAGTAGGTTGCGTTCGGCGCGCTGGAGGTGCTCGGCGACGGTCGAGGGATCGAGCTCGAGCGCGGCCGCGATGTCCTCGGTTCCCGCCCCTCGGGGTACGTCGTAATAGCCGTCCTCGAAGGCCGTTCGCAGGACTTCACGCTGGCGTGAGGTCAGCCGGTCGAGCGGCCGCCGGTCGCCGGCATAGCTGCCCAGGCGCTCGAGATCCGGCGAGATCCCCACCTCGCGGTATGCGCGGAGCAACGCCGCGATGGTCGACTGCTCGCCGACCAGCGAGAGTTCCGCGCCCTCGCCGTCGACGGTCGGGTCACACGTCCCGACGAGACCGTCGGTCCAGGTCTCGACGTCCTCGGGCACCGCGGGGGCGGTGAACGAAATCAGGTACAGGTGACCGCGGTCGGTCTCGGCGACGTACTCCCATTCGGTGACATATTCGATCTCGTCGAAGCCCTCGATGCGGTCCTCGACTTCGATCTCGAGCACCGCGCCATTGCCGTGGCAGGCGATTTCGTCGAGCCCGACGAGGCCCGCATCCCGCGTCGTCGCGACGAGATCTTCGATCCCCATCGCCGCGATGTCATCCTGAGACATCGAGATGTCGGCTTCCCGCATTGCTCCGAGATATCCGCCGGTGGGGCTTAAATCGTGGCCGAATGGGGGCCGCTCCGGCTCACGCCATCGGGAGCGTCCCGGCCTCGATGCTCCCGTCGCCGGCGATCCGGACCGACAGTCCGCCACAGATTTCCGCGAACGTGAACGTCTCCGCCGGCCGGTCCTCGGGGGCGATCTCGAGGTCGTAATCGCCACCGTGACGAACGATGTCCTCGCGTGTTTCGACCGCATCCGCCTGGAGAGCGAAGGTCCCCGTCGTCGTCGCCTCCGCACAGCGGTCGGTTATCGCGACCTCAACCGTGCGTCCCGTTTCCGCCGCTTGGACCCGCAGCGGGGCGGGATCGCCGGGATAACACGCGTGCTCGGCGTCGGCCGCGCCCTCGAGCGGCGGGATCCACCCGATCTCGACCGCGCCCGGCGAGAGCGCGATGGCATGGCGACGGCAGGAATGCTCGGGCCACAGGAGCGCCTCCTCGGATCCGTCCACGACCACCGATCCGGCCACCTCGCCGGCAGATGCGAGCGCGCGCGTTTCAACGATCCGCTCGCCGGGCGAAAGCGCGTAGTGGTTGACGAGGCCGTCGGGCTGATCGATCGTGATCTGGAGATCGATCGGCCGCGATCGCCCGTTTTCGATCGCCAGCGATGGCCGGGCCCCGTCTCCGCACGGCGCGGCGTCGCCTGGATCGTCCGAGAGCAGGGCGAGCAGCGGGGCGTCCGCGGGGTTGCAGTAGTTCTCGACGTTGATGGCAAAGCCGCCTTCCGGGCGGTCCGGGAGACGGGCCTGGCGCGCCCGGCTGAGTCGGTTGGCACACCCCGCCTGTCCCGCGGCCAGTGTCGCCCCGAGGGCCCCGAGGAGGCTCCGTCGCTGCACGATGGTCTCTGTCTCGCGGAGGGTAAGAACGTTCCCGTCGGTACGAGGGCCGCTTGACCGATCTCGCCGCTTCGATTGGTTCAAACCAGCCCCGGCAGATGGCCTAGACGTGTCTCGTCGGGAACTGTTCGGCTCGATGTGTGCGATGGTGTTTCTCGTCAACCTCGCCCGGATGATTTTCGCCCCGCTGATCCAGCCGGCCGCGGCCGAGTTCCAGGTAACCGCGGCGTCGCTCGGGATCGTTGCCAGCGCTGCCTGGTTGGGAAGCGCATCGCCGCGCCTCCCGACGGGCTATCTCCTCACCCGGGTGCCCCGTCACTACGTGATCATGTTCACGGGGTGCCTCCTGGTCCTCACGTCGCTGTTTACCGGGATGGCCCAGTCGGTCGCACACCTCACCGCGGGCGCCTACTTCATGGGCCTGTCGAGCGGCATGTACTTCATCGCGGCCAATCCCCTCGTCAGCGAACTCTTCCCCGAGGGGGTCGGGCGAGCGATCGGGATCCACGGCATGTCGAGCGAATTGGCGGCGGTCACGGCCCCGATTCTTCTGAGCGGCGTATTACTCGTGGGAAACTGGCGGTCGGTCTTCATCGTCATCGCGGTCACCGCGCTTTTGGCCACATCGTTTCTGGTCGTGGCGACCCGGCGCACGGAATTGCCGGATGCGGGGACCGATGACCGGAGCCTCATCGTCGCGATCCGGGCCCAATGGCCGATCATCCTCACTGGACTGGCGGTCGTCGGCACCGTTGGGTTTCTCTGGAACGGGTTGTTCAACCTGTACGGCGATTACCTCGAGCTCGTCAAGGGGATCGATCCGGGGACGGGCCGGCTGCTCCTCTCGGGGATGTTCGCGGCCGGCATCCCGGCGTTTTTCATCAGCGGCGAGCTGGCCGATCGATGGCCGAACGTCCCGCTCTTTCTCGCCGTCGCCGCGTGTTTTACGACGAGCGTGTTCGCCCTCACGTGGCTGGAGGGAATTTTCCCGATCGCGGTGATCAGCGTCATGATCGGCTTTTTCATGTTCGCGATGGTCCCGGTGATCGACACCTACCTGTTGACCTCCTTGCCGGATCACCACCGCGGGAGCGCCTATGCGATGTACTCCTCGTCGATGATGCTGATCCAGGCGCTCGGTTCGGGGACGATCGGCATGGCCGTCGTGCGTGGCATGAGCTATGCCCAGGCGTTCCGGATCACGTGTGCCGGCGTCGGCCTCGTCTTGTTGGTCCTTGCCGGGCTCCACCGGTTGGGGCAACTTCCGGCCGGCGGTCGACCGTGATCCACGAACCGAGTGAGAGATTGTCGTCGCCCGCGGGCCTGGCACGTATCGAACCAACCTTTTTTGATCAGCCCCGCGGAGGGACAGGCGCATGTCCGTCGACACCTACCCCAAGGCGATCTTCTATGACTCCAAAACGACGATCTTCGACTGGATGGACCAGTGGACCCAGGCCAGCGAACGGATCGTCGATAAATACGACGCCGACGTGGATCCGATCGAGTTCCGCGAGCGGTGGACGACCGGGATGGCCGGGAACTTCCTCCGCGCGGCGTTCTACCAGTATCGCGACCTGGATCCCTGCATTCGCGACGGCCTCAAGGAGGCGTTTCGGTACTACGGCATCGACGGCGATCCCGACGACATGCGGTTTTTCACGGATCTGTACGACGAGGTGTATCCCTTCGAGGAGGCCGACGAGGCCCTGGCCCGCCAGCAGGAGGTCACGGAGGTCTGGACCTTCTCGAACGTCGAACGGCGCTACCTGGACATGATGGTCGATAAACTCTCGATCGAGCCGGACTTCGTCGGGACGATGGAGGATGCGGGATTCATCAAACCCAACCCGTACGCCTACCGGTGGGTCCTCGAGCAAAACGGCATGGAGGCCGACGAGGTCCTCTACTGTGCGGCGCCGATCTTCGACGTGAACGGGTCGATGGCCTTCGGGATGCAGTGTGCCTACCTGAACCGCCCCGAACAGGACTGGGTCGAACCCCAGCGGGAACCCCATTACGTCATCTCGGATCTCAACGAGCTGGCGGACCTCCTCGAGGACGGCGATATCACCCCGCCGGACCACTCCGCGCCGGGGCTGCGAGCCTGACGATCCTTTCGAGACGATTATTGCTACGCGTTTCTCACTGCCGTTCATATGCGGGAGAATCTCATCGAACTCATCGCCCAAACCGCCCTGACTGGCGTCTATCTCGTCGGTGCCGGTCTCGCGACAATCGTGGGGCTTCTTGCCGAATCCCGAGGTGTCCTGTTCTTGCTGGCCGGTGATTACCGGATGGCGGGATATCTGATGTTCGTCGGCATCGTCGGACTTGGATTCGGCTACCTATTCGTGCGTGACAAGCTCGTGACCCAGATCGCGAAGTGGACGTAGGCCCGACGGTCCGGTAAATCCGGGGAATTATATCCATCGACCCGTGAATATCCCCCGAGATACGCGGCCGACACCGGCGGGTGGATTCGTCGCTCGGCATCGCCTCGATCACATCGAGAGTCCATGGGCACCAACGATAACGAGGCCGAACTGACTCGTAACCTGGGAGCGGCTGCGATCTTCACGGTGACGACCGGGACGATGATTGGCGCGGGGATCTTTGTGCTGCCCGGTCCGGCGGCCGCGGGCGCCGGTCCTGCGGCCGCCCTCTCGTTTCTGCTCGCCGGCGCTATCGCCCTGATCGCGACGATGTCGGCTGTGGAGCTTTCGACGGCGATGCCCCGGGCCGGCGGTTCGTACTTCTTTGCCAGCCGGTCGATGGGACCGCTGATCGGGACGGTCGTCGGGCTCGGGGCGTGGCTGGGATTGGTGTTCAAAGGGTCGTTC
>CAYSMB010000011.1:17118-20955 GCA_964432005.1 uncultured Halobacteriales archaeon
CGTCGGCCTCGGCTGGTATATCACGTATTTCTCACCCGTACCGATCCTGGCGGTCACCGTTATCGGCGGGGTGGCATTGACCCTGATCAACCTGGTTGGAGCCAAGGCGAGCGGACGGCTGCAGAACGTTGTCGTCGTCGGGCTCGTGGGGATCCTCCTCGTCTTCGCCGCACGCGGATTCTTTGCGATCGATGTGGGGACGCTCCGACCGTTCAATCCGGAAGGGTGGGGCGGCATCGTGACCACGACCGGCCTCGTGTTCATCTCCTATCTCGGCATCGTCAAGGCGACCGCGCTGGCCGGCGAGGCCAAGGATCCTGGTCGCACACTCCCGCTCGCCTTGCTCGGTGCTGTCGTGTTTGTTACGCTGCTGTACGTCGCGGTGATGCTGATCCTAACAGGGGTCATCCCGCTGGACGCGATCGCCGATAGCAACGCGCCGGTCGCGGAGGCCGGACAGCTACTCTTCGGCGCATTGGGCGGTGCCATCGTCGCGCTCGCCGGCATCCTTGCAACGGTATCGACGGCAAACGCGGCCGTGCTCTCCTCCTCACGGTTCCCATTTGCGATGGCGCGTGACGGGCTCGCCCATCCTCGCCTGGGACAGACCTCAGAGCGCTTCAAGACGCCGACGGCATCGATCCTGGTGACCGGCGGGGTAATGCTCGGGCTGGCCGTCGTGTTGGACGTCGAGCAGATCGCCAAGCTTGGCGGGACCTTCGGCATCCTCGTGTTCGTCCTGTTGAACGTCATGGTTGTGTTGCTGCGGGCGTCCCGGCCGGAATGGTACGATCCCGATTACCACGTCCCGTTTTCACCGATCTTGCCGATTATCGGGGCGCTCGCAGCCCTCGCGCTGATACCCTTCATGGGTCTTCTCTCCCAAGTCAGCGCGGTCGTCTTCGTCATTGCGGGTATTGCCTGGTATGCGTACCAATCGCGCGGTGACGAGGAGGTCAGTCCGGATTACGACATCCGCGATCAGCTTAAGCGGGTGGAGTACCGGCGCGCGCTCGAGGATAAGGAAACACGGTTCGGGGAACCGAACGTCGGCGCCCACATCCTCGTCGAGATCGAGGAGGAACGGCCCAACCGCATCCTTCTCCTGGTCCTCGCGGCCTTCGCCGCGCGCATGGACGCGCGTCTCGAAGTACTCGTGATCACGGAGGTGCCGGATCACGTTCCATTGGGCGAGTACGATCCGGAGATCGACACCGAGTGGATGGACAAGCTCGAACGGCGCCTAGACGAGCACGATTGCGAGACCGCGTTCCATCACGTCCTCGCCCGCGATCGGACGACGGCGCTGTTAGAGCGGATCACCGAACAAACCGAGCTCATCGTCGTCGACTGGCACGACCCCATCCGGAAGTACCACCTCCGGGAAAGTCACGTGGACGAGCTGCTCCGAATGGATATGCCGGTGCGGTTGGCCGTACTCAAACATCGTGGGGCCCGGGAATTCGAGGAGATCGTCGTCGCGACTGACGACACGCCGTACGACCGCGCCGAAGTCGAGCTCGCTGACGCGATCGCCTCCGCGTCGGGTGCTCGACTGACCCTCGTGAAGGTCGTGCCCGCGGAGGCTTCACAGGAGGCCGCGACAACCGCCGAGGACTACCTCGCGGGCCTCCTGGAGCTCGTGGATAGCGAGGCGGCCACCGAGGTCCTCTACGACGATGACGTCCGGGCCGCGCTGATCGACCGCGGGAACGAGGCTGACCTCCTTGTCCTCGGGGCGCCGTCCCATCCGGACCGATTCCACGATTTCTTCGGGCAGACGACCGACATCGTGGCGGCCGAGACGGATGTTTCCGTTCTCGTGGCCAAAGAGCCCGAGGCGTTCTTGCCGTGGTACCAGCGCGTGTGGCGGTTCCTCACACGGCATTGATTCGGGCGTCAATGGGTGCGTTTAACACGGTCCTTCGATGGGTTGCCCACATGGACCTCCACACCTTCTACCTGCTTTCCTGGACGGATATCGACGATCGATCCAACGCCGAATGGCCCTACCATCGCGTCGAATACAACCGCGATCGGGCCAAGGAGCTCTACGAGAACTACTTCGAACAGATCCGGTATACCGAGGAAATCGGGTTTGACGGCGTCGCGCTCAACGAGCATCACTACTCCGCGTATTCGATGGATCCCTCGCCCATCGTCGTCGGCGCCCATCTCGCCGCGATGACCGACGAGCTCAAGTTGATTTTCCTCGGGAACGTGATCGGCATTCGCCAAAATCCCATCCGTGTCGCCGAGGAGCTGGCCGTCCTGGATACCATCTCCGGGGGGCGGGTGATCGGCGGCATGGCCAAGGGGATTCCGAAGGAGTATCTCGCGTACAACATCGATAATACACCCCTCGATGAGGGCCCCGACCGGACCCGGGATCGCTTCGAGGAAGCGGTCGAGCTCGTCATCGAGGCCTGGACGGCCGAGGAACCGTTCGACTGGGACCGGGAGTTCTTCGAGTACGAGAACGTCAACATCTGGCCGAAGCCCTATCAGGACCCCCGCCCGGAAATCTGGATGCCGGCCAGCAGCGAACCATCCTTCGAGTTTGCCGCCAAACACCGCATCGGCGTGGCCGTCGCCGGACCCCCCGACGAGATGCAGGACAACTTCGAGATGTACTGTCGGCTCGCCGAGGAAGAGCATGGGTGGGAGCCCACGCGGGACAAGCTCGTGCTCCACGATCGAGTTTTCGTCGCCGAGACGACCGAGCAAGCCCGGGACCAGGCCAAAGCCCATTTCGAGTATTTCTGGGACGAACTCTTCGGCGGCGTGCAGCGCGGCACGGTGGCCCGCGCCGCCGGGGACGAAAGCTTCGATCCGGACGAACACGACCTGTCACCGTACGTCCGTGATCAGATCGAGTTCGATTTCGATGCGGCCGTCGAGTCGGGCTCGATCGCGGTCGGCACGCCCGAGGAGGTCCTCGCCCAGCTCGAATCGCAGTACGAGGCGATGGGCGGGGCGGGCCATTATATGTTGACCGTCCATCACGGCGACGCACCCCACGAAACGACGATGGGGAGTCTGGAACTCTTCGGCGACGAAGTTCTGCCCGAAGTCAAAACGTGGTGAACGTTGGACAGTTGTGTACACCCGTCCGTCAAATGAGACCAAAGATTAAGCGGACCGGGGTACTTTCTTACGGTTGTGAACCGGAGTGACCGAGGATGAGTACCGGCGGCGAGTACATCCACCGGGCGCTGCGGGCGGCCGGCGTCGAACAGGCGATCGGCATTCCCGGTCGCGGGACTCTCCCGCTCGATCGAGCGATCCGGACCGACCCGGAGATGTCGTACCTTCTCGCGCGGCACGAAACCGCCATCCCCTACATCGCGTGGGGATATTACGCGGCCAGTGGTCGTCCGGCAGCAACCGTCACCGTTCCGGGACCGGGCGATACAAACGCCGCCAACGGGCTCCGGAACGCGACGATCGATCGAACGCCGATCGTCCACGTCTCCTCCGAGGTGCCGCCGGAAGACCGTGGGACCGGACACATCCACGAGATCGATCCGCGGACGTTTGATACCGTCGTCAAGGAGAACCTCGACGTCACTGCACCCGGGGAGGTTCCCGCCCTCGTCGATACCGGCATCGAGCAGGCGCTGCGCGCGCCGCGGGGACCGGTGCGAATCGGGGTGCCGTACCTGGACGCCGAGATCGACGGCGGGGCCCCCGAGATCGATCCGGAACGGGGCCGCGCGGACGACGAAACGGGGTACCAACGGGCGATCGACGCGTTGACGGGGGCGCGTCGTCCGGTGGTGTACCTCGGCATTGGGGCGACTCGACCGCCGGCGGGCATCCCCGCACGGGGCGATC
>CAYSMB010000012.1:0-20145 GCA_964432005.1 uncultured Halobacteriales archaeon
CCGGCGCGGATACGGCCTTCTCGCGGGACCAGCTCGTCGGGGCGGCGATTGCGGCCGAGGCATTCTACCGGTTCCCCGTCTTTTATATCGAATATTCGGGTACGTACGGGGGACCGGGAGACGTGGCAGCGGCCGCCGACCATCTCGATGATACGACGCTGCTGTATGGCGGCGGGATTTCCTCCGGCGAACAATCCCGGGAGATCCTCGAGGCCGGCGCGGACGCTGTCGTGGTCGGTGATTGCTTCCACGACGATCCCGAGCGGTTTCGACAAACCATCCCGTAACTCGTCGACCGGCGCCGCGCTTCGCAATGGTTTTCGGCGGGGAGAGCGAGGCCTCCCGCATGGTTCCGGGCGATCCGGGCGTTCATCTCGTACTGATCGGATTGCTCGTCGGGACGGAGGCGTTCTTTACCTGGCTCGCTGTCGCGAACGTGCGATACAGCGCCCGCATGATCGAGGAGGAATCCGGGTGGCTCGCCGAGGAACTCGACATCGAGGACCCGAGCGAGATCGTGGCATACAACCGCACCAAAACCGCGCTTTCCCAGCTGCAGTCCTGGATCGGGCTCGCGTTCCTGCTCGTGCTCCTGTATACCGGCGCGTTCACCGATGCTGTCGAGGCCATCGAGTCGCTGGGGATCGGCCCGATCGCGGGTGGCATCGTGTTTTTCGTCGGCCTCGCGGTCCTCGTGCAAGCGTACTCGGCGCCGTTCGACCTGGTCGATACCTTCGTCGTCGAGGAACTGTTCGATTTCAACACCCAGACCCCACGACTTTGGCTCCGGGATGCGCTCGTGGGCCTCGCCATCGCCGTGGTCCTCACGGCGGTCGTGGTCGGGGCGATCATGGCGATCATCGAATACGTCCCCACGTGGTGGTGGATCGTCGGGACGCTGTTCTTCCTGGCGTTTTCCGTGGTGATGCAGGTCCTCTATCCGCGGGTCATCGCCCCGCTGTTCAACGACTTCGAACCGATCGAGGCCGGAGACGTTCGCGAGGCCGTCGAGGACGTCTTCGACCGCGCCGGGTTCCGGTGTGAGGACCTCTACGAGATGGACGCGAGTCGACGGTCACGTCACGTCAACGCCTACTTCGTGGGCTTCGGCCGGACCAAGCGGGTGGTCCTCTTCGATACGCTCCTCGAGCAAATGGACCTCCCGGCCGTCCAAAGCGTCCTCGCCCACGAGCTTGCCCACTGGCGATTCAAACACGTCTGGAAGCGCCTCGGGATCGCCGGCGTTCGGATCGCCGCCTTGCTGTTCGTCCTCTGGTACCTGCTGTCGGGGCCGTGGCTCTACGATCTCTTTGCGCTCCCGGAGTCGGCGACGTACGCCGGCCTGCTCGTCGGTATCCTCTTTATCCTCCCCGTCCTCCAGTGGACAGCACCACTGGAAAACCGGGTGTCGCTCGCACACGAGCGCCGAGCCGACCGCTTCGCGGTCGAGGTCATGGAAGATGGGGAACCCATGGTCGACGCGCTGGCACAGCTCGGGCGCGAAAACCTAGCAAATCCGTTCCCCCACCCCATCTATGCGATGTTTCATTACACCCATCCGCCGATTCCCGAACGGATCCGGCGGATCCGCCAGGCCGGCTGAGACAGGGAGGCACCGAAGGCTTATGCTGATACCGGTTTGGTGAGTTTACCAATGCAACGCGGGGATTCGACGGTCTATCGACGCTGCCGACCAGTCGAGGACGCCCGGTTCGATCCCGACGACGGTCCCGACCTGACGGATGCCCTCGTCGACGCGATTTCGGCAGCGTCGGACCGGGAATCAACCGAATTGCCGCCCCTGTACGACGTGGTCGACCTCGACGCCCTGCGGACGCTGTTCAACAGCGACCGCGTCGGCAACGGCGCCGTCTATAGTTTCGATTATCTCGATTATCAGGTATTCGTCGGCGCGAACGGCTGGGTCCGTGTCTGCGATCGCAACCGGCCCACCGAGCCCACGCCCGTCTTCGCGGGCCTGGACGGTCAATAAGTCTTCGCGAAGTGGGCCGTCGTCTCGCTGTCCTTACCACAGATGGCACACGTCTCCGCGATCGGCGGTTCCTCGGGATCGAGGGGGACGAGGACGATTTCCGCCGCGATCTCGTCCTTGATGACCGCCTCGCAATCCTCGTCGCCACACCAGGCGGCCCGGACGATGCCCCCGTGGCGACCGATGGTCCCGAGGATCTCATCCCGGGAATCGGCCTCCCGGATGTTCTCCTCAAGGGTTTCGCTGGCGGCCCGGTAGAGTTTCTCGTAGATGGTATCGAGCGCGTCGTCGACGTCGCCCACGACGGTCCCGCGGTCGGCCACGACGCGTTCGCCGTCCGGCCGGTGAACGAGGGTCGCGGAGTCCGCGGCGACCTCGTCGGGGCCGATCTCGATCCGGAGCGGGACCCCTTTGAGTTCCCATTCGTTGTACTTGAAGCCGGGGTTGCGCTCCTCGCGGTTGTCGAGATCCACACGGAATCCCGCGTCATCCAGTACCTCCTTGAGTTCTCGCGCGTAGGGGACCACGGTCTCCTTCGTGTCCTCGGACCAGATCGGCACGATGACCACCTGTGTCGGGGCGATCGTGGGCGGCGCGATCATCCCCTGGTCGTCGGAGTGGGTCATGATGAGCGCCCCGAGCGCCCGCCAGGAAATGCCCCATGAGGTGGTATGGCAGGTGCGCTCGACCTCGTCCTCGTCGGCGTAGGTGATATCGAAGGCCTCCCCGAACGTCGTCCCGAGGTAGTGGCTGGTCGCCCCCTGGACGGTCCGGCCGTCGGGCATCAGCGCCTCGACGGTCGTCGTGGTATGGGCGCCGGGGAACTTGTCGTGTTCCGGCTTGCGGCCCCGCAATACCGGCATCCCCAGGACCTCCTCATAGAGACGCTCGTACTGATCGAGGCGTTGCATCGTCTCGGACCAGGCGTCGGCCTCGTCGGCGTGGGCCGTGTGGCCCTCCTGCCACAGGAACTCCTTGGTCCGGAAGAACGGCCGCGTCTCCGTGGCCTCCCACCGCACGACCGAGCACCACTGGTTGACGCGAAGGGGGAGATCGCGGTGGCTTCGGATCCACGTCGACATGAAGGGGGCAATGATGCTCTCGCTGGTCGGT
Organism: uncultured Halobacteriales archaeon; assembly: GCA_964432005.1. Taxonomy (GTDB): domain Archaea; phylum Halobacteriota; class Halobacteria; order Halobacteriales; family SKNY01; genus SKNY01. Next base: position 3,107 of record CAYSMB010000012.1, read on the forward strand.
CGGACCGCGAGGGGTTCCTCGAGTTCGTCGTAGCCGCCGCGGGTGACCCAGGCGACCTCGGGGTCGAATCCCTCGACTACGTCCTTCTCTCGCTCCAGGATGCTCTCGGGGATAAAAAGGGGAAAGTAGGCGTTCTCGACGCCGGTCTCCTTGAACCAGCCGTCCAGATATCCCTCGAGTCGCTCCCAGAGGGCGTACCCGCGGGGGCGAGTCACGATGAACCCGCCCATCGGGGCATAGCTGGCGAGTTCCGCCTTCTGCACGACTTCCGCATACCACTCGCCGGGGTTGGTGGCCTTGGACTCGGTAATTCCGAGTTCCTGGTCCTCGCCGCTCATGCGCGCAGTCACCCCACGCCGAAGATAAATCCCGCGAAGCCGACACCCGACACGTTCGGGGGATCAAAGGGGTGAAATAGCCGTCCTGGGGTTAGTGAGGGTATGGACGAGGTGAGCGAGCGCTACCGCCCGGACGAGATCGAGGCGGCGGTGGCCGAACACTGGGATGCGGTCGACGCGTACGAGGCGGCCAAGGCCGCCCACCGCGACGATCCGCCGTTTTATTTCCTCGATGGCCCGCCGTACACGAACGGCGAGCCCCACATGGGCCACGCCTGGAACAAGAGCCTGAAGGACTGTTACATCCGGTATTACCGGATGCTGGGCCACGACGTCCTCGATCGGCCCGGGTGGGACATGCACGGCCTTCCCATCGAGACCGGCGTCGAGGAGGAACTCGGATTCGAGACGAAAAAGGACATCGAGGCCTACGGCACGGACGCGTTCATCAAGGAGTGCAAGGACTTCGCCGAGCACTATCTCGGCGTCCTCCGCGAAGCCTTCCAGGATTTCGGCGTGTGGATGGACTGGGAGAACGACTACCGCACGCTCACGCCCGAGTACATGGAGGCCGCGTGGTGGGCGTTCAAGCAGATTCACGAGCGGGGACTCGTCGAGCAGGGCAAACGCTCGATCTCGCAGTGTCCCCGCTGTGAGACGGCCATCGCGAAAAACGAGGTCGAGTACGAGCACGTCGAGGACCCCTCGATCTATGTGCGGTTCCCGCTTGCCGACCGTGATGGCGACCTCGTGATTTGGACGACGACCCCGTGGACGATTCCCGCGAACACGTTCGTCGCCGCGGATCCGGAGCTCGAGTACCAAGCCGTGGCGGCCGAACGCGACGGGCAGACGGACGTCCTGTGGGTCGCGGAACCCCGCGTGGAGGAGGTGCTAAAGAAAGGCCGATACGAGGACTACGAGGTGCGCGAGACGGTCAGCGGTGCAGAGATGGAAGGCTGGCGATACGACCACCCCCTCGCCGAGGAGGTCTCGGGCCATCCCGGCGGACCCGACAGTTTCCGCGTGTACGGCGCCGATTACGTGGAGGCCGACCGGACCGGGCTCGTCCACTCCGCCCCCGGTCACGGGGAGGAGGACTTCGCGCGGGGGCGGGAACTCGGACTCCCCCTCTTCTGTCCCGTGGGCGAGGATGGCGTCTTCACGGAAGCGGCCGGCGAGTATGCGGGCTCGTTCGTCCGGGATGCCAACGAGGACATTCGTGCGGACCTGGCGGACAACGGCTTCCTGCTGGCCGACGAGACGGTTAGTCACGACTACGGGCACTGCTGGCGCTGTGACACCGGCATCGTCCAGATCGTCACCGACCAGTGGTTCGTCACGGTGACCGACGTCAAGGAGGACCTGCTGGACAATATCGACGACAGTCGCTGGTTCCCGTCGTGGGCGCGTGACAACCGGTTCCGGGAGTTTGTCGAGGAGTCGCCAGACTGGACGGCGTCACGCCAGCGCTACTGGGGCACGCCGCTCCCGATCTGGGTGCCCGAGGACGCGCCATCCGATCGTCTCGACGAGGACATGATCGTCATCGGATCGCGCGAAGAACTCGCCGAACGGGCCGACCAGACGATCGATCCGGAGGCCGTCGACCTCCACCGCTCGACCGTCGACGATATCACGATCACGGAAGGCGATACGACCTACCGGCGCGTCCCCGACGTCTTCGACGTCTGGCTCGACTCGGGGGTGGCACCGTGGGGGTCGCTTGAGTATCCCGCCGAGGCCGACGACATCGACGAGTACTTCCCGGCCGATCTGATCATCGAGGGCCTCGACCAGACGCGGGGCTGGTTCTGGTCGATGCTCGCGGTGGGCACGACGACGGTCAATCAGATCCCGTATCGGGATGTCCTGATGTACGGGCACGCGCTGATGCCCGACGGACGGGCCATGTCGAAGTCCAAGGGATTGATCATCGACCCCTACGAGGCCATCGAGAGCCACGGCGTCGACGTGCTTCGACTGGTGTTGCTCTCACATAACCCGCAGGGGGAGGACATGCGCTTTTCCTGGGATTCGATGGACGACATCCAGCGCAAACTCAACATCCTCTGGAACGTGTTCCGCTTCCCGCTACCGTACATGGAACTCGACGACGTCGATCCCGTCGAACTCGATCTCGATGACGTCGAAGATGATCTGACCGTCATGGACCGATGGGTGCTCTCCCGGCTCCATTCGACGCTCGCCGCATCGAGCGAGGACATGGCCGAATACCGCCAGGATCGCCACATCGAACGGCTCCTCGAGTTCGTCGTCGAGGACGTCTCCCGCTTTTACGTCCAGGAGGTCCGCGAGCGGATGTGGCTCAAGGAGGACGCACCGGAAAAGACCGCGGCGTATGCCACACTCATTACCGTCCTCGATGCCGTATCGCGGGCCCTCGCCCCGGTGGCGCCGTTTATCGCCGAGCGGATCTACGGCGGGCTCACCGACCACCGCGAGACCGTCACGATCCACGCGCTCGACTGGCCGACCCCCGACGAGGGCCGCCAGGATCCGGAACTCGAAGCCGACGTGGCCGCCATCAGGGCCGTCGAGGACGCAGCACTGACCGCCCGCCAGACGGCCGGGCGCAACCTGCGCTGGCCGATCAGCCGGATCGTCGTCGCGACCGAGGACACCTCAGTGCGGACGGCGCTCGAGCGGCGGTCGGAGCTGCTCACCGAGCGGGTGAACGCAAAGGACATCGAGGTCGTGTCGCCGCCCTGGGACGAATTGGAGGAACGCGCCGTGCCCCGTATGGACGAGATCGGGCCTGCGGTCGGCGCCAACGCCGAGGACGTCATGGAGGCCATCGAGGGCACGCCCATCGACGAACTGCCCGAGACCCTCACGGTCGGGGATGAGGAGCTGACGATCGAGCCGGACTGGTACGATATCGAGCGCGTGCCACCCGAGGAGGTCGCCGGGGAATCCTTCGAGCACGGGACGGCCTACGTGGACACGACGCTGACCGGCGAGCTGGCCGCCGAAGGATACGCGCGGGAGGTCGTCCGCCGGATCCAGCAGATGCGCAAGGACATGGATCTCGACATCGAGGAGTCGATCCTCACGTCCATCGACGTGGACGACGGGGAGGTCGCCGACTACGTCGAGGAATGGTCGGACTACATCGCGAACGAAACGCGGACCCGCGAGTTCATCGACGTCACCGACCTCGACGGTGGCATCGTGGAGACGTGGGACGTCGAGGACGTCGAACTCGAGATCGGGATCGTCCGAGCGAACGCCTAGAGCAACTCGTCGTAGAGATCGAGGTACTGTTCGAGGACGGCGTCGTGGTCGTATTCGGCGAACGTCTCGTTGACGGTGAGCGACTCGAGATCCGCGGCCTCCATGATCGCCTCGCTCATCTCCTCGCTGCTCGTCGTCCGGAACCCCCGATCCAGGCGTTCGACGAGCTCGTGGGCCGCGCTGTCCTCCTGATAATCGACGATCCCAGCACAGCCGCTCGCCAACGCCCAGAGGAGCTCGATGGCGAACGAGCAATGGGCGGCGGTCTGGACGAAGACGTTGGCCGCCTTGTAGTGGGCGATGCGCTGATCCCGGGGGAGCTGGCCCACGAAGCGCACGCGATCGGCAATCCGTAATTCCGCGGCCTGCTCCTCGTAGGCCGCTCGGGTGGGGCCCTCCCCGATCACCATCGCCGTCCAGTCCCGGTCCCGGAGCTCGGCGAGGCCCAGCAACAGCGTGTCGACGTTGGCCGCATCGTCGAGGCGTTGGGCCGTCACCACGTCCGGACCGTCGGCCGGGGGGACCGATCGGATCCGATCGAGGTCGATGCTTTCGGGGATGACGTGCGTCGCGTCGTCCCCCGCGCCCAGTTCCCGGACGCGTGTGGCAATGTGATTCGATGGCGTCACGATCACGTCCGGTCGGGACATGGCCGCCCGGACGATTCGCCGGGAGCGATCGACCGCCTCGTCGCCGTACCAGTCGACGATCACGGGTCGTCGGTTGAGAAGTTTCCCGACCGTCGCGGCCGCGGCGATCCCCGGCGGATGATACCCCGCGTGGACGACGTCGGGCCGTTCGCGCCGTAGCGCCAGCGGGAGCCGGGCCGCGAACCCCCGCGTCGATGGTTCGCTCGTCAGCGCCTCGTACCGCACGCCGTCCTGCTCGAAGGAGTCGACCGTGCCTTCCCACCACTGGGTGCAAAAGACGGTGACGTCGACCCCCTCGGCCGCGAGGTGACGGGCGACCCGGTCGAGGCGTCGCGTCCGCGGGACGTCCCGCCGTTGGGCGGTCTCCCGTGTCACCATCGCGACACGCATGCGCGAACGGACGAGTGGTGACGTTAAAAAATCAACCGGAGCCCCGTGCATTTTCCTCCGCGGGAGAGAAGGCCGGGCATGGACGACATCGCGCGGTATCTGACGATCCGCAGTACCTACGGCGCCGCGTTCCGGGATGACGGCAAGCAGCTGGCCTGCCTGCACGACGCGACCGGGCACCCGGAGGTCTGGACGGTCGACACGCCCCGCGGATGGCCGACCCAGCGGACCGTCGGCGAGGACGCGGTGCGGTTTTGCACGTACGTGCCCGAAGGCGCGGAGCTCGTGTTTGGTCGGGATCGCGGCGGGAACGAGCGGACGCAGTTCTACCGGCTGGACCCCGCCGATGGCGACGTGACGCCCCTGACCGATCGACCCGAGGCGAAACACTACTGGGGTGGGTGGGCCCACGACGACGAGACGTTCGCCTTTTCGTCGAACCGCCGCGACGAGGCGGTCTTTGACCTCTACGTCCAATCGATCGAGGAACGCGGGGAGGCGGCCAGTCGTGTCTACGAGAGCGACACGTGGTTGGTCCCGATGGGATTTGACCCCGACGACCGGCGACTGCTGGTCAAGGAATTGCGGGCGAGTTTTGACAACGCCCTCCATGTGTGTGATCTCGAGGAAGGAAGCCTCGAGCGGCTCACCGACCCGGACGTGGAGGCGCGATACATTTCGGCGCAGTGGGGTCCGGGCGGCGATGGGGTATACTGCGTCACCGACGTGGGGGCGGACACGCAGTATCTCGCCCGGATCGATCCGACGGATGGCGCGATCGAGACCGTCTACCGGGGCGGGGACTGGAACGTGGACGGGCTTGCCATCGACGAGGACAGCGGCCGGTTGCTGTATGCGCGAAACGTCGACGGCTACGCCGAGATCCACGTGGGGGCGTTGGCCGGGCCGACGACTATCGATCCGTTTCCCGAGCCGGGACTGCCCGACGGGGTCGCCGGTGGCGTCAGCTTCGAGGATGGCGGCGTTCGACTCGCACTGACACACACGAGCCGATCGCGCAACACGTCGATCTTCGTCGTCGATGTGACGAGCGGGACCGTCGAGCGCTGGACGTCCCCCTCGACGGCGGGGATCCCACGAGAGACGTTTCGCTCGCCCGAGCTGGTGCGGATTACGTCCGTCGATGACCTGGAGATCCCCGGTTTTCTGACGATGCCCGAGCGGACCGGCAACCGGCCGGTCCCGGCGATCGTCGACGTCCATGGAGGCCCCGAGAGCCAGCGACGCCCAACGTTCTCCGGCCTCACGCAGTATTTCCTCGCCAACGGCTTCGCGGTCTTCGAGCCGAACGTCCGGGGATCGAGCGGCTACGGGAAGGCCTACGCGGCCCTGGATGACGTCGAGAATCGCATGGATAGCGTCGCGGACCTCGCCGCTTGTGCGGACTGGCTGGCCGACCGATCGGGGATCGACGAGGAGGCGCTCGTCCTCAAGGGCGGGTCCTACGGCGGGTTCATGGTGCTGGCCGCGATGACGGAGTATCCCGACCGGTGGGCGGCCGGGATCGACATCGTCGGGATCGCGAACTTCGTGACGTTCCTCGAGAATACGGGCGCCTGGCGTCGCGAGCACCGCGAATCCGAGTACGGTTCCCTCGAGGACGACCGCGAGTTCCTCGAACGCATCTCGCCGATCAACCGGATCGATCGGATCGCCGCGCCGCTGTTCGTGATCCACGGCCGGAACGATCCCCGCGTGCCCGTCGGGGAAGCCGAACAGGTCGCGGAAGCCGCCGCCGAGCACGTCCCCGTCGAGACGCTGATCTTCGAGGACGAAGGTCACGGGATCACGAAGCTCGACAACCAGATCGAGGCCTATCGCCGGGCCGTCTCGTTCCTGGACGAGCACCTGCCGTGATCAGAGGAACTCGTGGACGTCGGAGTACCACATGTCGTGTTCGTCGACGGCGTCGATGGCGTCGGCGATCTTGACCGCGATCGCGTGCCAGCACCGCTGGCTGGGATCGCTCGTGTCGAGGTTGTACATGGCGTCATAGCACGTACACGCCGGTCCCTCGACGACGTACTCGTCCTCGTGGCCGACGACGACCGTGAAATCGCGGTACCGTTTGACCCGACCCTCGGTGACGGCCTCGATCGCGCGTTGACCCCGGTCTCCGTGGACCTCGAGGATCTCGGTGACGACCGATGGCGAGAGCTCGCCCGCCGTAGCGAGCGCGGCTTCCCAGTCCGTCGATCGTTGGCCCACGGAAGCCTCTCGCCCGGGATTCGCAAAAACCGTTCGCATGGTTTTTCGGGGTCGCTGGTCTCGATCGGACATGGAGGTGCGCGAGGGCGACGTGGCGATCACCGTGCCGGAGCTGGCCACCGACGGTCGCCCGGACGGCGTCTTCTACAATCCGCGCCAGGAGCGCAATCGGGACATTACCATCGCCGCACTTCGTGCCTTCCGTCAAGTGGAGGACATCGATTCGTACCTCGACGCGACGACGGCGACCGGCGTGCGCGGTGTCCGGGCCGCAGCGGACGGGTGGAACGTGACCTGTTGCGATCGGGACCCGCGGGCGGTCGAGCGTGCGGAGGCGAACCTGGCGGACAACAATCTCGAAGGGGAGGTGCTCCACCGGGACGCAAACGCCGTCATGCACGAGCGTGATTTCGACGTGATCGATCTCGATCCGTTCGGGAGCCCGATCGGGTTGCTCGACGCGGCCTTTTCCCGGCCGCGCCGGCTCGTCTGCGTCACCGCCACCGATACCGCGCCGCTCTGTGGCGCCCACCGATCCGCCGGGATCCGCCGATACTCGGCGGTCCCGTTAAACACGGAGTACCACCGCGAGGTCGGGCTCCGGATCCTGCTTTCCGCGATCGCCCGGACCGCGGCGCGGTACGACGTCGCCGTCGAACCGCTCCTCTCGCACACCGAAGGCCATTACGTCCGCACCTACCTCGCGCTCGACCGCGGCGCCTCGGTCGCCGACGCGGCGATCGATCAGCTCGGGGGGCTCTGGCACTGCGAGCGATGTCTCCACCGCGAGACCGAACGCGGTCTCAACCCCCCAGAACGACGGGAATGCCCGGCGTGTGGCGAGGACGGCCTGCGCACCGCGGGGCCGATCTGGCTCGGGAGCCCCCACGATGCAACGTTCGTCGAGCGGGCCATCGCACACCTCGACGGGTCAATGGGTGAGCGGGACGCGGCCGAGTCGACGCTGGCGACGATCGCGGGAGAACTCGACCGACCGACCTACTTCGACCAGCACGTTCTGTGTAAGCAATGGAACCGGACGGCCCCGGCCATGGACCCGTTTCTCGAGGCGCTCCGGAAGGCCGGCCACGCCGCCACGCACGCCCACTACGGGGGGACGACCTTCAAGACCGACGCGAGGGTCGACGAGATCGAGACGGTCACGGCGAATGCGGCGCTTAGCTCCTAAACAGTTAAACGGCGGTAGACCATCACCGCGGTGACGCGTGCGCGAATCGATGTCCACGACGCACGAGCTGGCCCGCCAGGTCATCAGAAGCGCGCAGGACGACCAGGTGACGTTTCTGGCGGCCAGCATCGCGTTCTATGCCTTCCTCTCGATCTTTCCCATCCTGTTGTTGACCCTGGCGATCGGATCGCTCATCGGCGGCCAGGCCTTCGCCGAGACGATCGTGGGACAGATCTCCGGGATTCTCACGCCCCAGGCCGAGACGGTCCTGGCCGAAGCCCTTCAGATCGAGACCGGGCGCGGCGGCGCCAGCGTGATCGGGGTGGTCTTTCTCCTGTGGGGATCGCTCCGCGTGTTCCGGGGGCTGGATATCGCCTTCTCGCGGATCTACCCGCAGAGCGAGAGTCCCGACTTCCTCACGACCATCCGGAACGCGACGATCGTCTTTGCGGCGATCGCGGGCGCCGTCCTGGTATTGCTGGCGATCCGCGCATACGTGCATCTGTTCGATCTGCCACAGAGCGTGGTGTATCTGTCCCCGCTGCTGGTGTTCGGGACCCTGGTCATCGTGTTCTATCCCATGTTCTACGTGTTCCCGAACGTGGATCAGGCGCCGCTTGCCGTGTTGCCGGGGACCGTGTTCGCCGCGTTCGGCTGGACGTTGCTCGGCGAACTCTTCGGGCTCTATGCCGCCAACGCCGGCACGTACGCCGTCCTCGGGCTCATCGGCGCCGTGTTGTTGCTGCTCGTGTGGTTTTACTTTGCGGCGGTGATCGTCCTCGTCGGGGCGATCATCAACGCGATCATCGCCGGCAAGTATCGTGGTTCGCTGGGCGCGACACCGGGGGATCCCGCATGAATCAGGAACACACAAGGGCCCGCCAAACGAGGGTTGCGGGAGTGCGATGACCGACGACGACGGATCGGTCGAGCGCGACGAGTTCGATCCGCCGTCGGAGCGGTCGGACCCGAGCGAGCTGGCCGAAGAGCTTGACCGGCTCGAGTCCGAGCTCTACCGGATCAGCGGGGAGCTCTCACGGTTCGAAGAGGCGGTGGAGGAACGGACCGTGGACCGGCCCCGGCTCGAGGCGGACCTCCGCCGGTACGTCCGCCAACGGATGCGCCGGAACCGGGCCCGCGGGTGGGGTCCCTACCTCGTCCTCCTCTACGGGACGGCGATGACCCTGGGCGCCTTCCAATGGCTACAGGGCGGGTGGGCGATCCTGGCGATGGTCGTCGTCTGGCTGTCGACGCTGGGGCTGTACGTGCTGATGGTACTCGTCTCGGCGCTGTTGAACCTGCTCGCCGTTCCGGGACGGCTCCGGGATGCGATCGGCCGACGACGGTCTCGATAGGACGGACGTTTGTGTTTTGAGGCTGCCTTTACGCGTTCGTAAACTTCTAACCCCCGGGTTCCCGTGATATGGTATGACTTACGAACATCTCGGTGCAAAGTTGGTCAACGCGCTGTTGCAGGACGGGCGGGCGAGTCTCCGGAGTCTCGCCGAGGACCTCGACGTCTCGGTAACGACCGTCTCGAATCACCTCTCGGATCTCGAGGAGGATGGGGTCATCAAGGGATTCAGTCCGATCGTCGACTACGATGCGCTCGGCTACGACGTCACCGCCATCCTCCATCTCAAGGTCGAGGGGAACGCCCTTCCCGAGGTCTCCGATCGACTGCTCGAGCACCGGCAGATGATCTCGGTGTACGAAGTCACGGGCGATCACGATATCATCGCGATCGGCAAGTTCGAGGATACCGACGGGATGAACGAGCAGATCAAGGCGTTGCTGGTCGATCCGGATATCAAGGAAAGCAACACCAGCGTGGTGTTAAATGCGGTCTGTGAAAATCGCCAGTTCGAGTTGCGGGTCGATTCGACCGAGGCGGACGACTAACGGGTGACGGGCGTAGGGCGTGCGGGGCCGGTCACATCATGCCGCCCATACCGCCCATACCGCCCATGCCACCCATACCGCCCATACCTCCCATACCGCCCATGCCGCCGCCCGGCGGCATGTCTTCGTCCTCCCCTTCGTCGTCATCGCTCTCCTTGAGTTCGCCGGCCGAGATGACGTCGTCGATCCGAAGGATCATGACGGCGGCCTCGGTGGCACTGTCGACGGCCTGCGTTTTCACGCGGAGCGGTTCGACGACACCCTCGTCTTCCATGTTGATGACCTCGCCCGTGTAGGCGTCGAGGCCGGCGTCGCCTTCCCCGCCGTCGTGGCGCGAGCGGAGCTCGACGAGGCTGTCGATGGGGTCGTGACCCGCGTTTTCCGCGAGGGTGCGGGGGATCACGTCGACGGCGTCCGCGAATGCCTCGACGGCCAATTGTTCGCGACCGCCGACGCTGTCCGCGAAGTCTCGGAGGCCCAGCGAAAGCGTGACCTCGGGGGCGCCCCCGCCGGGCACGACGTGACCTTCCTCGAGGACGGTTCGGACGACCCCGATGCTGTCCTCGAGCGCACGTTCGATCTCGTCGACGACGTGCTCGGTCCCGCCGCGGAGGATGATCGACACGGATCGGGGGTCCTCGACGTCCTGGATGAACAGGTTGTCCTCGCCGGAGACGTCGCGTTCGATGATGTCCCCAGCGTAGCCGAGGTGTTCCTCACGGAGCTCGAAGACATCGTTGACCTGGGTGGCACCGGTCGCGCGACAGATGCGATCGGCCTGGCTTTCGCGGACGCGGCGGACCCCGAGCATGCCCTTCTGGGCGAGGAAGTGCTGGGCGAGGTCGTCGATGCCCTTCCGGGCGAAGACGGCGTCGACCCCGATGTCCTCGAGGTGCTCGACCATCTCGCGCAGCTGGTCTTCCTCCTGGTCGAGGAATTCCTGGAGCTGGTCGGGGTCGGAGACGTTGACCTCGGCGTCAATCTCGGTCTCGGGCACCTCCAGCGGGCCGTTGAGGACGGCGATCGTGGCGTCCTCGAGGGCCAGCGGCATGTTGTCGTGGGCCCGGGTCTTCGACATGACCACGCCCTCGACGAGTTCGGTGTCCTCGATCGGACCGCCGACGGTGTCCTGAATGTCGATGTTATCCGTATCGATGCCGTGCTCGTCGGCGACCGCCCGTACGGCGCTCACGACGATCTCGGCCAGGTGGTCCTTGGATCCCTCGGCACCTTTGCCGGTCATGGCGGTCGCGGCGAGGCGCTCGAGGAGATCGGTGTCGTCCGGATCGACCTCGATCGCGGAATCCTCGAGGATCCGGCGGGCCTCCTGGGCCGCGCGCCGGTACCCCTGGACGAGCGTCGTCGGGTGAATGTCCTGTTCGAGGAGGTCCTCGGCCTGCGAGAGAAGTTGACCGGCCACCACGACAGCGGTGGTCGTCCCGTCGCCGACTTCGGACTCCTGGGTCTCGGCGACGTCGACGATCATGTTGGCCGCGGGGTGCTCGATGTCCATCTCCTTGAGGATGGTGACCCCGTCGTTCGTCACGACGACCTGGCCCGCCGAGTCGACGAGCATCTTGTCCATACCCTTCGGGCCGAGGGTCGTTCGTACCGCGCTCGAGACGGCCTTACCGGCCGTAATATTCATCGACTGCGCATCCCGTCCGGTGGTACGCTGACTTTCATCGGAGAGAACGAGCAGTGGCTGTGTACCCATGCGAGACATGTGTCATCGCGAGGATTGATTGCCATTCTATATAAAAGTTGCCGACGCGATATTCGCCGACCGAGGTCGGGCCGGAAGGGTTCCCGGAAAATTTTCGAGGAGGAGCTTAACGGTATAGATAGAGCTCGCGGGTCTTTGTCGAGGTGCGGGTTGGCTTCGTAACACCGCTGGGCAGCCTTGCAGATCGGCATCGGACTGGAATGCTCGGTCATCAACAGCCGGGGTCGGCTCGCGTCGGCCGCGCGACCGGAATTCGTCGAGCCGTTGCTGGAGGTCCGCACGCCGCCGTGTGCGGGTGTGGATGGGGCCATCGAATTCGCTAACGTCGTCGCTCGACGAGTGGCGCGGCTGGAAGGATCAGCGATTCGAGGAATTCATCCGCGCTGGCGAGGCCGCGGCCATCGACCGCTCTCGCATCGAGGAATCCCTCTCGCAGGAGGACGCGCTGTGGACGCCTCCGGCTCCGGGACGATCTCGGAACCGTCGAGTGGCGGTATCCGGACGCAGCGACGCCGGGGGAACTCCGGCGGTTTCTCGACGATTTCGTCCCAGTCGTCGACACGGCAGCGCTTCGGGGGACGACTGTCGAGGAGGCCGAGGACCCCGAGGAACTCGCGCTTCCGCCGTTCAGGAACGTCCGTCGGGCCGTTTCGGCCGATATGGCGAAAGGGCTTGGATCACTGATCGTCCAAAGTACCTGGAGACATTCGATATCGATCCGACATCCTACCGGCCGAGGGCCACGCGGATCGATGGACCCCGACGGGTCGACGAGGCGATCGCCGCGGCGCCTCCGTCGCGCCGCGGCCAAACGGCTCGAACGGCATGTCCGACGGTTCGTCGAGCGTGCGGAACCGGCGGCGTCGGCCGAGCCCTAAATGGAGTCGTCGACGGTGGGCTCGCCCGGGTACGTGTGATAATCCAGCTCCCGCCGTTTCATCTCGTTGTGTTTGCGTTCGAGGAACGAGTACACCGAACCGTGTGGGGCACCCTCGAGGAGCATCTCGGCGGCCCGGCGGACGGCGTCGACCGCGTCGGGCTCCCCGATGATCCCCATCGTCGAGCCGTAGATGACGACGTCGGCACCAGTGAGCTCCTCCATGAGTTCACGCGTCCGGCCGCCCTCGCCGATGAGTCGGCCCTTCTTCCGGCGCATATCCGCGTCGTTGCGGGTCGCGGCGTCGATGTCGATGAGGTGGAACTGCATGAGATCGTCCTCGAGGAGCCGCAACGCAGTCTCGGGAGCGAACCCGCGACCGATCGCACGGACGATTTCGGGCCCGCGCATCCCGGTGATGGGATCCCCGACGGACCGAACGTTCACCGACCCGCTCTCGGAATCGATGTCGAGGCGTACGTCGGCCGCCTCCTCGATCTTTCGCATCGTTTCCCCACCCTCGCCGATGAGGACACCGATGCGGTCCTGCGGTATCTTCACGTGTTGCATTGGTGACACTTAAGCGTGCGGTTATTTGAGCCCTTCGTTTGTCGGGATCGATGTCGATACAGTGCAACGGTCCGCGCCAACCGATGCGTGATCGTCCCTATGGCTGGATCCGTTAATAGCTTCTCGCCATCCGGCCGTCGCGTCTCCTCCGCGAAACCCCCGGCGGGGCCCCGGACCGCGGATTCGCCGAGACCGTTCCTCCCCCGCCACGCAAACCGGCGTGGTTGAAACCGAGGAGGGTCATACGAAAGCCCCCGAGGTCACGCGTGGGTAGCTTACCCGGACTCGGTCACGGCATCGTAACAGGCCCTCGACTCGACGTCCATCCCTTGTCGTCGAAAGAACGCTGCCACGTTCTCGCAATCCCGCTCGAGGAACTCCTCGGCGTTCGGATGATGGACCGTGACCCCTTGCCCCATATCGAGGAAGTAGAGTTGCTCGTCCTGGACCACGATGTTGTACTCGCTCAGATCCCCGTGCACCAGCCCGGCATTGTACAGCCGGCGCATGTACTCTCTGACGACCTCGTAGGCGATTTCCGGGTTTTCGACGTGGACTTCCGAGAGGCGCTTGGCACGATCGCCGTCGGTCTGGAGGTACTCCATCACGAGCACGTTACGCTCGACGGCGATCGGCTCCGGAACTCTGACCCCCGCCTTCAACGCTCGTATGAGGTTGGCAAACTCCTTTGAGACCCACGCGAGCACGACGGCCTTCTTGTCGTTGCGGACCCCCTCGAAGCGGGGATCGCCGGTGAGGTACTCGGCCATATCACGGAAATCGCTAGCGGTGATCCGGTAGATCTTGACCGCTACCGGATCGCCGCCATCGCCGACCGCCTCGTACACGTTGGCCTCCTTGCCCGTGGAGATGGGCCCGCCCAGAGCACTCAGGTAGTCATCTTGGACCAGCTTGTACAGTGCGGCGTAGGTCGCGTCGTCGAAGACGGACGCTTCGACCTTGAACTGGTCGGCGTCCTTGATGCGTTTGCGGAATTCGCTGAACTCCCGGTCGCGTTGCCGAGCGATCCGATCCGCCTCCGTGTCGCTGACGTCGATGTCCTCCCACTCGTCGCCGACTGCCTCCTCCTCGTCGGGATCGAGGAGTTCGAATTCGGGGGATCCGCCGGTCATCGGTTCCGCTAAGGCGGCCCCGTGGAAAACCGTTGAGGAGGGAGGGAGGGGAGGGGACAACTATATACGATTGTACTTCATTGATACAATTGTTAAAAATTGTAATTGGGGGATACAACACCAGATGGGTGATACAGAACGGACGGGATTCGTGGTCCTCGCCGACGTCATCGGCTCGCGGGAGATCGAAGATCGCACGGCGTTTCGCGAGCAACTCACCGCCACCCTCGATCGAGTCAACGCGGAGTATGGCGAAGCGATCGCCGCGCCGTTCGAACGGATCAAGGGTCTGGACGAATTCGGGGGAGTCCTCGTCGGTCTCGGGCCGATTGCCGGGATCCTCGAGACGATCCTGAACGGGATCCACCCGGGACGGGTCCGCGTGGGCATCGCCTCGGGCGGGATCGACGTCGGGCAACTCGAGGAGGGCGTGGCGGCCTTGGACGGACCGGCATTTCACCGGGCCGACGAGGCGATCGCCGACGCCGGCGATGCAGATCTCTACGTGGCGGTCGACACCGACCGCCCCGCCGACCCACTGGTCGTCGCGGTGCTGAACTTCCTCTATCTGGTTCGGGAACGGCGAACGGCGCGTCAGATCGAGATCGTCGAGGCCTACGAACGCCACGGGACACAGGTCGCGGCGGCCGATGCGCTCGGGATTCCCCAGCAGGCCGTCTCCCAGGCGCTCGACCGGGCGAATTATTACCGCGTCCGAACGATCCGGGAACGATTCGAACGGGGGATCGCCGCCATCTATGCCTGACCACCCGCGCCTGAGCCGGCCGTTCCGGACCGTGGATCTGAGCCTGCTCGGCGTCGGCGTGATCGTCACCGTGATCGGTGCCGTGATCGGACATCCGACGACCGTACACGCCGGTATCCTCGGCATTCTGCTCGGATCGAGTACGGGTGTGGTGGCCGGCGGACTCGAACAGTTCACCGGGGAGGCCCTGGGGGACGCCGGTGACATCGACGAGGACACCGGCTGGCTGATCGGCAAACTGGAGAACGTGATCGTGTTCGTGCTGGTGCTCCTCGGGGAGTGGACGGCCTTGAGTATCGTGTTTGCCGCCAAATCGATCGTCCGCCGGGAGGACATCTCCAGCGGGAAAACGACCTACTACCTCGCGGGCACGTTGCTGAATTTCACCTACTCGATCGCCGTCGGGATCGTCGCCAGGTGGTCGGGGACGGTCGGTCTCGAGTTGCTCGTGACTGGCCTGTGAGAACGGTTATGCGATGTGGCCTTCCCGTCGGAGCTGCTCGGCCTCCTGGTTGTCGTATCGCCAGGTCACGTCGGCCTTCTCGTCCTGCCAGTCCCACGGTTCGACGAGGACGACGTCGCCCTCGCGGATCCAGACGCGCTTTCGCATCTTGCCGGGGATGCGAGCCGTTCGTTCGACGCCGTCGGCACAGCGTACCTTGACACGGTTGGCACCCAGCATCGACTCGACCGTCGCGAACACCTCGCTATCCTCGGGCATCCGGAGGTCGGAACGTGACTCGTTCTCGCTCATGGGGGCGCTTACGTCCGTTACCCGTTAAGTCCTATTGCTTCCGCGGTGGGATCCGCGCTTTTACTACGCCGGTCGCCGAGGCCCCGGACATGCTTCGATATCTCGGCGTACTGGGCGTGCTCGGTTTCCTCCTCGTGATCGCCGGGCTCGCCACGATCGCCTACGTGGCCCCGATGGTCGCGGCGGGGATGGCGGCAATCCTCGTCGGGTTGGGCCTCGTCGTCGGAAACGTCATGCGGAAGATGCTCGCGGGTTTCGGGCTCGGCGGGATGTTCTAGCCGCTCGCCGGGTCCCGCGGGTGGTGGGCGCTTTTCATCAGTCAATCGCTCGCGGAGACTGTCGGCTACGAGCGCTCCGGCTCCAGGGTGCGGTCGGCGCGATGCTCGCTGATCACGCGATCGACGAGTCGGTCCTTCTCGGCGCGTTTCCGGGCAGCGGCGCGGTCCTCCCACTCGGCGATGAGTGACTCCACGTCGGATTCTCGCGCGACCGCGAGGTCGTCGACCTCCTGGATTCGGACCCCTTCCCGGTCACCGAAGGGGACCCCCGCCTCGAAGAGGGTCTCCCGCGACACGTCGGTCATCCCACCCGACGCGATCACGGCGCGCGGTTCGAGCTCGACGAGGTGTTCGGCGGCGGCACGACCCGCCCCGGTCGCATCGCGGAGAAAGATCACGTCCCCCGGCGCGAGCCCGAAGTCCTCGTCGGCGGCCCGGAGCGACTCGATCGTGAACTTCTCGACCGGTTTGACCGGTACGAGTTCGCGCCGTTCAGGGTCGACGTCGGCGAAGTTCGAGTGATCGAGCCGCCAGAGGGATTTGAGCCGCTCGAGTTTCTCATCGAGTTCCTCGGCCCGCTCCTGCCAGCGATCGCGCTCGCGGGCGAGCCGATCCGTTTCGCGCCGGAGCCGGGCGACCTCTCGGCGTTCCCGGACCTCGGCGCGCTCCTCCCGCCGGCTCTCCTCGAGTTCGGCCTCGAGCTCCTCGATACGTTCGTCGCGTTCCGCGAGCGACTCGGTGAGCTGACTGATGTACTCCTCGAGGCGGTCGATGCGCTGCTCGCGCTCGCGGGCGATCTGACGCTCGGGAGAGGGTTCGGCGGGTTCGGGGGCGGCGGCCTCATCCTCCTCGTCCTCGTCGGGAGTCATATCCGCGATGACATCGCTGACGGACTCGCCCTGGGCGACGACGCGGGCGATCACCTCGTCCGTATCGAGTCGCGCGGGGACCTTCCCGGCGATCCGCTCGAACTGCGCGG
>CAYSMB010000013.1:0-19951 GCA_964432005.1 uncultured Halobacteriales archaeon
TCACACCGTCGACTGGCTCGAAGAATGGCCGTGCATCCGGAACTACGGCCTCGGCACCCGGTTGCCGTGGGACGAGGACTTCGTCATCGAGCCGCTCTCCGACTCGACGATCTACATGGCTTATTACACGATCGCCCACCGCCTGGACGAGGTGCCCGTCGAGGAGCTCACCCCGACGTTCTTCGATACATTATTCTACGGCCCGGAGGCCGTCGACGATCCCCACGAGCAGGCGCTCGAACTCCGCGAGGAGTGGGAGTACTGGTATCCCGTGAGCGTCCGATGTTCTGGCAACGACCTCGTCCGCAATCACCTCACGTTCTTCCTCTATCATCACGCCGAGCTATTCGCCGAGGCCTACTGGCCCGAGGCGATCACGGTGATGGGCATGGGGCTACTCGAGGGCGAGTCGATGAGCTCGTCGAAGGGCCACGTCGTCCTCCCCGGGGAAGCCATCGAACGGTACGGGGCCGATGCCGTCCGGTTCTTCCTGATGAACGCCGCCGAACCCTGGCAGGATTATGACTGGCGGGGGGAAGAGGTCAGCAGCGTACGCGAGCAGCTCGAGCGGTTCTGGAATCGCGCCAACGAGTTGATCGAGGCCGATGCGCCCGCGGAACCCCCCGAACTCCGGCGGGCCGACCGGTGGATCCTGGCGGAACTTCAGGAGATGATCGCGGAGGTGACCGATGCGCTCGATCGATTCGAGACCCGGACGGCGAGCCAGGCGGCCTTCTATCGGTTCGACGAACACCTGCGATGGTACCGTCGCCGCGTCGAGGCCGTCGATCCCCGAACGACGTGGACCGAGCGCGAGATCCTCCGGGTCCGGCTAGAGCTGCTCGCCCCGTTCGTACCGTTCATGGCGAATGAACTCCACGAGCGCCTCACCGGAACGCCAGCCGACGAGGCCGGATGGCCCGGGCCCGATGAAGATCTCGTCGACGAGGACATTCTGGTCCAAGAGCAGATCATCCAGCGGGCCTACGACGACGTGCGCGACATCGTCGACGTCACCGGGACGGATCCGGAGGTCATCCGCCTGTACGCGGCCGCCGACTGGAAACGAGAGGTATTCGAGGCCGTGCTCGAGGATAGCGACGACCCGGGAGAGATCATGGGCCGGTTGATGCAGGACGAGGCGATGCGGGAACGGGGCGATGCCGTCAACGAACTCGTCCAGGCCCTGATCGAGGAAACCCGTGGTTACGACGAGCGCGAGCACGGCGTGCTCCTCGAGACGGACGAGACCGAGTTGCTCGCGGAGAGTGCCGACTTTATCGGCGAGGCCTTCGACGCGACCGTCGAGATCTACGAGGAGTCAGACCCCGACGTCGTCGATCCGGAGGACCGGCGGGACGCTGCGATCCCCTTCCGGCCGGCGATTCACATCGAGTGATCGTCGAGTTCCAGCAGGTCGATGGTCCGGACGTCCGGGTCCGCGTTCTCGTAGATCACCCGCGCCGCGGCGATGTCCTGAATCGCCAGGCCCGTACTGTCGAAGACGGTCACTCCTTCCAGCCCGGATCGTCCGGGAATCTCCCCGAGGATCACTTCGCCGAGTGTCCCGTGGATGTCGGCATCCACGAGGATACCCCCGGACCACGGGACGTTGATCTCGCCGGAATGGGTACACTGTTCGTAATCGTCGATCACGATCGTGCCCGCCTGCAAGATCTCCGGAGAGAGTTCCTGCTTGCCGGCGGCGTCGGCGCCCATCGCATTGATGTGGGTGTTGGGGCCGACGTCGTCCAACGCAACGATCGGGTCCCGGACGGGTGTCACCGTCGTGAGGACGTCACAGTGTCCCGCATCGCTGATTGATCCGGGCGCGACTGCAAACCGGTCGCCGAACCGGTCGATGAACTGGTCGACGGCCCCTTCGTCGACGTCGTGGACAACGATTTCCTGGATGGGTCGTACCGTCGCGATCGCCTCGACCTGGGCGTACGACTGCCCCCCGGCCCCCACCAGTCCGAGTCGGGTGGCGTCGGGATCGGCCAGGTGGTCGGTCGCCACCGCGGCGGCGGCGCCGGTCCGCTGCCGGGTGAGTTCGGTTCCGTCCATGATCGCGAGCGGAAGGGCCGTCTCCGGATCCGAGTAGATCATCACCCCCATCACCGACGGGAGACCGTGCTCGTCGGGATTATCGGGGTGGGAGTTGACCCATTTCACCCCGGCCGCGTCCCATTCATCGGCATCGACGTATGCCGGCATCGAACGGAAATCCCCGTTGTATTGGGACAGATCGATGTACGATTTCGGCGGCATCGTGACCCGCTCGGCCGCGTGGGCCGCAAATGCGTGCTCGACGGCCTCGACGACCCGCGATACGTCGGTCTGCTCGGCGACCGCCGAACGCGAGAAAATTGCCGTCTCCATATCGAGGAGGTATTCGTCCGAATACTATACTATCGGGGTTGGGGTGGCGGCGGCCGGGCCTACATCATGCCGCCCATACCGCCCATGCCGCCCATGCCACCCATACCGCCCATCCCACCCATGCCGCCCATACCGCCGCCGGGGCCGCCCTCGGGCTCTTCGCCCTCGGTCGAGAGGTCACCGGCGGAGATGATGTCGTCGATCTTGAGGATCAGGTTGGCGGCCTCCGTGGCGGAGGTCAGCGCCTGCTGTTTGGCGTGGGCCGGTTCGACCACGCCGGCGTCGTACGTGTTGACCACATCGCCGCTGTAGACGTCCAGTCCGGCCTGGACGTCGCCTTCTTCGTGAGCAGCACGGAGGTCGACGAGGACGTCGATGCCGTCGAGGCCGGCGTTCTCGGCAAGCACGCGCGGAACGAGTTCGACGGCATCAGCGAACGCCTCCACGGCCAGTTGTTCGCGCCCGCTGACACTGTCGGCGTAATCACGAGTCCGACGCGCCAGCTCGACCTCGACCGCACCGCCGCCGGCCAGGACCCGACCGTCGGACACGGTCGTGGCGACGACTTCGAGGGCGTCCTCGACGCCGCGCTCGAGTTCGTCGACGACGTGCTCGGTCGAGCCGCGAAGGATCAGGGTCACGCCGTGGGAGTCCTCGGGACCCTGCACGTAGAAGAGTTCGTCGTCGGGGTCGCGGGTGATGCTGCCCTCGCCGAGGTCCTCCGGCTGGAGGTCATCCAGGTCCGAAACGATCGAGCAATCGAGCACGTTCCGGAGGAACTTGAGGTCGGACTGTTTCGTCCGACGGGTCGCGAGGATACCCTCCTTGGCGAGGAAGTGCTGGGCGAGGTCGTCGATCCCCTTCTGACAGAACACGACGTCCGCCCCGGACTCGACGATCTTGTCGACTTTCTCCTGAAGCTGCTCTTCTTCCTTGTCGAGGAACTGCTGGAGCTGATCGGGGCTCTCCAAGTTGACCTGGGTGTCGACGTCGGCCTCCTCGACCTCGATCGAATCGGCGAGCAGCAGGATCTTGGCATTCTCGAAGTTCTCCGGCATGTCGTCGTGGACCGGATCCTTGTCGATCGTGCCACCGCGGATCAGCTCGGACTCGTTGGCTGCGCCGCCGGTCTGGGTTTCGATCTCGAGGACCTCGAGGTCCGGGATGAACTCCCCGTCGTCGCTTTCGACGGTGACCTGACGGACCGCGTCGACGATGAGTTCGGCCAGGTATTCCTTGTGCTGTTCGGCTCCCTTGCCGGTCATCGACGTCTCGGCGACCTTCTTGAGCGATTCCGTGTCGTCGGGGTCGATGTGGACGGAGATGTCGTCGACCTCTTCCCGGACGAACTCGGAGGCGAGATGGAACCCGCGGATGATCGCCGTCGGGTGGATCTCCTGTTCGAGGAGGTCCTCGGCGTTCTTGAGCAATTCGCCGGCAATCGCGACGGCCGTCGTCGTGCCGTCGCCGGCCTCGTCCTCCTGAGTTTCCGCGACCTCGACGACCATCTCGGCCGTCGGGTTGTCGATGTCCATCTCCTCGAGGATGGTCACGCCGTCGTTCGTGATCGTGACGCTCCCCATCGAGTCGACGAGCATCTTGTCCATCCCCTTCGGGCCGAGGGTCGATCGGACGGATTCGGCCACAGCGCGCGCCGCGGAGATATTGTAGTCCTGCGCATCGCGATCCTTTACACGCTGGGCGTCCTCCCCCATGACGATCATGGGAATTCCTTGCTGCATACGCTGACTCATAAGTACAACCGAGGATTGAATGTCCTTCTATATAAATGTGTCTCACTGGTATATCGGCAAAATCGCGGGATAGCGCAGGGGTATCGGATGTGTTCGGCTACACCGTTCGATTCGACTCAGACCCGAGGCCCAACGGCCCCTTACTCCGACACAGGCGATCGCGTATCGGGATCGGCCGACGGTTCTTCGCCGGCGTACGCCGAATGTTCGACCGCGTACCCGTCGTCCACCGTTCTCACCTCGTCCGCCACGTAGAACAGGATATCCCGTTCCTGTTGGGTCATCACGCCAAACTCGTAATGGGTCGAGTTGTATTCGAGGTCGTCCCTTCGCTTCGCGAACGCACGTTGTTGTTCGAGCCGTTCAACGACAATCTCGCGGGAGAGGGCCGGGATTTCCTCGGCGCGGTCGGAAAACCTGTCGGCGAATTCCGCCTGGATTTCGGAACCGTGCGAGTTCCTCCCGGCGATCATCGCAGCCACGGTCGTGGTGCCGGTCCCCCAGAACGGATCGAGCACCGTGTCGCCGTAGACCGAATACATGTTGATGAGGCGGTAAGGGATCTCGAGCGGAAACGCCCCAGATCGTTCGCGGAGTTCCTCATCATTCAGTGCCTGTATGGATCCCGTGACGTCCATCCAAACGTCCGAGAACCACGTGTTTCGTTCCTCCCAGAAATACGCAGCGTTGTAACGCTCCGGGACGTGCGGTTCGAACGACCGTCGTTCTTTGCCATAGCGGAACGGTAGGATGTATTCGTGTTCGAGCGTGGCATAGGCATTCGGCGGGAGCATCCCCGATCCCATGAACTTCGCCGCGGAGTTGACTGGTTTTCGCCAGAGGATTTCGGGAAGAGGATCGAAGCCGAGCTCATCGAACGCCTGGATCGTCCGCGCGTGATTCGGGTAGACCCGAAAGGAACCATCGAGGTTCCGAGTGGCATCGCCGATGTTGACACAGGCAATCCCGCCATCAACGAGCACACGGCCGATTTCGGTCCACGTTTTCTCCAGCTCCTCGTGCATCAACTCGAAGGCCACCCGACCATCCCCTGCCTCCAACCTGTTCGAGATTGCCGCATTGAGATCGTGGAACGTCGAGTCCCACATTTCGATCATCGGATACGGCGGGGACGTAACCACGAGTTCGACCGAATCATCCGGTATGTGGTCCAGTTCACGGGAATCCCCGACGGTGATCCCATGCTCCGTTCGCATTTTTTGATCCAGGTCCAGGGGGCATAATAGATGTACTGGAGCCATGGGGCCGAGGGTAGCGTTACGTGCTCGCCCGAGTTTGACCCGGTTCCGGATTGCGCGAACGGCCGGCTATCGGACGGCCCCCTCCCTTTCTCCGATCGCGGATGATTGTCGGTTTTTGAGGGGGCGATTGGCTCACCGGCAGCATTTCGTAGGATCGACCGATTTAGAACCTCTTGGGCGAAAGAGCGCGCCGATGACCGACCGGAACATCCGCGTCACCGCCATGGACGGCCAACCCGTCGAGGACCAGGCGGTGGAGATCGTCGAGCGAAAGGGGATCGGCCACCCCGACTCGATCTCGGACGGGATCGCCGAGCACGTCGCGCGGGCCCTCGGAAACGAGTACCTCGACCGCTTCGGCCAGATTCTTCACTTCAACACCGACGAGACACAGCTGGTGGCCGGACAGTCCGAACCCGAGTTCGGGGGCGGGGTCATGCACTCGCCCATCTACGTGCTCATCGTCGGCCGGGCCACGAAGGAATTCGACGGCGAGCGGATCCCGGCCGAGACGATCGCGCTCAAAGCCGCGCGGGAATATCTCAACCAGAACCTCCCGCGATTGGACGTGGGGGCCGACATCCTCGTCGATGCGCGCCTCGGGGAGGGTAGCGGGGATTTGACTGACGTCTTTCATGGAGGCGGTTCGATCCCCGTCGCGAACGACACGAGCTTCGGCGTGGGACACGCGCCGCTGAGTGAAACGGAACGGATCGTCCTCGAGGGCGAACAGCAGCTCAACGGGCCATACAGTGACGAGCATCCGGAGATCGGTCCGGATATCAAAGTGATGGGCAAGCGGGAAGGGGATAAGATCCATCTCACGCTGGCGGTGGCGATCATCGGCGAACACGTGGCAGACATCGAGGAATACGATGCCGCCATCCAGAATGTGCGCGAATTTGTCAAGGATCTCGCGGAGGATATTACCGACCGAGAGGTGTCGATCGACATCAATACGGCCGACGATTATGACTCGGGATCGGTGTATCTCACCGTGACCGGAACATCAGCGGAACAAGGGGACGACGGATCCGTGGGTCGTGGGAATCGGGCCAACGGCCTGATCACGCCAAACCGGTCGATGTCCATGGAAGCCTCAAGCGGGAAGAATCCGGTCAACCATGTGGGGAAGATTTACAAT
The DNA here is from genome assembly GCA_964432005.1 of uncultured Halobacteriales archaeon. Lineage (GTDB taxonomy): Archaea > Halobacteriota > Halobacteria > Halobacteriales > SKNY01 > SKNY01. The sequence goes on from CAYSMB010000013.1 coordinate 6,543, forward strand.
TTGCTCTCAACCGACATCGCGAGATCCGTCGTCGAAGAGGTCGAGGGTATTCGTGACCTGAGGATCCGGTTGCTCAGTCAGATCAACGCTCCGATCGATCAGCCACTCGTGGCTGATGCGCACGTGTCGACGGCTGAGAACGTTCCTCTTGACTCGATCGAAAGAGAAATCGAAGCGATCGTCGATGAGGAACTCGCAAACGTGACGAGCATTACCGATCGCGTCCTCGCGGGCGAGGTCCGTACGTTTTGAGCGGTTACGCGATCGTCCTGATATCGTCGACCGGGAGCACGGAGTAATCGACCGTGAGGGTGTCTTGGGTCGCACGGATCTTCCCCACGAACGTCGAGATATCTTCGAGTCGGCCCTCGAGCACGAACAGCTCCATGCAGTAGTGATCGCCGACGTGACTGTGGAAGTTCGCGACGACCAGATCCTCGTGGTCGTGTCGCAGTTGGATCATCCGTTCCTCGATCTGGGTCGTCTCGAAATCGAAGAGCACGGTCACGACAGCGATGAGGTCCCTCTCCTCGAGCGTTTCGTCCTCGAACTCGCCCAGGAGATTCCTCGCGGCCTCGCGGACGACTTCGCTCCGGCCGGTATACCCGTGCGTATCGGCGAATTCGTCGATCCGCGCCTCGAGTTCGTCCGGCATCGAAATGCTCACGACACCCATATGATAACGAATGCGTCTCAGTTGTGAAGTATACCTAGGATCGTGGCCATAACGGTTCGATATTAATAATCGACCGCCCGACGCCGACCCGTCCACCCGAGCGCGAGGAGGTACAGGGCGATCCCCACGAGGACGATCGAACCCCCGGGCGGGAGCCGAGCGAGCAGCGAAAAGACGAGACCGCCGACGGCCGCGACCTGGCCGAATACTACGGACAGCAATACCGTCTCCCGGAAACTTCCCGCGAGGTGCGAGGCCGTCGCGGCCGGCACGACAAGCATCGCGGCGACCAGTATGACGCCGAGGATCTGCATCGCACCCACCACGACCACCGCCGTCAAGACGACCAGCAACGCGTTGTACCGCCGGACCGGGATCCGGGCGACGGCCGCCGCCTCCTCGTCGAAGGTCAGGAACAGGAACTGTTTGTAATTGATCACGACGACGAGCACGACGACGAGGCTCAACACGGCGATGAATCGGGCACCCGGGGCGGTGACGATCGCCAAGTTGCCGAAGAGAAAGCCCTCGACGTCGACGGCTATCGGAGCGAAATCGCGGCTCCAGCTGATCAGCAGGGTGCCGATCGCAAAACTGCCGGCCAGCACGATCGCGATCGGGACGTCTCCGTACGCCTGTGATCGCTCACTTAACCACTGCAAGCCGAGTGCGCCGAGCGAACTGACCAGGAGAGCGACCAGGAGCAACCCGCCCTGCGAGCCGAGTTCGAGGACGTAGAGGCTCCCGCGCCAACCCGTGAACGCCACGATCACGACTCCGGCCGCCACCCCGGCGAAGGCGGTGTGGGCGAGCGTCTCGCCGATCAGCGCCATCTCCCGGTGGATGAGGAAGGCTCCGATGACGGGGGCAGCGATGCCGATCAGGACCCCTGCCGCGAGCGCCCGCCAAGTGCTTGCGAACCCGAACACCCCTGTTCCAAGGTAGACGTCGATCCACTCGCCCAGAATCAGGAATTGCTCGAAGGCCACGGCGGCGAGCCGCCAACGGCCCCGCGCCCACTCGAGACCGAGAAACAGCGCCATCGCGACACCGAGTACGCCACAGCCGAGGATGCCCAGGCCCACGATCGCCCGCCGTCGCGTGTCCGTGGCGTCGGTCATGGGTGTTGGTGGTGAATGATCCCGTGGCGTTGGCCGTAGGCTTCGTCGAGGGCGTCGCTTTCCAGGAAGTCGACGGAATCGCCGTGATAGTACAGCTCCCGGTTGATGCAGGCCACCGTATCGACGTGGGTGGTGATGACGTCAAGGTCGTGTTCGATCAGGATCACCGTCATCCCGTCATCGTTGAGCTCGTGGAGGAGTCGGTAGAAATCCTCCCGGGAACTTGCGTCGATCCCAACGGTCGGCTCGTCGAGCGCCAGGAGATCCGCTTCCGAGGCCAGCGCCCGAGCCACGAACGCGCGCTGGCGCTGACCGCCCGAGAGCTGGTCCATCCGGCGGTCGGCGATGTCCCGGACATTTACCCGGTCCATGGCGTCGGCGACGATCGTCCGCTCGTCCTCCCGCAGGCGTTGCAGTCCGCGGTGTGCGAACCGGCCTTGCGTGACGACCTCCTCGACCGTGATCGGCATCGCCGATCGTTGTTCGCCAACGCGTTGGGAGACGTAGCCGATCCGTTCGCCGGCATCGAACGCCGTGGCCGGCTCGCCGAACAACCGTACCCGGCCCCGGTCAGGCCGTTCGAGCCCGAGGATCAACCGGACCAGCGTGGTCTTTCCGGACCCGTTCGGGCCGATCAACCCGAGAAATTCGCCCGGCTGGATCGTGAGACTCACGTCCTCGAGCACGAGCTCCCGGCTGTATGCGAACCAAACGTCCTCGACCTCGACCACCGGCGTCGTTGATCGGTTGTCACTCATGATTCGGCTCGAAGTGCGGCCTGAAACGCCGGGAGGTTTACCTCGCGCATCTGTTCGACCCAACCGTACCCGGCATCCCGCCAGGCGGGTGTGAGTCCCTCGATGCTGGTCACCGGTTCGGCCGTTTCGGCATCGGTCTCGTCCAAAAGCAGGCGGGCCGCCTGGGGGAGTTCGCCGAACTCGGGTGCCTCGAAGGGGTCATAGACGATCGTGTCGATGTCGTAATCCTCGATCGCCTGAGCGAGCCCCGCGATATCCTCCATCGACGCCGCGGCATCCGGGGCGACGCCGACCGGCGTCCGGAGCTCGAATCCGTACCGCGCAGCGAGATACCGGAACGAATCGTGCGTGACCCCCACGGCCACGTCGAGCTCGGCGTTCTCGGAGAGGACGAGGTAATCCGCGTGGACCCCCTCGATGTCGTCGATGTACTGGTCGGCCCGCTCACGGAATTCGTCGGATGCGTCGGGGACGATGTCTCCCAGGCGTTCGGCCAGGTGATCGACGATGCGTTCGGCCCGGTGCGGATCGAGCCACACGTGCGGGTCGAAAAACCCGTGCCCGTGATCGCCCTCCGAGCCATGCTCATCTGCATCAAACGATAACATAGTTTCACGTGGAATCGCCGCCAGCGCGTCGATGAGTTCGACCTCGTGTCGTTCGTCCTCGATCGTATCCGCCAGGTCGACGGCCCACTGGAAGTCCGGTGATCCGAGGTAGACGAACACCTCACCCGCTGTCACCTCCGGCAAGAGATCGGCCGGCGGGTCCCATCCGTGGCCCGCCCGTCCGACCTCGACCGGGGTCTCGAAGGCGATGGCGTCGCCGACGACGACATTCGCCCAGTCCATCAGCGCGAAAAAGGCCGCCCATCCGGTGGGTTCGCCTGCACCCCCGTCCGCGGTGGGTGACTGGAGACAGCCGGGGAGGGCAAGTCCGGCCGCTCCCGTCGAATACAGGAACGTCCGACGCGTCGCGGTCGAACGTTCGCCGATCATGCTGGTGGGTACTTGGACTAACGGAATAAGCGTTATTATTAGATGAGTGTATCTTAATAATATCCCCTAAAGAATCGGTGTGATTTATTAATTCTCGTCGGAACGGGAGGATCACTCAGAGATAGCCGAGTTCCGCGAGCCTCCGTTCGGCACCGCGGGAGAGCTCGACGGTTTCGCCGCGCTCGGCATGCTCGAACCCCTCCAGCCAATCGTCGAGCATTCGCTCGAGGGTCGCGAGGGCCCCGGGACGGCTGCTCCCCAGATCCGTCCGTTCGCCCGGATCGGCGGCCACGTCGTAAAACTCGTGTCGGCCGTCCGATCCCCGGATCAGTTTCTCCGTGGGGGTGCGGATCGAACGGAGCTGGCGATCGAAGCGCTCGGCGTGGGCCGGTAACGTGCCATACCGGTCGGCGAGGACCTCGGTCGGCGGCTGGGGGGCCATGTACTCGGCGATGACGTACTGCCGGGGCGTGCCCGTCCCGGCCAGCAAAGACCGGCCTTGGGCCTGGTCGGCCATCGTGGGATCCTGCAAGTTCGCGACATCGAGGAGCGTCGGGACGATATCCGTCAACTGGACGAGCTCCTCAACACATCCCCCGCCGTCGAACGGTCCGCCGGCGATGATCAACGGGACGTGCAACAGCGTGTCATAGAGGTTGTACTGGTGCCCGAGGAAGCCGTGATCCCCGATGTTCTCACCGTGATCGCCCATGACGATGACGATCGTGTTCTCCCACCTGTCGCACTGCTCGAGGGCCTCGCGGATCCTGGCGATCTGGGCGTCGACGTGAGCGAGTTCGCCGCGATACAACCCGCGGAGCCTCGCGAGTTCGTGGGTCGAAAGTTCGTAAGCGCCGACGTCGTAGGCTCGGGGTTCCTGACGAACGTCAACCGCTTCCTCCCAAGTGACGTCTGCAGGAAGAAACGGTTCCGCGTACTCGGGGGGTGGATAATACCGGATGTGAGGCTCGAGATAGTTCACGAACGCGAAAAACGGGATCGAATCCGTGCGGCTCTGGAGCCACCGCTCGATGCGGTCCGTCGTCCGTCGGGCCCCGTAATCGCCACGGGATCGGGACCAGTGGTTGTAACAGGCGTTGATGGCATTTACGACGGGGTTGCCATCGAGCGCCGAGGTGACGGCAGCTCGGGCCCGACGAACAGGACCGAGCTTGTGGACGATCGATCCGACATCGTCGTCGGACTGGATAAGCTGCCAGCCCTTCCAGAACTGCTCGAATCCCCGGTCGAACCCGAACTCGCCGGAGATCCAGGTGTTGTTGGAGGCCGCGAAGGTTTCGTAGCCGTGCTGGGCGAAGCTCTCGGCGATCGTGTTCACGTGACCCTCCAGCCGGGGATGCCCCCCGTGGGCCCCATGTTTCGAGGAATACGTCCCCGTGAATAACCCGGCATGGGACGGTAACGTCCACGGGGCGCTCGCGAAGGCCGATCGGTAGTCGGTGCCTTCCTTCGCTAACGTTTGGAGCGTCGGCATCACCGTCGGTCCGTCCGCAACGGCCTCATCCGCGCGAGCCGTGTCGGCGACGATCAAAACGACGTTGGGCCGGTCCGCTCCATCGGTCGAAGACATCGGATTTCTTTCAATGTTTGCGACATGATAGACATATCACTACTGCAGGCAGCTGCAAGGTTATCGAGACTGATACGAGAGATCGTTGAGCCCGACGCAATCATGCACTTGCAGGCCTTTTCTATACCCTATCCGGCGGGCTATATCGGAAAATGCCAATGCAGGCAGGAAACGTGATAGATACTGATCTGATTATCGTATCAAATCGGCAACCATATCGACATACGTTCGACGAAGAGGCGATGGGAAACGAGATCGAAGTCGACCGGCCCTGCGGCGGGGTCGTGGCCGGGCTCGATACCGTGGCTACCGAACTCGGTGGCACGTGGATCGCTTGGGGGGACGGGGACGCGGATCGGGTCGTCGCGGATCCGTCCGGCAAAGTACCGGTACCGCCCGGTGACGAACGCTATACGCTCGATCGGCTGTGGTTGGACGAGGCCGACGTCGCCGGGTACTACGAAGGGTATGCAAACCGCGTGCTCTGGCCGCTCTGTCACTCCGCAACGGGCGCGATCTCGTACCGGCCGGGGTTCTGGGACCGGTACCGGGACGTCAATCGACGGTTCGCCCAGGAGGTCCTCGCCGAAGCGAGTCCCGACGCGACCGTCTGGTTCCAGGACTATCACTTGGCTCTCGCACCCGAGTTCGTCCGGGAAACGCACAACGGTGTATTGATATACTTCTGTCATATTCCCTGGCCGCCAGCGGATATCTTTCGGATCTGTCCGCAACGCCAACGGGTGCTCGAAGGATTGCTCGCCAACGACCTCGTCGCGTTCCACGTCGAATCGTACGTCGATCACTTCCTTGCTTGCGTAGATCGATTCGTCCCGGATGCGCGGGTCGATTATCATTCCCAGCAGGTCGAGTACGGGGGCCGAACCGTGCGAGTCGGGGCCTTTCCGCTCGGGGTCGACGTCTCGAGGATCGAGGACCGAACGAGGGGCAACCCGGGGTCTACCCCGTCGATCGACCCGCTGCCCGAGGGACGCATCGTCCTGGGGGTCGATCGGGTGGATTACACGAAAGGGATACCGCAGCGACTCGACGCCCTCGAATTCCTCTGGGCCCACCGGCCCGACTGGCGCCAGCGGTTTACCTACGTCCAGAAGGAAATGGCGAGCCGGGAAGGGATCCCGGCGTACCAGGAGCTCCAAGAGACCCTCGACCGCCGGACCGCAGCGATCAATGCCCGCTTCGGGACCGACGACTGGACGCCGATCGTGCGGATCGACCGGTATCTTCCCGACGAGACGTTATACGACCTCTACCGGCGCGCGGACGTGATGCTCGTCTCGGCCCTCCGCGACGGGATGAACCTCGTCGCACAGGAGTACGTGGCGGCACAACTCGAACGGGATGGCGTGCTCGTGCTGAGCGAGTTCGCGGGGTCGCATGTGTTCCTCGGAGACCACGCCGTTTCGATCAATCCCTACGACACCGAAGCCCATGCTGACGCGATCGCACGGGCCGTATCGATGCAGGCACTGGAGCGAAACCGGCGGATGCGAGCCCTCCACAGGCGAGTCCGGGAGCTCGATATCGAGGGGTGGATCGAGTCCAACCTCCGTCGTGCCCGCGAGGTCGCGCTGGATCGAACCCGCGCTCGCCGTCCAGGCGAATGAACGGGAAGCACGGCCACCTCGTGACGGACCTCAACGCCGCTATCAAGGATCACGAGCGCACCGTGATCTGTCTCGATTTCGACGGCACGTTGGTCCCGATCGTCGACGATCCGGATGCGGTGGAGCTCGACGGGGAGACGAAACGAATACTCGATCGGCTCTCGCATCCACGCGATCTCGTGCTCGCGATCGTGAGCGGTCGGGCGGTCGAGGACGTGCGCGATCGCGTCGGCTTGGAGGGCATCCGCTACGCCGGCAATCACGGACTCGAGATGATCGGCGAGGAGGGCATCTGGCGCCATCCCGGCGTCGATGCGTGTCGGGAGGAGCTCGTGACAGCCCTTGCCGATATCGAGGATTGTCTCTCGGAGATACCGAGGGTGCGAATCGAGGACAAATACGCCACCGCGAGCATCCACTACCGAAACGTCCCCGCCGGGCGGACGTCGGAGGTCCATCGGATCGTCAGGGAACGGGTGGAGACCGCCGAGACCCTCGCGGTCTCGTGGGGAAAACAGGTCATCCAGATCCGTCCGGCGGTCGATTGGGACAAAGGAGACGCCATTCGTCGGATCGTCGAACCGATCGCGGGCGACGTCCTCGTAATCGCGCTTGGGGATGATATGACGGATGCGGATGGGTTTGCCGCCGTTCGATCGATCGATGCTACGGGCGTGTGTATCGCTGTAGATAACCGAACATTGCCCGCGGATTATCGGATGGAGGGGCCACACGACGTTCGACGGTGGTTAACCGGTCTGTTGGGACAAGCCTGATCCACGATTAGTACTCCCTTATCCGGTTAATCGAAACGGGGAGACCGTCTAGGAAAGCGAGAAAAACGTATAGTCGCTCGGTAATGTCGTCGACATCGGTCACTTTTACTTTGGACGGATCCGCCCAATGACGGCCCAGATGTCGACCATTGTCGTCGGTGAAATTCCGGCTGGAGACTTTGCTCTCAACCAGACATTCGAGCGTGTTCCCGATGTTTGCTTCGAATGTGAACGCGTCGTGGATCACGACGCGGGCGTCACGATGCCACTGCTCTGGGCCAGCGATGCTGACGCCCAAGCCGTGCACGAGGCCCTCTGCCAGGATGATACTGTCAATGCGGTGACCCCACTCGCGGACTTCGGCGATCAGCAGCTATACCGGATCGCGTGGGCCCCGGGGGTGTGTACCGCCGTGGAGCTCCTCACGGATGCCGACGGATCGATCCTGGACGCGCGAGGTGAGGACGGGCGCTGGCAAGTACGGGTGTTCTATCCGGACCGTCGTTCGGTGTCGATCGTCAACGGTGGCGGGGATCGGCTGTCGTTTGCGATGAACAGGATCGGCCAGCTCGAGCAAAAATCCGCCGTTCGGTACGGGTTGACCGACAAGCAACACGAGGCGCTTCGCATCGGGTGGAACGAGGGCTATTTCGACGTCCCGCGACGGATCGGCATCGAGGAACTCTCCGGGGATCTCGGAGTGACCCACCAGGCAGTTTCGGAACGGCTTCGCCGGGGGCAATCCACCCTGATCAAGGAGGCGCTCGGCCTCTCTCGCGGCGACGAGAAGGGCATTCGAGGATAGATCGTCTTACCCTGGGACGAACGCCGAGAGTCCGGTGAGTTCCTCCCCCAGGATGAGGGTGTGGATATCGTGCGTGCCTTCGTAGGTATAGACCGTTTCCATGTTGATCATGTGTCGCATCGGCGAGTAATCGGTGGTGATCCCGTTGCCCCCGAGGATCTCCCGGGCGACCCGCGCCTGATTTCGGGCCATGCGGGCGTTGTTGCGCTTGGCCATCGAGACCTGGGGCGGGGTGAGTTCTCCCCGCTCTTTCAGCTCCCCTAGCCGAAAGGCGAGTAGTTGGGCCAGCGAGATCTGCGTGGCCATCTCCGCGAGCTTCTCCTGCTGGAGCTGGTAGCGTCCGATCGGGTTCCCGAACTGTTCGCGATCGAGGGCGTACCCCCGGGCGACCTCAAAGCAATCCCTCGCCGCGCCGACCGTGCCCCAGGCGATCCCGTAACGCGCCTGGGTCAGACAGGAGAGCGGGCCCCGCATGCCCTCGGCCTCGGGCAAGACGTTCTCTTCCGGCACGAACACGTCATCGAGTGCGATCTCCCCCGTACGCGAGGCGCGCAACGAGAGTTTACCGGTGATCTCGTTGGTGTCAACCCCCTCCCGATCGGTTTCCACCAGAAAGCCTCGCACGGGATCGTCAGGGGCAGAGCGATCGCGGGCCCAAATCAGCGCGACATCCGCGATCGGCGCGTTCGACGTCCACGTTTTCACGCCGTCGAGGCGATACCCGCCCTCCGTGCGGCGGGCACTGGTATTCATGGCGGCCGGATTGGACCCGTGTTCGGGCTCGGTAAGTCCGAAACACCCGACGGCCTCCCCATCCCGCAAGCGGGGTAGCCACCGTTCCCGTTGCTCGGCGCTTCCGAACGTGTCAATGGGATACATCACGAGCGCACCCTGCACCGAGACCATCGAACGGATACCGGCGTCACACGCGCCGAGCTCCTGCATGAGGAGGCCATAACCGATCGGGCCGATTCCGGATTCTCCTTCGAAATCGATGTTCGGGCCAAATAGCCCTAACTCCCCCATTTCCGGGATCAGGTCGGCGGGGAACTCGCCCGCGAGAAAGCACTGGCCGATATCCGGACGAATGCGGTCCTCGACGAACTCGCGGACCGAGCGCTGGATCATCCGGTCTTCCTCGGCGACCTCGGCCTCCAGGTCGAGGAGATCGATCATACGGGGCGGTCGCCGCTCACCGTCTTAACTTGCTGTCCCGGTCGGTCACTCGACATCCGGCAGCTGCCCGCGATCTTTGGCTTCGTCGACAAGAATCGGCAGGCCCGTCGTGATCGTATCGAACGAGAGCGTACTAACGAGTTCGAAGACCTCCGCCAGTTCCTCCCGGGTTGCGCCGAGCTCGAGGGCGTTTTCCATGTGTCCCGCGATGCCCTCCTCGAGCAGGTGGGCAGGAGTGGCATCGATCGCGATGTAAAGGAACTCCCGAATTTTTTGGTCAAGCGCCCCGTCCTGCCACGGATGTGCGGAGTAATCGACGTATCGATCGAAGAACTCGGGATCCGGCGCGTAGTAGGGAGCCCACCAATCCGGGCGGTACCCTCGCTTTTCCTCGAAGTCATCGAGAAACTTCTCGAAGGTCGCCTCGGACAGGTCCGCCGCGATCTCCAAGGCGTCGTCCATGATCTCCGCACCGATCATATACGAGTGCATACCGAGGACGCTCGCGATCTGTAGCACCTCGAGGATTTCATCGAACGAGGCACCGGCCTCGAACGCCCGCCCGACGTGGCGCCGGATCCCGGCGCTCCGACAGTGAGTCACCTGGCCGTAAGCGGCGATCAGGACGAATTCCTTCTCCACCGCGTCCAAGCCACCGGTCTCGTGTGGATACCGGGCCCAGTCTCGATAGACCTCGAAGAACTCGGGGTCCCGTCGGAGGACGGCGTCAAAGCCGGGTTCCCAGTATCCGACGCCCTCGATGAATCGCTCCTTGAGATCACGTTCCGCCGCGGTGAGCTCCTCGGACGAAGACATAGCTGAAGGGCCGGCAACACGCTAATAAGAATTGCCCTTCCTCAGGGATTGACGTCCCCGAGGCGGTCGACGGCCCGCTCGACCTCGTCGGCGTACAGCTCGAGGTTGCGCATCGCCTGTTCGTGCGGGAGGTCGCCGAACTGGAAGTGACCGACCAACCGACCGAATCCGCCGACGGCGTCGTACATGTTTTCGATCTGCGTGATGACCTCCTCCGGCGTACCGATCAGGAGGTCGTAGGTATCGAGGGCCTTCTCGAAGTCCCAGTTGATCGTCTCGAGGGCGTGAGGATGGATGTTCTCGACGTATTCGTCTCGTTTTTCTGGATCGTAGATATCATCGCCCTGCATTCGGGCGGCGACGCCCAGATGGACGCCCGTGAACAGGCGATGATAGAAGAACTCCAGGTGCTCGCGGGCTTCTTCATAGGCTTGCTCGGTGGTCTCTGCCACGTAGATCCACGATAGGATCGTGAAGTCCGCGTCTGCGGGTGACCAGCCGTAATCCTCCTCGGCGTACTGGCGGTACTCCCGAAACGTCTCGCCCGTTTCGTCTTCGAACTGCAGCGAAGTCCCCGTCGGGATCTGGCGACTTGCGGTGAATCGTAGCGACTCCTCGCTCTCGGCTGGCATCCACAGCGGCGGATGCGGTCGCTGGTAGGGCCCCGGCCAGATGTACACGTCCTCATATTCGTAGTGTTCGCCATCCCAGTCAAACGGCTCGTCGGCCGTCCACGCTCTGGTGATAAGATCCCAGGCTTCCTCGAAGCGCGGACGCGAATCCTCCAATGGGATATCGTACGCGAGGTACTCCGAGGGGATGCCCCGCGGAAAGCCACTCATGATCCGGCCCTCGGTAATATTATCGAGCATGGCGATCTCCTCGGCCAGTCGGATCGGGTTCTCGCGAATGGCCGGCAGGTTACCGTAGAAGGCGATCGTGGCGTCCTCGGTTCGTGCGGCCAGATTGGCCGCGGTGATGTTCGGCGAGGGCTGGAGCCCGTAGCAGGTATAATGGTGTTCGTTGAGGCCGATGCCGTCGAAGCCGAGTTCGTCGGCGTACGAAAGCTGGGTGAGATACTCCTCGTAGTAACCCGCGCCCGTCTGCGGGTCCCACGCATCCTGCGCGAAGGGCCATGCTTCGCTTTCGATATCTCGGTATGGCATCAGATGGAACGCAAACGTTTCCATAAATGGTGATATAGTCGCCGTTACTCATAATCCCCGCGCCGCCATGCCGGGTGCATACGTGACTCGAACAGAAGATAATCGGACCGTTCGGGCCCTCTCCCGGCGGTTCCCCCAACGACACGCTTAATGGAACGCTGGCACGGGGACACCTATGAACGACACCGGGAACGACGGAGGGCGTGGCGTCGTCGAGACGATGCAGCGGGCGAATCGGCGGGAGGATTTCGGCGGGCGTCGCCCCGGCGAGTACAGCCACTGGATCAAAGAGCAGATGTCCTGGAAGGAGACATGCTATCTCGGGGACTGGTCGTTTCTGGCGAACATGCGCCTGACGGGTCCTGAGGCGATGGAGCTGCTTGAAGACCTCAGCATCAACTCCTTCGAAAACTACGAGGTCGGGCAGGGCAAACACTTGGTCCAGTGCAACGAGGCGGGTGACATCGTCGCCGACGGGGTCCTCGTTCGGGATGGTGCGGAGGCGTTTGTCGTCCATGGCGTCCCCGCCTATTGGACGGATTACAACCGACGGGTCGGTGATTACGAAGCCGAGGCCGAGTTCCGCGATACGTTCAACTTCCAAGTCCAAGGCCCGAACGCGATGCGCGTGTTCGACGAGTTGGCGGATCATACTCTCCGCGACGTCGATTTCATGCGATCGGGTTTCATGAAGATCGCGGGCGTGGATGTGCGGGCCGTCCGTTTCGGGATGTCCGGGGAAATCGGGTTCGAGATTCACGGTCCGGGCGAGCACAAACAGCGTGTGTGGGACGCCATCCGTGAGGCCGGTACAGACCACGGGATCCGCCGGCTCAGCGTCAAGACCTCGGCGATCAATCAGCTCGAGGCGGGGATCGCGACCCGAGTCCGCGATTTCATCTCGGCGATCTTCGGCGACGAGATGGCGGACTATCGCGAGTATCTCCGGGAGAACGCCCATCGGGACCTCATCACGCACCCGCTCGAGGGGAGCTTCGACTCGAACGACATCAGCGACTGGTACCGAAACCCCGTCGAACTGGGGTGGGGACGCTACACGAACTTCGATCACGACTTCGTGGGTTGCGAGGCCCTCGAAGAGATCGCCGAGGATCCCCAGCGGACCCTGGTCACGCTCGAATGGGATTCCGAGGACGTGGTCGACGTGTACGCTTCCCTGTACGAGTCCGGAGAGACGTTCAAATACATGGACATGCCCCACCAGCAAAAGCGCGCGATGGTCGCCGATCGAGTCCTCCGGGATGACGAAGACATCGGCGTCGCCACGATGCGGGGCTACAGCTACTACTTCCGCAAGATGCTCTCCCTGTGTGTCATCGACACCGGATACAGTGAGCCTGGCACCGAAGTGACGGTCATGTGGGGGGAAGGAACGCCGCCGCGGAGCCCGACCGTCGAAGAACACGTGGCGATGGAGGTTCGCGCGACCGTTGCCGAGGTCCCTTACAAGGAAGATCGGCGGCGTCAAGATCTAGCGTAGGAGTTTGAAACTCTCGTTCTGGCGAGATCAGTACTCGACTATCAGGAACGCGCCATCCCCTCGAACACAGGTCTGAGCCAGCCGGAGACTCAGGTTCCGAGGTACCAATATTTATGAGAATTGCTATAGGAGTTACGCCTACCCATGTCAAGCGAAGACATACAAACCCCGGAGGACCGGTTCCCCTGGCCCGACGAGGTCGATATTCCTGAGGAGATGGAGGGTTGGGAGGAGATGTATCCCGACTACTTCATCTTCGACCGGACGGAAGAGCGCTCGGAGTACGAGCGCCAGTTTTTCTGGTTTAACGACAAGACCCACTACGGCGACCCGCTCGTTCCCTGGGACATGTTCATGAACGCGGAGGGCTGGCAGATGACGATCAGCCAGAGTCCCA
>CAYSMB010000014.1:0-19936 GCA_964432005.1 uncultured Halobacteriales archaeon
CCCTCGTGGCCGGCGTCGACCAGGCGTTCCTCGACGACCGGGCGCTGAGCGCCGTCGTCGTCCTCCGGGGCACCGAGGTCGTCGAGCGGGCCCACGCAGTGACGGACCTCGAGATCCCGTACATCCCGGGGCTGCTCGCGTTCCGCGAAGCCAATCCCTTGGTGTCGGCGGTGACCGCCCTCGATCCACCCCCGGACGTGCTCCTGTGCGACGGCAACGGTCGACTGCATCCGCGCGAGGCCGGCATCGCCACGCACGTGGGGCTCGCGCTGGATCTCCCGACGATCGGGGTGGCAAAGAGCCTCCTCTGTGGCGAACTCGTCGATCCGCCCGAGCGGCCGTTTCAGGAGGACACGCGGGTCCCCGTCCGATCCGAGGACGACCCGGACGTGACGCTCGGATACGCCGTCCAGACGCGCCAGTGGGATCGGGACGACCGGTACATCAACCCGGTCTACGTCAGCCCCGGCCATCGCGTCGGACCGGAGACGGCGGTCGAGCTCGTCACGGCACATACGGCCGGGTTCAAACTCCCCGAGCCGATCCGGGCGGCCGACCGGCTGGCCGGCGAGCGGGCCCGCGAGGAATAGGGTTAACCCCACGGGCCGGCATGCCGTGGCCATGCAGCGGGTGGCGTTGATCACCGGGTGTTCGTCGGGGATCGGTCGCGCGACGGCCGAGCGGTTTCTCGCCGAGGAATGGACCGTCATGGCGACGGCCCGGAACGAGGGCACGATCGCCGATCTCGGGGATGCCGGCTGTCGAACCGCCGAATTGGACGTCACCGTCGACGCCGACGTCGGGGCGGTCGTCGAGGACGTCCTCGATCGCTGGGACCGGCTCGACTGTCTCGTCAACAATGCCGGATTCGCCCAAATGGGGCCCCTCGAGGACGTCCCCGTCGAGCGGGTCCACCGCCAGTTCGACGTGAACGTGTACGGCCCCCACCGCCTCGCCCGGGCTGTCCTGCCCCACATGCGCGAGCGGGGTGACGGGACCATCATCAACGTCTCGAGCGCGGTCGGCCGGTTGGCCGTGCCCGGCGCCGGTGCCTATAGCGGATCGAAGTTCGCCCTCGAAGCGATGAGCGACGCGCTACGGGCCGAGGCCAGCCCGTTCGGCGTCGATGTCGTCCTAGTCGAACCGGGTACCGTGCAGACGGCCTTCGCCGATCGGGCCGCCGAGGAAGTCGGTTCCCTCGCGGGGACGGACGATTATGCGTCGCTCTATCGATTGCTCGATGACTGGGCGGCCGTGGGCGGGTTCGATCTCGGCCATCTCTCCCCGGAGGACGTCGCCGACGTTATCGTCAACGCGGCCAGTGCGACCGAGCCGGCCCCCCGATACCCGGTCGGGACTTCCGCGCATCTCGCGCGGGTCGCCCGGCTCGTGCCCGCGTCGATCCGGGATGGGGTCTACCGGCTGATCCTCCGGGCGATGTCATTCAGGGGGGAATCATGATCGAGCGCCGTGGCCAGCTCGCGACGACGGATGCCCGGGACCTCGCACTGGCGTGTATCGAGACCGGCCTCGAGGCGAGCGATCCGGAACGCGTCCTCGCCGATGCCGTGACTCGGGACGGCGAGACGCTTCGCGTGGGGGATCGGTCGTATTCGCTGGAGGCGTACGACGAGGTCGTCGTGGTCGGCGGCGGGAAGGCATCCGGCCGTCAGGCGCGTGCGCTCGAACGGATTCTCGGCGATCGGATCGACCGGGGGCTCGTCGTCACGGAGGACGCGTTGGACCTCGAACGGGTCGAGGTCCGTGTCGGCGATCATCCCGTCCCCTCGGAACGCGGGGTGGCGGCGACGCGGGCGCTGCTATCGCTCCTCGAAGAGGCCGATGATGGAACGCTGGTCATCGCATTGATCACCGGCGGGGGCAGTGCGCTCGTCCCGGCCCCCGCCGAGGGTATCTCGCTTGACGATCTCCAGTCCGTCACCGAGTCGTTGCTCGCCTCGGGGGCGTCGATCCACGAGATCAATGCCGTCCGCAAACACCTTTCTGCGATCAAAGGGGGCGGGCTCGCCAGAACCGCGGCGCCCGGTCGGGTTCTCGGGCTCCTGATGAGTGACGTCGTGGGCAACGACCTTTCGGTGATCGCCAGCGGTCCGACCGCCCCCGACGAAAGTTCGTTCGCCGATGCCGCCAATGTGCTGGAGCGTTACGGGATCGACCCGCCGGCAAGCGTCGCCGACCGGATCGCTGCCGGACAGCGCGGGGAGGTGCCGGAGACGCCCGATCCCGGCGATCCGGTCTTCGATCGTGTCGACAACCATCTGACCGCCGACGGCACGACGCCCATCGAGGCGGCCCAATCGTTCCTCGAGATCCACCCCCACGAACCGCTCTTTCTCTCCTCCCGTATCCGGGGCGAGGCCCGAGAGGCGGCGATCACGGGTGTCGCCGTCGGCGAGGAGATCCGGGCGTCGGGCAACCCCGTCGCGCCGCCCGCGGTCGTGCTGTCGGGGGGCGAGACCACCGTCACCCTCGGTGGCGACGGTCGCGGGGGGCCGAACCAGGAGTTCGCCCTGAGTGCGGCAATCGAGATGACCGAACCCATGACGGTTGCCGCCGTCTATACGGACGGGACCGACGGGACCGGACCCGCCGCGGGGGCGATCGTCGACGAGGATACGGTGGGAGACGTCGAGGCCGCCCGGGACGCCCTCGATGCCAACGACACGTACCCCTACCTGCGAGAGCGTAACGCGATCGTGGAGACCGGTCCGACGGGGACCAACGTCAACGACTTTCGCGTGATCGTCCTAGAGGAATGATCCGGCGACCCTACGCGAGGGCGCGGGCCACGTAGCGAAGCATGCGCTCGCCGCGGATCTCCCGGGCGAACAGCGGGACTCGCTTGACCTCGCGGCCGCGGAAGAGTTCATGACTCTCCTCGAGGGCCGTGCGTTGGACCTCCCAGCGATGGCGACAGAATTCACAGCCTTCCGGGTCCGGTGCCACGAGCGCCTCCCCCGCCTCCCCGGCGAGTTCTCCCGGATCCTCCATGATCCGATTGACGACGATCGTCCCGACGGGGATCTTGGCGCTCTCGAGACGCTCGAGGAGCCGGCCCGATTCGCTGACGCTCATCGTTTCGGGAACCATGACGATGCGGAAGTCGGTGCGGGCCGGATCGCGCAGGACGGTTCGCAGCCGTTCGATGCGCTCGCTTGCCTCCGAGACGCCGAGTGGTTCCGGCCCGTCCTCGGGATCGCCGAACATGTCCCCGAGCCCCTCGAACATCCCCCCGATCCGTTCACGCCATTCCAGGAGGCGTCCCAGCAACGAATCGAGCATGTCCGGAAGTTCCAGCAGCCGAAGCGTGTGACCGGTGGGAGCCGTATCGATGACGACGCGGTCGAAGCGCTCGTCCTCGAGATACGTCAATAGTTGCTGGAGCGCGGCGACCTCATCGGCACCTGGCATGGCCGATCCGCCGAGGAGTTCCCCCAGGGGGTGCTCGTCGGCCATCAACCCGCCCAACCCCTCCGGCTCGGCCATCGTGGCGTCCGGGTCGATCTCGGCGGCATAGAGTGGCCGCTCCTCGGCGATCCGTGTCGGTTCGGGCGGGATCGGCCGTTCGAAGATGTCCGCGAGCGAATGGGCCGGGTCCGTCGAGATCACGAGAGTCGACTGTCCTCCCTCCGCGCTGGCCAGTCCGGTGGCCGCCGCCATCGTGGTCTTGCCGACGCCCCCTTTGCCGCCGTAGAGGATGAACTCCGGCGCGTCCACCCCGACGGGAAGGTCGATCGGTTCGACCGATTCGACCTCGAGTGCGTCCATGCCAGCGCGGACTCGTTCGACGGCCGTGTATGCGTCGATCGGGGACGTTGAAGTCCGCGGCCGACGAGCATGGGATATGGCACAGGAGGGCGACCCCGCGGAGGCGATCGGCACGTTGCTGGGGGAACGCGAGGAAACGCTGGCGGTGGCCGAATCGGCGACGGGCGGCCTGATCTGTTCCCGTGTGACCGACGTGCCGGGGGCTTCGGAGTACTTCGATCGCGGGTTCGTGACCTACGCATACCGGGCCAAAACGGGCACGCTCGGCATTGATCGGGCGCTCCTCGACGCGGAGGGTGCGGTCTGTGCGCCGGTCGCGTCCAGGATGGCGGCCGCGGCCAGGGATCGGGCCGAGACCGATTGGGGGGTCAGCGTTACCGGGATCGCGGGGCCGACGGGCGGGACCGCGGAGAAACCCGTCGGCCTCACGTACATCGGCGTGGCCTACGCGGGCCCTTGGGGTTCGGAGACCTCGACGGTCGACGTCGAGGCGTACGAGTTCGAGGGCACCCGGACCGAGATCAAATCCGCGATGGCCGATCAGACACTCGCGGATCTGCGGGCCGCGATCGAACGTCAGTAAAGCGCGACGTCCATGAAGCGGTCGGCATATGCCGGGTGCCGGGGGTGGGTTTCATCCATTTCCTCGAGGATCACCCGGTCGAATTTCTGCCAGGAGTTCTCCCAGAACAAGTGACCGAACTCGAGGCCCCGTCGGGCGAGGTGACTCGCCCCCGTTCGGCGACCGACGGTTCCCAATGCCCCGGCGCTGATCGCCGCCTGCAGATCTTCGACGGTGTTGACCTCCCGCTCGACGTCCGTCCAGACGTGCCCCACCGTGCCGGGGAGGTGAGCGTAGGTCGATCCGAACTGCGGGAGTTCGAGTTCATCGGTAAGCCTCCGGGCGCGTCGTGTGTGATGGGGCAGAAATTTCGGGTTGTACACCTCGATCGCGTCGATGCGATCCCGACACCCCCGGAGCTCCGCGGCGGTGAGACTCACCGTCATGAAGGTCGGATGTGGGACGAGGACGCTTGCTCCCTGGCGCTCGCATTCTTCGAGAGCCACTTCGAGAGGGATGAAATCAGGAACGGGTGCGTCGAGTCCAATCGCGAGGAGGTGGCGGCGATTCCGCCAGGTTCCGGTGAAGAGCTCCCGTCCCGGCAGCACCGTCAACGCGTCGTCGCTGGCCGTCCTCGCGGCCGCCTGGATTGTCGTCACCCGTTGAAAGTGGGGGGCGTACACGATCGCGTCCAGGCCGGCCGCCTTCGCGCGAGCGATGACCCGATCGTCGAGCACTTTCACGTGCGGATCCAGACGGGTCGTCACACCGGTCGGTCCCGGGCGAACGGATTAGCCGTTGCCTTTCGCGGTGGAAGCGCTTATAGGAACATGGGGAGGAGAGGGGGGTATGAGTCCGTGGGCGTGCGGGATCGACGGGTGCGATTCGGTGTTCGACGCCCCCGAACCGGCGATCCTCCACCAGACGACCGAGCACGACCGCTGTGAGTGCGAGGTCTGCGGTGCGGAACTGCCCGACGGCTATTTCGCCATCCGTCACGCCTTCGAGGAGCACTCGCGGACCGAGTACGTCCGCGCATATGGGGCGAGCGCGAGCGAAGTGAAGGCTCGCGAGGCCATCAGGGACCGCATCGAAACCGAAGCGGACCTCGAACTCGTGCTCGAGCGGCTGGAAAACGCAGGCGGCGAGTGAACGTTACCGTTCGTCGCTGTCGAGCACGCGGATCTGGTCGCCACGGACCGTGACGGGAATCGGGACGGTTGCTTCGTAGAGTTCCACGGTGACCTGGTCCTTGCCCTCGTCGATTCGCTGGACCTGGGCCTTCTCGCCTTTGAACGGTCCCGCGATGAGCTCGACGATGTCGGCCTCCGCGATGCCTTCGACGTCCGGTTTCGGGGACAGGAAGTGTTCGACCTCCGTGATCGAGCTCTCGCCTGGGACGATCGATCTCGCGTGGGGCACTTCCTCGAGCACGCGCTCGAGGACCGCGACGTTGTCGGCCTCGACCATCACGTAACTGGTCAGCGAATCCGGGGCCAGCACCGCGTGAATTTCGGATTCCTCCCGGTTGATGATCATATCCGCGACGGTGCGTTCCTGACTCGCCGTGGTTTTGACCGCGAACATACCCATGTCACATCACCAGGACCATACCCTGCTGGCCCCCGGGGAGAAACGTCATCAATACGTAGATCAGGAACCCGAGAAATCCGACGAGGAGGACCCCAGCACCGGCGATCTTCGCCACCTGGAGGAAATCCTCCGTGGTCGGCGTCGTCGCCATCTTGAGGACCCGAACATACGAGTTCAGATCGTACGGTACGTCCATTGTCATCGGCGCTAGCCCGGCGACGGTTTTCTATCTATCGTTGCCGGTCCGAGCCCCTCGTCCGCCAGCGTACCGGCGACCTCCCGAAGGACGGCCGGTTCGTCACACGCCCGGCCGATGCTCAGCGCGTCGGCGCCGTGGGCGAGGTACGTCCGGGCGCTGTCGGCGTCACGGATGCCGTTATTGGCGATGACGAACAGGTCCACGGCCTCGGCGATCGGGTCCACGATCTCCTCGGTATCCATGGCGTCGATATGAATCGCATCCCCGCCAGCAGCCTCGATGGCCTCCGCGGTTTCGACGAGGTCGACGTTCGGCACCTCGGCCCGGACTTTGACGCTCACCACGGCCCCGGCGTTCGTGGCTACGTCGACGTAGGCGGCCAGCCGGGCCGTGTCCGCGAGGAGGGCCTCGCCGGCGCCGGCGGCACACATCTCGTCCTGGCGACAGTGGGCATTGATTTCCAGTATCGCGTCGTGGCGCGCACAGATCGCGGCGACGGCCCGGAGTGGCGACCGATCGACCGTTCGAACGTTGATCCCGGGCCGTATCGGACTCCCCGCGAGATCCGCAAGCTGTCCGTCGATGAACGCGTCGAGGTCCGCGGGGAGAAATTCGTCGCGCCCTCGAGCGCGCATCCGTCTGGCGGCCCCTCGCGTGCGATCGCAGATCGCGATGCCGCCGAGGAAGGCCGCCCCGACGTACGGTAGCCCGGAGCGCGCCCAGGCGGCGTCGGATGTCCCGCTCAGGCTGGCCATCGCCAACCGGGGTTCGAACATTAACCGACCACCTCGAGGGCCTCGGCACACGCTCGAGCGACCCGGGCCGAATCCTCGCGTTTTTCGATCCGCGTATCGGAATGCACGGACGGCCGGTCGAGGGCGGTGCCGTCGTCCTCGTCGAGCACGAACGCGTCCACGAACGGGAGCGCCGCCGCGACGCCTCGCGTCGATGGTTCCCGGCCGGTCCCCGCCATCAAGCGGGCCGCCGGCCCGGAGAACACTTGGTCCTCGACGAACGGCGAAACGGCGACGACGGTCGTATCATTGAGAGCCGCCTCGACGCCGGACATCGCGAGCATGGGGCCGAGGCTCGTCACCGGGTTGGCCGGCCCGATCACCACCGGATCGTTAAGCGCCTTCCCCACATCCGGCGTCGGCGATGCCGCCGGGGCCCCGCGAAACTCGACGTCCGAGATAGCCGGCTCCCCCCGCTCGGCCACCCAGTACTCTTGGAAGTGCATCGATCGGTTCGGGGTGTGGATGATCGTCGCGACGGGGTCGTCGCTCATCGGCAAGAGGCGCACGTCAAGATCGTATGCCTCCGCCAGGCCGGAGGTTGCCTCGGTCAGCGTCCGCCCGTCCTCGATGAGCCGGGTGCGAACTATGTGGTGGGCCCTGTCGCGATCCCCGATCGTCATGAACTCCGGGATGCCGGCGAATCGACGGTGGCGCGACAGCGCGCGCCCGTCGGTCTGTTCCTCGGGGGGCAGGTAGCCCCGGCCGTCGTTCTCGTCGATCGCCTCACTCAATTCACCCACCGTATCGTGCGTGACCGTCGAGTCCTCGTCGATGCCCCACCACGTCTCGCGGTCGAGGAGCCCCGCCCGCTCGAACAGGACCGTATCGCAGTCCGGACTGACGTGCAACCCGCCGAGCTCGACGTCGTCGCCCGTATTCGCGACGACGGTCGTGTCCACGCGTGGAAACGTCGTCCCCGCTCCCCAGAGGAGCTTCGGCGTCCCGGTCCCCCCGGAGAGGAAGGTGACCATGGCCGGGCTGGACGGCGGGGCGGAATAAACCCGTCCATTGCCCCGGAACTTATGAGCGCGTCCGGCCCAGATCCGCCCAATGAAGACGATCAAGGACAGCGTCCACGACCACATCACGGTCGAGGGCGTCGCACGGGACCTCCTCGATACCCCCGCCGTCCAGCGGCTGCGGTATGTCCGCCAGCTCGGGACCGTCCATCTCGTCTACCCCTCCGCGAACCACACCCGGTTCGAACACAGTCTCGGGGTGTACCATCTCGCCCGACGGGCCCTCGACGAACTCGGCGTCGCCGGGGAGACGGCCGAGCACGTCACCGCGGCGGCAATCCTCCACGATATCGGTCACGCGCCGTTCAGTCACAACATCGAGGAACTGATCGCCCGACGCACGGGCCGGTATCACGATGACGTCGGTGATCTGCTCGAGGGCAATGACGTGGGGGCCGTCCTCGACGAGCACGAACTCTCGGCCGATCGGATCGCTGACCTCATCGCGGGAGAGGGCCGGTACGGCCAGCTCATCTCGGGGGAGCTCGACGTCGATCGGATGGATTACCTCGTCCGGGATGCCCACCACACCGGCGTGCCGTACGGCACGATCGATCCGGCGCGGCTCATCAGGGAGCTTCGGTACGTCGACGGCGATCTCGTGCTGGGTCCGGGAAACGTCGAGAGCGCCGAGAGCGTCCTCCTCGCACGGGCCCTGATGAACCCGACGGTCTACAACCACCACGTCGCCCGGATCAGCAAGACGATGCTCCGGCGGGCCGTCGAGGACGACCTCGACGCCGCCGACGTCTCGGCCACGACGGTGCGTCGACTGGACGATCACACGCTCGCGGTGCGGCTGCGTCAACACGAGGCGAGTGCCGAACTCGGCCGGCGGCTCTACGAGCGGGATCTGTACAAGCGGGCGGCGTGGGCCGAGTACGACGACGTCCCCGAGCGAGTCCACAAGGCATCCCACGCGGAGCTGCGCGGGTTCGAGGGCGAACTCGCGGAGATCGCCGGGCTCGGCGAGTCGGAGGTCGTCATCGACCGGCCCACGGAACCGACGATGCGGGAAACGGACGCGCGGGTGATGGTGGGGTCGACGGTGTATCCGCTCGAGGAGCGATCACCGCTCGTGCGTGCCCTGCGGACCATCCAGCGCGACCAGTGGCGGTTCGGGATCTACACCCCGCTCGAGCACGTCGATGCCGTTGCCCAGGCGGCCGACGAGGTGCTCGACCTCCCGCCGACCGCCGGCGATTTCGAGGACGAACACGTTGGCACCTACGCGCGGCTGGACGATTTTGGGCGGACGAGCGATTGAAGGGAGGGGCCGTCCTCCGGCCGACATGATCGTGGAGGGGACGATCCTCCGGGGCCCGTCGTTCGACCCCGTGGAGGGTCGCGTCGTCACCGAGGAGGGCGAGATCGCGGCGATCGAGGAGACTGCCGTCGATAGCGACTCGATCGTCCTGCCGGCGTTCGTCAACGCTCACACCCATATCGGCGATTCGGTGGCCAAGGAGGCCGGGGCCGACCTGTCCGTCGAGGAGCTCGTCGCACCGCCGGACGGGTTGAAACATCAGTTGTTACGGACCGCCTCCCGGGAACGGATGGTCGAGGCGATGCGGCGGACCATGCGGTACATGGAAGCGACGGGAACCGGAACGTTTCTGGATTTTCGGGAAGGGGGGCTCGAGGGGGTCGAGACCATCGACGAGGCCAGTCAAGGCATGGAGATCGAGCCCGTCGTCCTCGGTCGAGAGGACGTCGAGGTCCTGCAGGCGTGCGATGGGTTCGGCGCGAGCGGCGCTGCGGACGGCGAGTTCGGCCGGGAGCGACGGGCGGCGGCCGATGCCGACAAGCTCTTCGGGATCCACGCCGGCGAAGTCGGACCCGGTGACATCAATCCCGCGCTCGATCTCGAGCCGGATTTCGTCGTCCACATGGTAGCGGCCGATACCGTGCATATGGAGCGGATGGCCGACAGCGATACCCCGGTCGTGGTGTGTCCGCGGGCGAACGCCGCGCTCGACGTCGGGTTCCCGCCCGTCGAAGATCTCCTGGCCCACACGGACGTGGCCCTCGGCACGGACAACGTGATGCTGTCCGGACCGTCGATGTTCCGCGAGATGGCCTTCCTGGAAGCACACACGGATCTGCCCGCCGAGACAATCCTCGGGATGGCCACGCGGGCGGGCGCGAAAATTGCCCGGACGTCAGGCGGGGTCCTCGAGGCGGGCAATCCCGCCAAGCTCTTGGTGCTCGATGGAGGGTCGGACAACCTCGCCGGGGCCCAGGATGCCGTCCGGGCGGTGGTCCGGCGGGCCGGGAGCTCGGATGTCGAGTTCGTACTCCTCTGATCGGGCGGTGCGCCGATCGGTGTGGCGGACTACCAGGACGCCAGCGGATCCGGGTCATATGATTTGGACGGTCTGACCCGTCACAATCCCGCCCGATACGGTTATTACAGTGGGGGCTTGATTGTCATTGACTACCATGTACGATCGGATCCTCGTGCCGGTCGATGGCCCTCCGGCGGGCAACCCCGCTGTCGAGCGGGCGGCCGAGCTGGCCGCCAGGCACGACGCCGACATCCTGGGCCTGCACGTCGTTCAGACCGACCGGATCGCGAGCGTTCCGATGGAAAGTGCATGGCCCGGCGTCGTCACCATTGCCCGAGACGAAGGCGAGGAGATCGTCGCCGAGTTTGACCGGCTCTTCGAAGACCTCGACGTCGAAGTCGAGGCGATACTTTGTGAGGGATCGCCGAGTCGGGAAATCGTCCGGGTTGCCGAGGAACGGGCGTGTGATCTCGTCGTCATGGCCACATCCGGGCGGATGGGGCTGGATCGGCTGTTGCTGGGCAGCGTGACCGAGCGGGTCGTCCGGCAGTCCCCGGTCCCCGTGCTGACCGTCCAGCATCCGCCCGAGCCGAGCTCCGAAGACTCGTCGGTCGACCTCAACGCGCCGGGATAGCACTACGCCTCGCCATAAACCGGCACCGCGGCCCCGCTCGTGACGCCGGCACCCGCGGAGCACAGCCAGAGGATCACCGATGCGATTTCCGCGGGATCGACCCAGGCGTCGTGGTCAGCGTCGGGCATCATGTCCCGGTTCATCGGCGTGTCGATCACGCTCGGCATCACCGCGTTCGCACGCACGTTTCCCAGGTTCTCCTCGGCGATCGTTTCGGTCAGTAGGCGGACGCCGGCCTTGGCCGCGCGGTACGGTCCGTCCCCTTCGCCCCCCTCGAGGGACGAGCGGGCGCTCACACTGACGATGGTCCCCTCCGATTCCTGGAGGTGCGGGAGCGCGTACTTCGAGGCGAGGAACATGGTCTTGAGGTTGATGTCGAAGAGGGCGTCGAAGGTCGAGGCGTCCGTTTCCTCGATCGGATCGCCGCCCATCCAGGTCCCGGCGATGTTGACGAGCCCGTCCAAGCGGCCGTACGTGTCGACGATCTCGTCGATCGTTCCCTCGACAGCGTCCGGTTCGGTGAAATCCGAAACGTAGAATCCGTCGACGACATCCGGATCGAGCAGGCTGTCGTCGTCGTCCGCGTCGATGATGTCCGCGCCCACGGTTGTCGCGTCGGCCTCATCGAACGTCGCGGCCACGGCACTTCCGAGCGCGCCGGCGGCCCCCGTGATCAGCACGACGCGATCGGTCAGGTCGATGGAGACGCTCATACTCCTCCGTTCGTCGGCGGCGGGCAAAAACGCGTGGGCTGTGTTGGATGGGCCGGGCGAACACTTATGCCGGATTCCGCGGACAATGAGATGCTCGGGACGGGCCATGTCAGTCACCTTTGCGGACGTCGCCGCTGCACGGGAACGGCTCGACGACGAGGACATCGTCCGCCATACGCCGCTGGAGTATACGCGGTCGCTGAGCGAGATGGCGGACGCGAAGGTTCACCTGAAAATGGAGCACCTCCAGCGGACGGGCTCGTTCAAGACCCGCGGCGCGTACAACAAACTCTCCCAGCTCGCCGCTGCTGGGGAGGTCGATACGGTCGTCGCGGCGAGTGCCGGCAACCATGCCCAGGGCGTCGCGTTGTGCGCGACGACGCTGGGGATCGACGCGCGGATCGTCATGCCCGAGTACGCGCCGCAGGCCAAGATCGATGCGACCAGAAGATACGGGGGCGAGGTCATCCTCGAAGGATCGGATTTTCCGGCGGCGATGGAGCACGCCCACTCGCTCGACGGCGAAGACACGGCGTTCATCCATGCCTTCGACGATCCGGACATCGTGGCTGGCCAGGGCAGTCTCGGGCTGGAGCTCGCGGACGATATTCCGGAGGTCGACACGGTGCTCGTCCCGATCGGGGGTGGCGGACTGATCAGCGGGATCGGCGTGGCACTGGCCGAACAGTTGCCCGACGCGCGGCTGATTGGCGTCCAGGCCGACCACGCGGCGACGGTCCACGAGAGCCTCGACAAGGGCTTTCCGATGGCCCTAGAGGACATGCGCACCTTCGCTGACGGGATCGCGACCGGCGGGATCTCCGAACTCACGCTGGAACTCATCGAGACCTATGTCGATGAGGTCGTCACGGTCAGCGATCCGGAGATCGCGACGAGCGTCCTCCTGTTGCTCGAACGGGCGAAGCAACTCGTCGAGGGCGCGGGGGCGGCGCCGGTCGCCGCCATGCTCGGCGACGATGTCGACGTGAGCGGCGAGACCGTCGTACCCGTGCTGACGGGCGGCAACTTCGGGATGGTCGAGCTTCAGACCGTCCTCACACATGCATTGAGCTCGCGCGAGCAGCTCGTGCAACTGCGGATCCACATCGAGGACAAACCCGGTGAGTTGCACCACCTATCCGGCATCATTGCCCAGAGCGGGGCGAACGTTCGCTCGGTCGCTCACGATCGGGCCGTCGAGAATCTCGACGTCGGGGAGGCGTATCTGACGATCGACGTGGAAACGGGGGGTCCGGGCCACACGCAGTCGATCATCGATCGCATCCGCGAGGACGGGTATTCCGTCGAGCGACGCAACTGAACCGGGTGACCTTGCAAGGACCGGGCCGAAGGGGTTTGGCTCCGTCCACGTTAGATCCTCGGAAGAGATGGCCGTGGACGGTGCCCGGGCAGACACGTTGTTAATCGTTAATCCGAAGAGCGGTCGCGGCGACCACGTCGCACCGGTCGCCCGCCGGGCCGCCGAGGCGGGCTATGCCATCGAGTTCACGCGGGAGTCCGGCCACGGGGCGGGCCTCGCTGAGGCGGCCGTCCAGGCCGAGATCGACACCCTGGTCGCGGTCGGCGGGGACGGGACTCTGAACGAAGTCATCCAGGGGGCCGACGCTGTCGACGGGCTCGGGGAGGTGACCATCGCCGTCGTGCCGGCGGGGACGGGCAATGATTTCGCCACCAACGTCGGCATCGGGTCGATCGAGGAGGGCTTCGCGACACTGGCCGAGGGGAAACGCCGGGAGTTGGACCTGGGGTTGGCGGATGGGCGTCCGTTCGTCAATTCGTGTATCGCCGGGCTCACGGCCGAGGCCAGCGAGGACACCGATCCCGAGATGAAATCGCGGTTCGGGGTGCTCGCCTACGTCATCACCACGCTCCGGCAACTTTCCGAGTTCGACGGAATCCACCTATCGGCGGTCGTCGACGAGGACGAGACTGTGTGGGAGGGCACCGCCGCCATGGTACTGGTCGGCAACGGGCGGCGCTTTACCATGACGGGTGGCGAGCAAGCGGACATCGAGGACGGGCTGTTGGACGTCACGCTCGTCGAGGACGCCTCCGCCCTGGAACTCATTGGCGATGGCACGCGCGATCTGTTCGGGGATTCCGGCGAGCGCATGACGCGGTTTCTGGCCTCCTCGCTGGAACTATCGGTCCAATCCGACCGGCCTATCACCTTCAGCCTCGACGGCGAGATGGTCTCGAGGGAGTCCGTGCGCTTTGAGTGTGCGACCGGTCGGCTACGCATGCCCGTAGGGGCGTCCTATATCCCCCATCCCGACGCCTCGAACGGTCGATCTCCACCGGCCAGATAAACAGGCCTTTAGCGGGATCTTTCCAACACGACCGATATGAAGCTTCACGAGTATCAGGCCAAGCGTCGCTTCGCCGACGCCGGCATTCCGACCCCGGCGTTTCGGCTGGCGAGCTCGGTCGAGGAGGTTCTGCAGGCGGCCGACGATCTCGGCTATCCCGTCGCGCTCAAGGCCCAGGTCAAGGTGGGAGGCCGGGGCAAAGCGGGCGGGATCGAGGTCGTCGTGGACGGCACGGCCGCC
The DNA here is from genome assembly GCA_964432005.1 of uncultured Halobacteriales archaeon. GTDB lineage: Archaea > Halobacteriota > Halobacteria > Halobacteriales > SKNY01 > SKNY01. The sequence goes on from CAYSMB010000014.1 coordinate 14,165, forward strand.
CGCGAGGCCGCCGACCGCATCCTCGGGATGGACCTCAAAGGGTACCACGTTGATCGCGTACTCGTGGAGGAGGCAGTTGACTTCGAGCAGGAACTCTACGTGGGGGTAACGATGGATCGCTCGGCCGCCCAACCGGTCGCGATGATCTCGACGCGGGGCGGTGTCAACATCGAGGAAGTGGCCGCGGAGGATCCCGAGGCCATCGCCCAAGAACACGTGGCGCCCTCGTTCGGATTACACCCGTATCAAGCGCGGCGGGCGGCTTTCGAGGCAGGGGTCGATCGTCCGGTCGCGGGAGATGTCGCCGAGGTCCTCACGACGATCTTCGACATCTGGGAGGACGTCGACGCCAGCGACGTCGAGATCAACCCGCTGATGGTGACCGCCGACGGCGAAGTCATCGCCGCCGATGCGGTCTGTAACGTCGATGACGATGCGCTGTTTCGCCACCCGGACATCGCAGAGCTCGACGAGGCCGAGGACGATTCGGCGCTCGAACGGAAGGCCAGCGAGTACGGTTTCGATTACGTGCGTCTCGACGGCAACGTGGGAATCATCGGCAACGGCGCGGGGCTGGTGATGACGACGTTGGATCTGGTCGATCATTACGGCGGGTCCCCGGCGAACTTCCTCGACGTGGGTGGCGGCGCCCAATCCGACCGGATCGCGAACGCGCTCGACCTCGTGTTCTCCGACGACCGGGTCGACAGCGTCGTGTTCAACATCTTCGGCGGGATCACCCGCGGCGATGAAGTCGCACGGGGAATCAACGAAGCGCTCGAAGACTTCGACGCGGTGCCCAAACCCGTCATCGTCCGGCTGGCCGGTACCAACGCTGCGGAGGGCATGGCGATCCTGGATACGGATCTGGTGACCGTCGAGGAAACCCTGGAAGGAGCGGTCCAGCTGGCAGTCGAGCGGGCTCAAGAGGTGCGCGCATGAGCATCCTCGTGGACGAGGATACGCGCGTGGTCGTGCAGGGGATCACCGGTGGTGAAGGATCATTTCACACCGACCAGATGCTCTCGTACGGGACGGACGTCGTCGCCGGCGCCGTCCCCGGCCGTGGCGGGGAATCGGTCCAGGACGTTCCGGTGTACGATACGCTACGGGAAGCGGTGCGACGCGAGGACGCCGACGCGTCGGTAGTCTTCGTGCCGCCGGCCTTCGCGGAGGATGCCCTCTTCGAGGCACTCGACTCGGGACTGGATCTCGTCGTCGCGATCACCGAGGGGATCCCCACCCAGGATATGAGTCGCGTCCACGAACGCTTAGACCGGGTCGATACGAGCCTCATCGGGCCCAACTGTCCCGGGGTGATCACTCCCGGCGAGACCAAACTCGGGATCCTCCCGGGCGAGATCTTCGCCCCGGGGCGGGTCGGCCTCGTCTCCCGATCGGGCACGCTCACCTACCAAGTCGTGGACAACCTCACCTCGCGGGGGCTGGGGCAATCGACCGCGGTCGGCATCGGTGGGGACCCGATCATCGGCACGCCGTTCGTCGACGTCATTCGCGAGTTCGACGCGGATCCCGATACGGACGTGATCGTCCTCTGCGGGGAAATCGGCGGCGAGGACGAAGAACAGGCGGCCGAGATGATCGGGGCCGAAATCGACACACCCGTGGTCGGGTTCATCGCAGGGCGCACTGCGCCGCCGGGCAAGCGGATGGGCCACGCGGGTGCCATCGTCTCGGGGAGCGGAACCGGCACGGCTGCCTCGAAGATCGACGCCCTTGAGTCAGCCGGCGTCACCGTCGGGGACACGCCGGAAGCGGTTGCCGAGGCCGTGGACGCGATCCTGCAATAATCCCGTTCGCTCGCCCGAACTCTCCGATTGAAGCGGTTACCGAACGACGGTGACGGGCACGGGCGAGCGCCGTACGACCTTTTCGGCGACGCTCCCGAGGAGGAAGCGGTCGATACCTCTCCGGCCGTGGCTGCCGATCACGACGTGATCCAGCCCATGTTCCTCGGCCGCGGCGACGACCTCGCGGGTCACGTCGCCGACCCGCATGGTCGTCTCGACGGTGAGGTCGTACTCGGCGAGGATCGACTCGGCCTCGTCGAGGTGGCGTTCCCCGGCCTCCTCGCGTTGGTCCTGCATGGACGTCAGCGTGGGCCCGTCGAGCCCGCCGGCGCTGATCGATTCGAGCGGATCGACGACGTGCAAGACCGTGATGTCGGGGTCGACGAACGCAGTCGCGGCCGTATGGAGCGCGCGTTCGGCGGGTTCGGAGCCGTCGTAGGGGACGAGGAGCGATTGGGTCATAGAGATCGTTGCACGAGCGGATCCATCAAAGCCCGGTCGGTTCCTACCAACCGAGAACCCGAAGGAGGCCGAAGGCGATCGCCGCGAGGACGATGAAGTACGCGACGTTCGATGCCAGCGTGACGATGAGGAACCGACGCTGCGGATACGCACTCATCCCTGCGGGCACCGCAACGGTGCCGCGAACCAGCGGCAAAAACGTCGATACCAGCACCGCCAGCGCCCCGAAGCGGGCGAACCAGCGATCGACGAGGGCCAGTCGGTCCTCGCCGATCCTCTCGAGCCCGCTCGTCGACAGCGCTTGCAGCCGGGCCGAACGGGCCCACTCGGCGACGTCGCTGGTGGCATCGGGATCGAGACTCCGGAAGAGTATCCATTGGCCGAGGGTAACGGCCCCCGCGCATGCGCCGATCAGGCCGGCGAGGTAGAGGGAACTCGGCCTTGTGAGGGCGACGACGGACACGAAGACGGGCGGCAGCTGGAGGATTTTTCCGACGACGAGCCCCTCGAAGACGAACAACGCGACCAGCACCGGCCCACCGACCACGAGCACGACGCCTGCGACGGCGTCGACGATTCCCTCGAGGGCCATAGCCTCTGGATCCACCGTTCGGCCCGCCCGCCGATAAACCTGCCACCCAGTCCTTATTGGTCCTGCCGGTCAACCTCCGGGGATGACGGCAGATACCCTCGAACTCTACGCCGACTACGTGTGTCCGTTCTGCTATGTGGGCCGCCAGGTGCTCGATCAGGTCTTCGAAGGACAGGGGGACCCGCCGACCATCAGCTGGCATCCCTTCGATCTCCGGGCGAATCGCCGCAACCAAGACGGAGAGATCGTAGTCGAGGAACCACAGGACGAGTCGTACTTCGAGCAGGCCTGGCAGAACGTCGAGCGGTTGGCCGACGAGTACGGCGTTCCGACCCCCGAACAGGCCGATCGGGACATCGACTCCCGCGCGGCCCAGCGGGTCGGGCTGTTCGTGCGCGAGGAGTTCCCCGATCGCTGGTGGGCGTTCGACGAGCGGGTGTACCGGGTTCATTGGCAAGAGGGACGCGACATCAGTGATCCCGCCGTACTCGGGGAGATCGCCGAGGAAGCGGGCCTCCCCGCCGACATACATCGCCGTGCGCTATCCGACGAGGCCGTGGAGTCTCGCCTCGAATCGGCGTTCGCACAGGCCCGCGAGGACGGCGTGACGGGGGTGCCCACCTTCGTCTATGGAAACGAAGCGCTCCGCGGAGCGGTCCCCTCGCGGCAGCTGCGCGCGCTGATCGATCGGTCGAGCCCGGCCGAAGCCCCGGGGAATCGGTGAGGAGTAGCCGTTAAGTCGGTCGGACGAGTTCACCCGCATGCGGGCGGATGGTCTAGTCGGCTATGACAACGCCTTCACACGGCGTAGATCCTCGGTTCGAATCCGAGTCCGCCCACTCCGCATTCAGCCGCCGTAGTCCGGAGATTCTTCCGGAAAGCCGTTTTCCACATTGGCGTATCGAGCCATGACGAACAGGAGATCCGACAGGCGGTTGAGGTAGCTCACGACCCGCGTGGACTCGCCGCCCGCTTCGCTCAGTGTGGCGACGCGACGCTCGGCGCGTCGACATACCGTCCGGGCGTGGTGGAGGCTCGCGCCCGCACTGCCGCCACCCGGGAGGATAAACGACTGGAGGTCCGGCAGCTCCGCGTCGTATCGATCGATACGCTCCTCGAGTGCATCGACATCCCCTTTTTGGATGCACGGATCGACGGGCTCGACGCTCGCCAGTTCGGCCTGAATGATGTGAAGGTCCTGTTGGACGTCAGCCAGGTCGGCTTCGATCCGCTCTTTCGCGACGGTTCGAACGACACCCAGGAGCGCATTGAGTTCGTCCACGGTTCCGTACGCCTCGATTCGGGAATCGGTTTTCGCCACGCGTCGTCCCCCGCGGAGGTCGGTTTCGCCGGCGTCCCCACGGCCCGTATAGATGGTCATACTCGACACTTGCGGGCAGCCCACTTGAGCGTGCCCGACCAACATTCATAAACAGCCGGACCGCCTCCCCTCGACATGGGCCTCGAGCGGGAATTTCATTGTCCCGATTGCGGGGTCACGCGCACTTTCTATCGGACCGCCAGCACCCAACTCCACCTCGGGGAGAAAACGAAGTGGGCATGTAGCGAATGTGACTACGGGGTCGTTCGGATCGACGACGTCGTGGATACCGCCACGGAATAGGGCGAGTTTGACGCAGAGTAATCACCGCGATAAACGACCGATCGTGAGCGGGATATATCACATTCCAATACTCGCGTAACCAAGTAATGGCCATCTTCATTCAAGCGATCTTGACACTATGTGATCGGAACGTATAGTCAGATTATAATGATAGTGCATTCGGCCCAACGCCTGGCAACCGGGACGTCTCTCGATTCCTTGTGGCGCGGGATCCGTGCCGATTCGAGCTCGAATCATGACGGAGCACGATCATACGCTGGGACGACGCGTACTTTTGACCGGTATCGGCACCGGGGCAGTCGGATTGGCCGGCTGACTTGACCCGGACGAGAACGGCGACAACGCGGATGACAACGTCACCGACTCGGACACGGACGGTACCGACGGGAACGAGACCGACGACGATCAGGGGGACGACGGTGAGGACGGCGAAGGCGCGGAGCTGGCGCTGGCCCCGGCTCAACGCAGCGGGCCGTTTCTCGAGGAGTTCTTCGATATGCAACATCCCCGTTATCTCGGCGATGCGACGTTCCCGCTCGGCCGATCCGATCCCCCCACACCTATAGCGGATATGCGATGTTCTCTCGGATCGTCATGTGGGGATACAGCGCGTAGTTCTGGAACACCATCGCCACGTTTCGATTGCTCGGCGACCAGTCGTTGACGACGTCCCCATCGAAGGTGATCTCGCCGCCCGACGGGGCCTTGAGGCCGGCGATCAACCGCAGCGCCGTCGTCTTTCCGCATCCGGAGGGACCGAGGATGACCAGAAACTCGCCGTCGGCGATCTCGAGATCCAGTTCGTAGTTCGCGACAATGTCCCCGCCGCCGAAGTACTTGGTGAGGCCGTGTAACCCGATCCGGGTCATTCGTGTCTGGTGTTCGTACGATCGTCAGGGCGGCGGCTCACCGAAACGAAATCGCGTCTCGAGCAAGGCCGTTCACGGCACAGTGCCATTTCCGACAGGTTACGCCGAGAGCTGGGCTTCAGCCTCTGCGGCGTCGAGGTACCGGTCCTGCCACTTGCGGCGTTCGACGATCGCATCCAACCCCTGTTCGTTGACTTCGTAGAAGTTCGTGCGGCGGTCGATGGCTCCCTTGTCGATATACCCCTTCTCAGCGAGCGTGTCGAGATTCGGGTACAACCGACCATGGGTAATCTCGGTCCCGTAGGTGGCTTCGATCTCCTCTTTGATCTCCTGGCCGGAGGGCCGCTCCCGTTCGGCCGCGATAAAGAGAAGGTCCCGCTGGAAACTGGTGAGCTCGAACAACCCGTCGGGCAT